>CANFLS010000016.1 GCA_947447955.1 Flavobacteriales bacterium | reverse complement strand
TGCCAAACACGGCTTAGAAAACCGCGTTCATTTGCACACGAAGTTTATTCCAAACGACGATGTAAGAATTTACTTTTCGGCGGCCGATGTGGTGGCGCAACCTTACCGCAGCGCTACACAGAGCGGCGTAAGTCAGGTGGCTTATCACTTCGAAGTGCCCATGATCATTACCAATGTGGGTGGATTGTCGGAGTTGGTTCCACATGGTAAAGCGGGATTGGTGTGTGAGTCAACGGCAGAAGGTCTTTCTGAGGCAATTGTTTCTATTTTTGAGGGACAAAATATCCCTCAAATGAAAGAAAACCTGAAGGAATTAAAGAAGCAGTTTTCGTGGGAGTCAATGGTAAATTGTTTGTCGGCTGAGAATTAATTCTCAGGGCATTTCAACAAGCACCAGCGTTTAATTAGCAATAACTTTAAGGAATCTAATTTCGGGGCGCCAATGGGCATTCCCACATTTCCATCGAGGCGTTGCACACATCCATACAAATTGCCATTGATACCAAAAGGTTTTGCGTTGATATAGCTATCTAAATTGACGTATCCCGAAGTATTTCCAGTTTTGTGACAACTTATACAGTTGGCAGCCAAAATAGGCGCAATTTGATTGTTATACGTCACCTTTACAGTATCGACATTAATTTGGGCAGTTACAGTTTCAGTTTTCTTACAAGAAACAACTGAGAAAAAAAGCGTCAAAAAGATCAATAAAATTCCCCTAATCATGAATCAAAATTACAACCCCATTTTAACACCAATGTTAAATCAAGATTAACAATGTTACTTTATAAAGTACTTCCCACGAACCACGTTGTTTTTCGTGTTATTCTCCAACAAAATTTCATAGAGGTAGATTCCATTGCGAAGGGAAATTCCGTTATTCTGTTTATCAATGGCAATTAGTTGTCCATTTGTGTTAAACCAACGAATTTCAATGATTTTTGAAGCAATTCCCTCAACCTGAAGTTTGTCATTAAAATGCCCTCCCATCAATTGCAAAGATTGGGTACTTACATTCTTTTTGATAGCAATGTTCTTAGACATGGTGTCCTTACAGCCATTTACAGCAGAAGTTGCAATGAGCGTTAACGGATACCCCTTTTCAATTTTTGGATAAGTGAAATTAAAGTTGGTGGTGGTTGCTTTGTCTGCTGGGATTCCGGTACCGGGATTCCATTCAAAATTCAAGGTTGTATTGTCTGAAATGGTTGAATTGTTGGTTGCAGTGATGTTTGGCGTTTCCACATCAATCAAGGTATCTGTGCTCAATGAAAAAACAGCATCTGGAGTAGACAAAATACGAAGTTCGTTTATGGCTGTATCTCTGCAACCTGTTAAAGGACCTGTAAACGAATATTTCCAACGGCCTTCGGCAGCATTTTTAGGCAAATAATGGCCATTTACAAGCGCTGTATTGTAAAATGTTGCATTCATGTTGGAATTGTTATATGCCGTCAATTTTACTACGCCATCGGTTACATTTTTACCACCTACTTTTACGTCGGCAAACAAATCTATGTTGGATTTATAGGCGCAGAACGTCAAATTGGGCGTAAACGTGATGATGGGTTCATTCACTATGTTCACTGCCAAAATATCGTTATTGGTGCAATGAGTTGACGTATCGGTTAAAGTGATTTGAAACGTATAGCGTCCCTCAAAATTCGTCGAAGCGGAATTGCCGTAATTGAAATATCGTTTCACCGTATCGGTGCTCGATTTCAACAATCCCGAAGTACTCACAGTTGCAGGATTGGACACCACCTTCCATTGATACGTATATTTTGTCAGGTTGGATGCGGAAGGAGTTTTAATTTGCTTGTCTAAATTAAGACTCAATGTATTTTGGCACAATTGAATAGAATCAACGGCCATTTGCGGCAAACGGTAGATGTTCACAGCAACTGAATCATTGCGTTCACAATTGTTTCCATCTGTTACTTTGTAAAAAACCGTTTTGGAAACTACCGAATTATTGGCAAACTGGGTATTCGGAATTAAGGTTGCATCAAAATATTGCGCAAAGGAAATATACCCATCTTTTGAACTCAATTGAATGTATTCATTGGTTTTGAGGGAACAAAGGGCTAGCATATCCAATTGAGATTCGTTTTGACATATTTTAACCCCATTTTTGAACTGTTTTTCGGGTAAGGTTGTAAATACAATATTGGTTGCAACGGTTGAAATACAACCCAAAACATCTTTTGCTGTTGCAAAAAGCGTAAATGCACTATCAACGGACAAAGAAGTAAATTTATTGAGGGTATCTAAGTAAGTATAATTTGAACCCACTGCATATTGTACAGATTTGATTTTCTTCATGGTAACAGGCACAGCAGTAAAATCAACCATTGAACCTTTGCAATAAATGGTTTTACCTGACAGCGTAAACAAAACTTCATACATTGCTTGTATGGAATAAGTGCTATTGTCAAATCCAAAATCACTTCCGGTAACAAAAACTGTTATAATTTTACTACCTTTAGATAAGGTTATAGAACTATCAGAAAAACTTGCCAAATTAACGATGCCAGTGAATTCTATTTTTCCGGAAACAGAATCTTTCACTGTCCATTTCACATTTACGGTTCCAGTGACTTCTTTTCCAGCTTTAAAATTCAAAACTGCCCTATTGCAATTCCCCATTTTCACAGAAGCGGTGTAAGAACCCAATGGTTTTACACGAACCATAATTTGCGCCGACGCCAAGGCCACGTAACTTTTGTATTGGTCGTTTGCCAGAATCGACATTCTGTAAGGTATTTTAGAACAATACGTAGTATCTGGAGTTCCAGAAATGACCACAATTTTCTCGCGGTCATTCGGATTTTTCACATACATCTTCAAACCCTTGCAACCAGAAACGGCTGTAACCAAAACAGTATCGGCAGCTGTTTGGTATCCCGTTTTGATATTGTCTGTTACTTTAATTTCCTTATAAAAAGATCTTCCGGCAGTAGCAAAAAGCTCTGCCGTTGTTTCAATATTAGGGGGATTGTTACCTCCTCCAACATTGGATACATTGAACATGAATTCCCGCATGGTTTGGCCAATCAACACCCAATTTTTAGCGGTATCTTCTCGGTATTCATTAAACAACATGGCTGAATTAGTAAACCCATTGCCAGTTCCAATTGTATTGGTTATATTCAAAAAATAAACCATTCGACCCGTAAGGGTATCGAAACTAAATCCTTTCACAGGGTCTGTTGTCATATTAGGCGCACAAAACCCATTACCGGTGGGTGTGCACATAGTAGGAATAGGTGCATTTGCTGTATACGGTGAAGTCAACTTAACCATTTTATTTGGACCTGATTCTAAAGGGTTATTTAGATTACAAGTAATTTTATCATTTTCAATAGAATCCACAGGAGCGGGGGTATATGCATGTTTTTCCAAATCTGTCATTGCGGTATGTGGGTAAAACAAGATAGATGGACTCACATTGGTTTTCTTTTTACAGCGGTTTAAATTTGAAAAATAGATGGTGGAGGTGATATAAAAATCAGTATTGTTCCCGCCGTTATCATAACCTAGATATCGGCAGCATCGGTTAATATAAAAAGTCAAATTGGTGCATCCTGTGCTTGTCATTAGCGATAAGATTCCAGAGCTGGACAAATCAACAGTATCAATAAAATAGTCTAGTTCCATTCCAAAAGCGGAAGCCATTCCACCCAGCGGCGAACAAGGCAATTTACCTCCTTTATCAACATAGGTAATATCTTTAAATTTTAGATAAGGAATGGTTAAGGTTTGGGTAGTGCATGTTGCAGTTCCTGAGGGTTTTGACAAACAATATCCGTATGTAAATCTAGATTTGCTTAAAGGAAGAGCCCTACAATCGCGGTACCACTCAGCCTTCACCACTACTTTGGTACTAGAAATCAACGATGCGGTCATTTGCCCGCCTGTCTGACCTTTTGCTGCATTCAAATAAAACAATCCCAAAAGGATTAAAATAACAGTTTGTAATTTTAATTTCATAAGCAAAAATTTGGATCTTAAGTTATTGACAATAATAAGGATTAAAACGTTGCATGGGGTTATTAAGTTTACAGCTTCGCTAGTTGACGCTGCGCTGTTGACGGCTTCGCCTGTTTACACCTTCGGTGAGTTTACAGCTTTGCTAGTTTACACCTTCGGTAGTTTAATTAAAAATCCAAAACTAAACACTTATAAACCTTTATAAACTTTTATAAACCTTAGAATTCCCAACACTTACAAATTAAATCAAAAAAAATTACTCAAATGAGTAAAATTTTCAGCAGTCCCAGACCCTACTTCACTCCAGACAATACCAAGATATAGCCAGATTGAATGATGCGTTTGGATTTGGGATAAGAATCATCCCATTTGGCGTTGATTTTATAAATGTACAAGCCTTCTTGAACCACTTGGCCTTTGTATTTACCATCCCAAGGCATAAAGACAGAATTATCTGCGATTTTTTCACCCCATCGGTTATAAATTTGATATACCCCACTTTGGATATGGCACTCGTGCTCAGAGCAATCCCAACGGGGTATCCAACCATCATTCAATCCATCTGAATTGGTGGGCGTAAAGGCATTTGGTATGCACATTTTACATCCACAAAACTCTTCAATTGCAACAACACTATCAGTTCTGATACCACAGAAAGAAGTGGTTATTAGTCTATAAACACCTCCGTTTTTCAGACTAAATATTGGACTTTTTGATCCGCCATCCCATTGGTATTTGAATGTTTCAATTTGATATTGAACTCCATTAATCTCTATGGGTTTGCCTTCACAAAAAACAATGCTGTCTTTGATTATTTTTTGAGGGACAAGTCCTTGTCTAACCACAAATGAATCACCTACAATGCCACAAATGTTACCAGCTTGGTATAGGTATTTCCCTAAAGTAACGATTGATTTGGTTAGAGAAGTATCGCCATCATTCCAACGAATCCAATCGGAATTTTTGGCAGTTAGTTTTGTATTGAATGGAACATTACAAACAATGGTATCTGCAAGTCCTAATATTCTAGGCTTTGCTATCAATTTAATTTGAAACGAATCTAATCGTTCAAAACAACCTTGAGTTAACCGCACAATTTGGAAAGTATCGTGATAAATCCTGCGCGTTGTGAAACTGTCTAAATTATCAATCCAAGTGTATTGCACATTGGCAATTTTAGGCAATAGAATGTCAACAAACGACTGAAAACAGAGCAATGTATCATTCAATTTCGGCACTACGGAATAGTTGAGCGGAATATTATTGGGATTTACAATTGTTAAATTGAGCACGTAAACCGAATCGCCACCAAATCTATTTAAAATAGGAAGTGTATAGGAGTAATGACCTGTTATCGTATACAGTTGGTTATTCAAAGGCCATGTGTATTTATGACAAGCTGAAATTGTATCAAAAACAACCGAAGATTTTAAGATAGTTAAATGAATTATCGAAATTGAATCGCAGTTTGAAATTCTGGATTTCACAGTATCTTTATAGGTACCACTTTGCGTAATTGTAATATTTTTAGAAGGCCAATAAAAAAGGTCTTTTGCGGTATCATAAAACTGAGTAACGGTGGTTTTATTCAATTTTACATTGACAATATGCACTGAATCACAACCCAAATAATTGGGTATTGTTAAGGTTTGGGAATAAACACCTGTCTTTTTGATCCATTTCTTGGTATCTTTCCAATAGAAGGAATCACAGGCATTTACAATCACGGAATCTACACCACTTTTTTTAATGGTTAATTGTAGTACTTTTATTTTGTAACAGCCATTGGTTGTTCTATCTGCCAGTGTATCGTAATAAAATCCAGATTGGTAGTAATATTTGGCTTTTTGTTTCCAAAAGTATCGGTAGCAATTTGAGGCTTTTAGGGTATCGGTTTCAGGACCAAATAAATACACATCTACCTGACGAATGCTATCACAACCAACTGGGTTCACTTTGAAAACTGTATCTGAATATTTTCCAGGCTTACGGTAAATTTTATTGTTTGTTGCCCAAATAAATGAATCACAACCAAGGCCCATTTCCCAAGTATAAGAACTTTTCAAAATGGTTAATTTGAGAACATGAAGGGTATCTAGGGTATTTATATTGTTGCTAAAAAAAGTATCGTAATATGTTGAAGATTTGGAATAGGTTTGATTTGAAACTTTCCATTTGTATTGGTCACATTTTTTAGCAGTATCAATGATTTTTACAAACGAATCAATTTGCAATTTAAGCACAACAAAAGAGTCACAGCCATCGCGTTTTCTGAGGGTATCGTAATAGTTACCCGATTTGGTATAGGTTTTTTTAGTTTGGGCCCAATAGTATTTTTTTATGGCACGTTTTTCAAAGGTGGTATCTACGGAATAGCAAAACTTTGCAATATAACCATCGGATACACCATTTGTTGTTTTTTGAAATGGTTTTTTTAGAGGGATAATATCGGTAAAACCACATAAATAAAGATATCCTTTTTTGTGCGCAAAAACACCAAGTCCAGAAGTACTATTACTACCTTTCCCTCCAAAATAAGTACCGGAAATTAGTTTCCCATCTTTTGAAAATCGAGAAATATAAGCATTCACTCCTGTATTCGTATTTTGAAACACATTGCCTTTTGCAATTTGGGTAGATTCTACTGTCATACCTGTAGCAAAAATCTCTTCTTTGTTATTAATTGATAAACCCAATCCGAAACCATCTCTATTCAAATTAGTGATATAGGTAGCCCAATTTAATTTACCCGCAGTGCTAAACGAGAATAAACATGGCAACCATCTATAAGGTGTTGGTACTTCTAAATAGGCGCCTTTTGTGCCAATACCTTTGGCAATAGTAGTTCCGTATGATTCATAAACTGAACTCGCTGTAATGTAAATATTTGAATTGAAGACTTTCAAACAATTTGAACCCTCAGAGTAACCCCAGCCACTACACCAATTACGTCCGGTTGAACCCAAATATGTCCCCCAAATGCGTTGCCCAGTGGATGAGAATTTAACTACAAAATAGTCACTGTAATATTTGTAAGTCCTATTTGCTGAATCAGTTGCAATACATTTATTCTTGTTTGAAGATTGAGTTTCTCCAAAGCAATATACATTCCCCAAATAATCTACATCTAAACTTTTAATATTGTCATCATTCTCACCACCATAATAACTGTACCAAATTAAACTTCCGTTACCATTAAATTTAGTAACGAAACCATCAGAACAATTTTTACATAATGAAGTAACTGTAAATGTATCTTTAAATACACCCGAAGTGCCCAATCCACCAGAAAATGTTACTCCGCCCATTAAGATAGTACCATCATTACATAATTTGATACCTCCTGCTCTATCGCCTGCATAACGAACAAGCGAAGATAAATAACGGCCCCAAACAATATTCCCCTTGAAATCAAATTTTGCAATAAACGGCCAACCATTACCACTATTATATCTATACGAAGCGAAAGAATCAGAAAATGTACCAGAGTGAATACCATTATAAGAAGAAGTACTTCCCGCTATAGTAAAATAATTCAACTTTGAATTTACAGAAATTGAATTGGGCAAGTCATCACTCGTTCCACCATAAAAAACAGACCAAATGCGATTACCTGCTGTATCAAATTTGACTATAAAAATATCTTTTGAGCCTGTATATGTTGTTGTATACTTTGTAACTAAAGTACTAATTTCACTTGTAGAGCCAATCGCATACACATTGCCATCTTCATCACAATCAATTGCTTGACAATAATCAATATATTTACCACCGTAATAGGTTGACCAATGAAGGTCTAATTCTGGATCAATAATGAGCTCTTTTTCTATATTATATTTATCTAAATGATATTTCCAAATACCATTCTTTGATTCAAATTGTGTTTTGACTTTAGTATTCAGTTCTTGAAAACTTATTGGAGCCAGTTCTTTGATTGTATCCTTTTTATTGCCAAAAATCAAATTCCCATTTTGATCAACCTTTTGAAAAGTTTGATTATCGTATTGCCATTTGATAATATTTGGATTTGCATTTGGATGCACAATAAAAGAATGTTTGATTCCAACAGCATTGATTTCTAACATCCAATCAATTCCAGGATAAATATTTAGCACTTTTAATACTTTGTAGGCATGTACTTTTTCGGTTATTCCACAATTGTAATAATGGGTATAATCGTTACTCCGGTTAATGGGTTCAATATTGTTAGAAATATGGGCACCAATCAAATTCATATCAAGTCGATTTACAGAAATCAACACCGACTCATCATTAAGTTGGCGCCCATTGATTTGAGCATCTTTTTGTTGAAAATGAGAATATCCAGTTGAACTATTTTTCTGAGTTGGATAACTCATTTTTTGGTAAATCAATCCTTTTGCTGTTACAAACACAATTCTATTTCCAATATTGCATTGAAAATAAATTTGATTTGATTTCAAATTGGAATCAAGACTATTAATTTGACCTTTATTCTCAATAAACCCTTGAGTTTGAAAATCACTTTTCGCCTTTGAAATTGATATAACTTGAGCCGAAGCACACACAAATCCAAAGCAACAAATGATTGCTAAAATTGCTTTATGGATATGTGGATGAATTTGCTTCAAATTATTTGTTTATATGTATTCAATATCAAATATAGTAAAATTAAAATACTCAAGTGAGTAAAAACGCATAAATAATTATTTATACCAAATCATATAATTCCTTAATAGCGTTAACATTGTACATTTATTATTTAACAACATATTTCTTCGAAAAGCCCGTACAGAATGAAAACCACAATTTAATTTATCCGCAATTTTTTCATTATTATAACCCAAAATCAATAATTCAATTACCTCAATTTCTCTATTCGTCAAAATTGGTTTCATATCATACTTAGGAGTAAATATTTCAGATTCAACAACATATTGTATTGCGGGACACATATAAAATTCTTTGTTTTCGGCATATTTAATTGCCTTAATCAATGCGCCTATTCCACTTGATTTATTCACAAAACCCTTTGCCCCCATTTTTTTTACTTCCTCAATAAATCCCCGATTTGAATAACCAGAGTATACATAACAAGCTATATCTAAGCCAATTGCCAAAGACAATGCTTCAAACTGAAATGAATTATCTAATCGTAAATCAAAAATTAAAACATCTGGTGCCGTATTATTCTTTATGAAGTCAATGAAATTTGAATTTTGATTGAATACGTTATAATTTACAACTCCAAACTCCGAATCAAAATGGATTTTAATTTCATCGACAATACCTTTGTGGTCTTCTAAAATTATTACATTCATTTTATTGTGAAATTTAATTTTTCAAATTTCATATTTCCTTTAATTCCTTGTTCAAATTTTATATCGAGCATCTTATATCGCTCCTCCAATATGATTTTACCTCTCCCTGATTGACTAGTTTTCTTGAAATCCATTTTAGTAGAATCAACAGGATATAGAAACTCAATAAACATTTCGGCTTCAAATTCATCAATAAATAATTGAATAAAATTTGGTTTTACATGCTTAACTATGTTGGATAAATGTTCTTGAACAATCCGATATAATTGTATTGAAATTTGACTTTGAAGTTGAGATATCACTTGAATATTGCATTCAATATTCACAACTTGAGAAAGCCCAGAACACAGTCTTTTGATACTGTTTTGCCAATCATGCAACAACAAATCTCTTGGATACAAATTCTCTATAGATAGATTCAATTCATTTTGCAAATCATAAATCGAAGAGAAAAGTTGGTTTTCAATTTCTGGAATTGGAGCATTTAAATTCTTATTTAGATTCTCCTTGATTTTTAAAATTGAGAACGCCGATATATCATGCAGATCATTGGCAATTCTTTTACGCTCATTTTCAATATCATCGAATGCATCCTGCCTGAGTTTTGACAATCGTTTTTTACCCCGAATCATACTTATGAAATTGTAATAAAACATAATTACCATAATCATCAGCAAAGGAAATATGATCAAAAAAAAATTAATTATTAAGTTTTCGAATAACATAAAAATAATAAATTGGGACGAATCTAAAAATTGTTTGAAATATAAAATTCAATATTCCAATCGTAAAAAACACGTTTCGGTGTCTTTTAACCATTGGAATATCAATCACAAATCCAAATAAATATTGAAAAAACAACATTAAACTCAACCATAAAACAAAGTACTTTGTAAAACTGTCTTCTTCTTTAAATTTAAAAAAATCTCTCATTGAAAACACAAAACAAATTAGGCCAGCAATTCCAAAACCCATGGTTTCGTATAACTTCACCTTCCAAAAAAACAGCAATACGAAAATCAAAAACAGCAGAAGCATTATATCTAAATAGATTTTCTTCATTTTTAACTCAGTTTTATAACAATCAAATAAAATGTGCAAACTAAAAATTGGGTAAAATATTTCGTGGAAACTTCTTATTCCCAATGGATTGATCTGTCTAAATTCAAGTGCAAAAATTGCTAAGTCAAAAAAAACACTGACTAACAATAGCTTTATCAAGGGTACTATCTCCAATTCGGAATTTTTCAATTCATTTTTGTGATATTTCAGAAACCCCAACAAGGCTAAATTAACAGTAAACGCCAGCAAACTAGTAATCAAAACAAATATATCATATAAACTCAGCATATATTACTCGTAGAAAAAACTAACCATATACATAGATAATTCATGAAAATTATAATTGCATAATTTATTGCAATATACGACCATCATAGATTAGAAAAAATTACTCAAATGAGTAAATAAATTCACTTATATTTGACCATATGATTCGCAGCAAAGCAATAATTATACTCCTAATAACCATTGCTTTCGCGGTTCATTCCAACGCCCAGTTTGTAAAGCCCATTCGGGAATTATCAAAAACGCCTTTTCTCGAATTTAAAGAAAATTCAACCTTTGCCCTTCCCACAAACCTCGGCTATTGGCGCATCACCGATTCTTCCTTTGCTTTTTATTATTCCCAAAAAAACGCCATCCCTCAAAAATCATATGAGGTTAAATTTCTGAATACTTTGCAACAAAAATCATTCGAAACGCCCCGTTGGTTGACAGAAAAATATATCTATCTTTTCCCCAACAAACATCTTCGCGGCACTTACTCTTTTACTGTAAAAAATATTTATCCCAACATTGACCTTCTCTATTCCCTTGGCGATCAAGGAAAATTTAAGTATTCGTTTATCCTTCATGAATTTGCCATTGTAAATCAAATTCAAATGAGGTATTTTTTTGAGGGACAAAACATTTCTCCAATACTGATTAATAACACCATAGAGGTAAAATCTGCTCTACTCACATATTTCGAAAATGGACTTGTTGGATTGGATAAAAACAAATCACAAATCGACATAAATTACAATCAAAATTTAGAATCTATAGGATTTAATATCCCTCAAAAATCATTAAAAAAACTACAATACCCCATCACCATTGATCCATGGGTTTCCATAGTGGACACCTTGAAAATTTCCAATAAATATTCCAACAAAAACTATGAAAATATGGCAGTTGATGTTGAATATGACAATGCAGGAAATACCTACATTTATGGGGGAGCAAAAAATTTTCAGGATATTTCCCGGATAGCCAAGTATAATCAAACAGGAAAATTAATTTGGGTATTCCTTGGTGTGGTAATCGTTCCACCTGGTTTAATATTTACACTTGCAGTTTATAGGGGAATAAGTTCATTTCATCTAAATACATTTGAAAACAAAATATATGCTGGTCCAGACTATAGTAGAAACGCAAGAAAATGCGAATTTATTCGATTAGATACCAATGGCTTATGGGATAGCACTTATATACTTTTAAATTATGCGTATTCCCTCCAACGTTTTTTCACAAAATGCTCAGATCACAAAACCCGATGGGTTGAAAGTGGTGCCTATGGAGCACATAGTGCTGGATACGGCAAAATAGACGACACTTGTAAAACCTGTATAAAAAATTTCACAAAAGACACCTTTGTTAGTGAGGTTACAGATATAATTCTGGACAAAAATGACGTTATTTTTTACAGCTATATTGGTGGAAAAGACAAAGAGAAATATTATAAAATTGGCAATTCAATTTTAAATACAAATTTTATAAATATTAATGCAAAATTGAACGATTCCGCTAACAATGAATTGTGGAATTATAGGAATCCACTTTGGATTTATGTTGGAGCTGGTAGATCATATCATAAACCAATTCCTTGGGGCATTGGCGGTGGTTCCACCATGCACTGCTTGGCGGTAAATGATAAGTATTTTGCATATTACAATGGAAAACACTACCAAATTTATGACAAAAATACCGGCAATTTGTTAATATTCGATAGTTTTCCCAATAAAATTCCTACAACCCAAGCTGGAATTTATATGGACCCTTGCGACAATGTATATTTGGGTTTTGACAGTTCGCGTATTAATGTGTTTCACATTGAAAAATCATCGTTAAAACTCATAAAACCATATAAAATTTGGTCAAGATCAGATTGCAATGTACTCGACATTCGATTTAATAAATCAACGGGTAAAATTCATTTTTGTGGAGATAGTATGGTAGGCGTAATTAATCCTCTAGTAAGTTGCATACCTCCTGAATTTTCATTGAATTTAGACACGCTAACAAAATGCCAAAACAAATCGATTGTGCGCATTAAACATCCGCTACCGAATAAAAAATACCGCATTATTTGGGAAGATTCAGCAACAAAAAGCATTGTTCGAGAAGCTGTTTATACCCAAGGAAATTCAGATTCAATTGACATCGTTGATACGCTCGTAAATCGCAATAGCAAATCCAATTACAAAGTTTCTGGAATCATGTATCAGGCTTGTGAAAATGTACCACTGCTTCCAACTTATGTATACCCTTATTGGTTTTCCGACACGGCATTGAATCATAAAGGCTGCGCTGGAGATTCCTTTTTAATACAAAAAAAATGGTACAAAAAAACTGGATTTTATACCGATACCCTAAAAAACAGTTGCGGCTGTGATTCTGTGTTAAAAATCAAAATTAACATACATTCAGATACCGTGGTTTATCAGAAATATTGGCTGTGCAAAGGCGATACTTTGGTTTTTGGAAACAAAAAATACACCAAAAATGCCACCCATATAGATTCCTTTTTTAATATTGAGGGTTGTGATTCTGTAGTTCATCGCATCATCTTTGTAAAACCCACTTTCAGTACAACTTGGTCTGAAAACTTGTGTAAAAACATTCCTTACACCTATCGAAATAAAAAATACTTGGCTCCCACCGTTATTCACGACACACTCAATGCAGCAAACGGCTGTGATTCAACCGTGATGATTCAACTTTTTGAATCGCAGTTGAAAGCTGATTTCGACATAGATTCAAGCAAAGTACCATTTTTTGAATTTAAGCAGCAAAGCCAAAACAATATTTCGTTTGTATGGAAATTTGGCGATGGAATTACAAATGCCCTTGACAAAAACACCAGTCATACTTATAAAAACGAAAAGGATACACAGATTCAAATTTGTTTGGTGGCAAAAGATAGTTTGGGCTGTGCAGATACCCTTTGTAAAATACTCAATATTTATTCGTTGAAGTACTTTTTGTACAATGTTTTCACCCCAAACAACGACGGTAAAAACGACAATTTATTCATTGGATACAACCACATTCCATTTGTTTACAGCATTCAAATTTATAACCGTTGGGGTGCCTTGGTTTTCAACAAAGACAAATCTAACATCAACGATATATCCACTTTTTGGAATGGAAAAGTTCAAAACTCCGGCGAAGATTGTCCCGCAGCAACCTACTTTGTCATTTATCAATTTTATTTAAATGGAGCAACCGCCCAACCCACCCAAATAAATGGAGCTGTTCAATTAATAAGGGATTAGCACTAGTTGCGTTGACGGCTTCACCTGTTTACACCTTCGGTGAGTTTACAGCTTTGCTAGTTTACACCTTCGGTGAGTTTACAGCTTTGCTAGTTTACACCTTCGGTGGGTTTAAACCTGCGGTAGTTGACGGCTTCGCCTGTTGACGCCTTTGGCTGTTGACGCTTCGCTGTTAATATTTAGGCTTTATAAAAAAATAAACCAAATAAATCCTAAAATCCAATCTGTCTAACCCGTCTAATCTGTCTAATCTGTCTAATCCTAGAAAATAAACCCAATCTGTCTAATCCGTCTAACCTGTCTAATCCGTCTAATCCCCTATAAAGGACTCAACTTCTGCCCCTCCAACTCCGTTTGCAGCAACAAGGGCGACACCTTGTTCAGGATTTCACTTTTTAAGGCCTCCAAAACTTGATGCTTTACGAAATGACGGTGAACCACAATGCCGATTGATCGAAATGGCATCGGATTTTCAAATTCGTGGAGATGCTGCATCTCAGATTCTGCCAAATCAGTTGCCGAAAAATACGGCAACAACGTAGACGCCCGGTTCGCCTTAACAAACCGAATCAAACTATCAATTGATCCCGCATTGTACTTGAAATTTGCCCCGTAATTCAATCGCTTTTGATGCAAATTACAGAGCTCTAAAATTTGAGCACGCATACAATGTCCCTCATCTAACAAACAAATATTACTCACATCCAATTCTTTGGCATTCACTTTATTGGTATTGAGGGACGTTGTGTCGTAAAACACAAATGGCTCATCGTACAAATGAATTTCTCGCAAATCTTTGTCGTTTAACGGTATCGATACGATGCCAATATCCAAATCTCTGGATTTGATTTGACGCATTATTTCTTCGGTGGTTTGCTCTTGAATGTCGATGTTCAAACTAGGGAATTTCTTTGCAAAATCTGTCAAAAACAAAGGCAGCAATCCCGGGGCCACGGTAGGAATTACCGATAAAGTTAAATTGCCAGAAACCTCGCCTTTTATTTCCTTGGTAATTTCAGACAATTGTTCTATTTCTTTGGTAATCTTCTTTAACTGCTCCAATATCAATGCTCCTTCGGTGGTGATTTCAACCGGCTTCTTTTTTCTGTCAAATACCAAAATACCAATTTCTTCCTCAAACTTAGAAATCATGGTACTTAGGGTTGATTGCGTAATGCAGCACTTGTCGGCCGCATTTTCAAAATGACGACACTCTGCCAATGCCAAGACGTATTTAAACTGATGTATATTCATCGATTTTATCAATATTGCTATTGAAAATATAGTTTTCGTGAAACAAAGTAACGGGGTAAATTTGAAAAATCAAACTAAAATCTATTATTAAATCAAACCAATGAGAAAAGCTTTTTTTGCAGCGTTCATTTTCACTACACTCAGTGTAAGCGCGCAACCACATTCCGTAGATCCAAGTATGGGACAATGTCCTTTCCACTTAGATGCAACTGAAACTTCAGCACAAACAACAAACAAATTAATGGATAAGCCATCCAAAGGTCCAAACAACAAAGACTGGTGGCCAAACCAACTCGATTTGTCTGTTTTACGTTTGAATTCAAGCCTTTCTAACCCAATGGGAAGCGATTTCAATTACAAAATGGCATTTTCAAAGCTCGATTATGCGGCATTAAAAAGTGATATTAAAAAAGTACTAACCCAATCTCAAGATTGGTGGCCAGCAGATTATGGCAATTATGGTCCCTTGTTTATTCGTATGGCATGGCACAGTGCTGGAACCTACCGAACTGGCGACGGTAGAGGTGGTTCTCGTGAGGGACAACAACGTTTTGCACCCTTAAACAGCTGGCCCGACAATGGCAACTTAGATAAAGCAAGAAGATTAATTTGGCCAATCAAACAAAAATATGGCAGCAAAATTTCTTGGGCCGATTTGATGATTCTCACAGGAAACGTGGCTATGGAATCAATGGGATTCCCTACTATTGGATTTAGCGCTGGCCGTGAAGATGTTTGGGAACCAGAAAACAATGTGTATTGGGGTTCAGAAACCAAATGGCTCGACGACAAACGTTACACCGAAGACCGCAAGTTAGAAAATCCATTGGCTGCTGTGCAAATGGGATTGATTTATGTGAATCCGGAGGGACCTAACGGCAACCCAGATCCACTGGCTGCGGCAAAAGATATCCGTGAAACATTTGGAAGAATGGGTATGAACGACGAAGAAACTGTGGCGTTAATTGCTGGAGGACATTCATTCGGTAAAACACATGGCGCCGGACCTGCAAGCCATGTTGGTGCCAACCCTGAAGCTGCATCAATTGAAGAACAAGGTTTTGGTTGGAAAAGCGACTACAAATCAGGAAAAGGAACAGATGCCATTACATCTGGTTTAGAAGTTACTTGGACCACTACTCCCACAAAATGGAGCCAAGGGTTTTTCAAAAGTCTTTTCGCTACAGAATGGAAGCTTACCAAGAGTCCTGCAGGTGCAAACCAATGGGTGGCTGTTGATTCTAAAGTGATGGTTCCAGATGCGTTTGATTCTACAAAAAAGCATGCACCAACCATGTTAACCACGGATCTTTCTATGCGTTTTGATCCAATATACGAAAAAATTTCAAGACGTTTTGCAGACCATCCGGAAGAATTTACGGTTGCTTTTGGCAAAGCATGGTATAAACTCACACACCGCGACATGGGTCCGAAGGCATTGCATTACGGTCCTGAAGTTCCAAAAGAAAATTTCATTTGGCAGGATCCAATTCCAGTTGCAACATATAAAAAGATTGATGCAAACGATATCAAACAATTAAAGCTACAAATTTTGGCTTCTGACTTATCTACCAGCGAATTGGTATTCACAGCTTGGTCTGCGGCATCTACTTTCCGTGGAACGGATTATAAAGGTGGTGCAAACGGTGCACGTATTCAACTTGAGCCTCAAGTGAAATGGGCAGCGAACAATCCTGAGCAATTGGCAAAGGTTTTGTCAAAATTGAGGGACATTCAATCGAAGTTCAACACTGCGAACAAAGAGAAAAAAGTTTCTATGGCAGATTTGATTGTTTTGGGGGGAAATGCGGCCGTTGAAACAGCTTCTAAAAACGCTGGATACAATACTGAAGTTCCATTCCACGCCGGAAGAACGGATGCAACACAAGAGCAAACGGATATCAAAGGCATGGCGGTTTTAGAACCCATTGCCGATGGTTTTAGAAACTACAACAAAGGACAATATACAATTCCAACAGAAGCGTTACTTGTTGAAAAAGCGCAATTACTTAACCTTTCTGCTCCAGAAATGACCGTATTGGTTGGTGGAATGCGTGTATTGGGTGCCAATGCAAACCAATCAAAACATGGAGTCTTAACAAACAAAGTGGGTACACTTTCAAACGATTATTTTGTAAATCTTTTGGATATGCAAAACGAATGGAAAGCCATTGACGACAGCAAAGAAGTTTTTGAAGGAAAAGACAGAAAAACGGGCACAACCAATTGGACAGCAACCCGCGCTGATTTGATTTTCGGATCTAATTCTGAGTTGAGAGCATTGGCAGAAGTATATGCCAGCAACGATGCGAAAGAAAAATTCGTAAAAGACTTCATCAAAGCCTGGACAAAGGTGATGGAGTTAGATCGATACGATCTCAAATAAAAGCACAGCGTGCTTTTATAGTTTAGATGAGCTGCGCTCGTTTAGATGCACTTCGTGCGTTTAGACGAGCGCAGCTCGTTTAGTTTAAGTTGACGGCTGCGCCTGTTGACGCCTGGGGCTGTTGACGGCTAAGCCTGTTTACAGCTTCGCTAGTTGACGCCTGCGGCTGTTTACACCTTCGGTAGTTTACACCTTTGGTGGTTTACACCTTCGGTAGTTTACAGCTTCGCTGTTTAATTATAGGTACAAGCTAAAAATAAACCCAAAGAAACCCAATCTTCCCGAAAGTTATCGGGATAATCTGTCTAATCTGTCTAACCATCCCGAAAGCTTTCGGGATAATCTGTCTAATCTTTTATGTATATTGCAGCCATGAAAAAGTATATCCAAACTGTATTTACATTTACCGCAGTGATTATATGCGCCACAAGTTGCACCGTTTATTACACCACTTCTCAGGTAGATAACAGCATCAAATCTTCGGTAAATCAAGCAAACAACAGTTTGAATAACTTGGAATACCAAATGAATCTTTTGCAATCGAAATACAACGACATACAATGTGATAACAAACCTGAAGCAATGAAACAATCAGATAAAATGTATGTTGAATTGCAATCTGAAATGGTGCAGGTAAACAAACTCAAATCAGAGTTGAATCAAGAATATACAAATTTCCAAAAATACACCCAAGGAAAAGACAAAATCAGTTCTGGCACACCTGAATATGCCCAACTGAAAGTAACCCGTGAAAATATCAAATCCAAAATGGGAAACCTTCAATCCAAAGGTGAATCAACCGTAAAAAAAGCACAAGAATTTAGCAATTTTATTACGAGCAATGTAGTTCCGAATATTCAAATGGTAGATGTGGTTAGCTATAGAAATAGTTTCCAAAAGGCCATTGCCGATTTGAATAAGTCACAACAACAATTCGAAGCTGAATTGCAAAAATCGGAAATCCAAATCAATGAATATGTAGCAAACAATGAGTTGAAAAAACCTGAAAATTGTAAATCGCTCAAGTCCGATATTGAAAAGCTCCATTTGTCCCTCCAAAATATCAATGCAGTTAAAACAAGTTTGGAAGCAACATTGACTGAATTCAACGCGAAAACCATTGGACGGCAAAAAATCAGTTCATGCAGCAGCAATTGGCCATTAGTAAGTAAAGCAGATAACGAAATTAAAGCGAGCCAGAACCAGTTGAATAGCATCCAATTGAAAATACAACAAACCATGGCAAACATGGTTCAAATGATGAAATAAATTGAATCAACGGAGTACCTTCTCCATTTTCTTGCCCTTGGCAAGTTCATCAACAAGTTTATCGAGGTAGCGTATATTTTTTGTGTGGGGATTTTCAATCTCTTCAATTCGATAGCCGCAAATCATACCGGTGATCATTGAGGCATTGGGATTGATTTTGGCGCCATCAAACAACACTTTGAATGTAACTTTTGCGCTTACAAACTGTTCAATCTCAGATTGAGAATAACCTGTAAGCCAACAAATCACTTCTATGAGTTCATCTTCGGTTCTACCCTTCTTTTGAATTTTCGTTAAATACAAAGGATAAACGGTTCCAAAGCACATGTTTTTCATGCGCTCATCGTGTTTGGATAACGAATTCGTCATGCCGCTAAATTAATGGAAAGTAAAATTTGATGCAAATAGATTCTAGGAATTGATGGCGATTATTTGTCCCTAAAAAATCGAAAACCAGCCCTTGTGCGCTGTTCAAATGGGAAGCGTGGCTGGTATTATTAATACAAATATATTGAGATTTTTTCGTCCTTTTACACTTTTCGCGATTTTTGCAAATTTTTGTCCCTCAAAAAAAAGGCGATTAACACATGGTTAACCGCCTTTTAATAAAGTTGTTAAGTGATGATAATATTAGTGGCTACCTAGGTAGTCAGAAACACCATCGCGGGTTGCGTTCATGGCGTCGTCGCCAGACTGCCAGTTTGCAGGACAAACTTCACCGTGGTTTTGAACGTGGCTATAAGCGTCGATCAAACGAAGAAATTCGTTTACGTTTCTACCCAAAGGCATGTGATTTACACTTTCGTGGAAAACAGTTCCATCTTCGTCAATCAAATACGTAGCTCTGTAAGTCACGTTAGAACCAGTGTAAATGATGGTATCTAATTCTTCATTAAAATCAGAAGATTGAATATCTAAAATATCCAAAACGCTAGACAAATTGCGGTTGGTATCGGCCAAAATAGGATAAGTTACACCTTCAATTCCGCCTTGTTTTTTAGGAGTGCTCAACCAAGCAAAGTGAACTTCATTGGTATCGCAAGAAGCACCAATAACCATGGTGTTGCGAGATTCGAATTCAGCAAGTTTTGCTTGAAAAGCGTGCAATTCTGTTGGACAAACAAAAGTGAAATCTTTTGGATACCAAAACAAACAAACTTTCTTCTTGTTTTTGGTTGCTTCTTCGAAAATGTTGATTGACAAATTTTCACCAGATTTGGTAATCGCATCAACCGTGAGGTTAGGGAATTTTTTTCCTACAAATGACATATTTTTATAATTTTAAAGTTTCTAATAATTGAACCACAAAGGTAATAAAAGAGAATGGTTGAAATGAAATTTCATATAAATTTAGCATAAGGAAAATACTGATCTATGATTTGCGCTTTTTCCAACTCGATAAACTTAATAAAGGCACTCATAATGGGTGTAATTTTCTTACCAACAGGCCACACCAAGTTCCAAGTACTGATAATGGGCAAGTCTTTCATTTGAATGACTTCCAATTGTTTTAACTGCAATTCATTTTTAATCCCTATCATAGGCACAATTGAATATCCCAACCCGGCAATGGTTGCTTGTTTCACTGCTTCGTTTGACGTTAATTCCAATTTCTGATTTACATTCAATCCATGACTTGAAATATACTCTTCCATGATATATCGGGTTCCAGATCCCTTTTCTCTGTATATCAGAGGAACTTCTTGTAAAAAGGTTGGATCAGGATTTTCCCATTTTTTAGATTTCAAGGTAGGACTTCCCACCAAAACCAATTGATTTTTTAGCATTTCTATGGTTTCTAGCCTCAAAGAATCAATTGTCATCGATGTTAATCCAAAGTCAATCTCGTTTTTTTCTAAATTTTCAGTTACTTTTTGTCGGTTCGTAACATCCAGCACCAAATTGATACCCGGATTTTGTTTAAGAAATACACTTAAAAAGTAGGGCAAAACATATTTCCCGGTTGAAACCGTAGACAATTTCAACTTCCCGGTCAACTTCCCTTTGAACGACATCAATTTATCTTGGATACCCATAGCTTCTTCTAGTATTTTCTCAGCTGCTATGGCTATTTCATATCCAAAATCGGTAATGTAAATCTTCTTATTTACCGTTTCTGTTAGGGGAATTTCAAACTGATTCTGAAAGTTTTTCAATTGAATAGAAACTGCTGGCTGTGTTAGGTGTAACTCGTCGGCAGCCTTGGTAATGCTCTTAGTTTGGGTGATTTTATGAAAAATCCGCAGTTGATTCAGTGTATAGTTCATAACGATTCGTTATAGTCTTAATTACAAATATAAATTATTATTTATTATTTCAAAATTTCACATTTGCATTCAACAAAACTAAAATCTACGCTTATGACAAAAAACTACAAAACAACAATTGGATTAAAAAACATCCTCCTCACATTGATTTGGAGTATGTTTTTGGGCTTTTCACAGTTAAATGCGCAGTTAACAGGAACTGTTACCGTTGGAACCGGTGGCACTTACACAACGTACGAAGCATTGGCAACAGCAATTACAAACTCCGGAATAGGAACTGGGGGATTAAAGGTAAATGTCACTTCTAATTTAACGTCGGTAAATATGGTGAGTTTTTCGCAAAACGCAACCAATCCTTCAACGTCAAGCCGCACGATTAAAATCAATGGCAACGGTTTTACATTCTTTAATTCAAATGCCAATGCGGCTTTTGATTTTAACGGAATGGATTATGTAACGCTTGAAAACCTAACCATCGACAAAACAGGAACATCGGCATTGCAATCGGTGATCATCATGCGCGCAGCTGCTGATTACAACACGATTCAAAAATGCACGTTACAGTTTTCGGCGGTTACTGTTGGATCAACCGCGGGTGGTGCATACATTGCCCTCACCAATTCTACAACTTCTGTAACGGTAAACAACACAACATCGCACAATGGAAGTTACAATACCATTAGTCAAAACTTAATGCGTACCACGAATAGTGGCGCACCTGGTCCAACTTATGGAATTACAACAAGAGGTGGAACTTCTGTTTACACAACCACCCCATCAAACAATACTATTTCAAACAACAGAATTCAAAATTTCTTTTTTTATGGACTTTATACGTATTACACAAATGGAGACCAATTTTTAAACAATGATATATCTAGAGACAATGTTACTTCAAACACTGCAAACACATCTATTTGGATGTCGCATGCTTACTTTACCTACAGCACCAACCGTTCTACCAAAATTGAAGGAAACAATTTTCACGATTTACCATTTAAAGGGGCAACTGTTGGATCCACAGGAGTTGTATATGGTTTTTATGGATTCTACAATTACGGAACTTCTACCAACTATTTTTCACTTTCTAACAATACTTTCCAAAATATTGCTTGCGGAACTACCAATTACACAACCTATATGTGGTATAACTACTTTGTTAACATGAGTGGCAACAAAGTTATTGGTTGGAATTCTCTTGGAACTGGAGCTCACTATGGGTTTTACACTTATTACACTTATGACGATTTAATTTTCAACAACAATATTTACAGAAATAACTTAACCAAGGCCACCACATACATGACCTACCATTATTTTCCAACTGTAATTACTGCAAAAGGAAATAAGTTCATTGCCAACACTACCGCTGAAGGTGCTACCGCTACTTCTTATGGCTTGTTTGTTTACAAGTCAAATTCTACCGCAGTAGTTGATGACATCAGTGAAAATGTATTGGATAGCAACAATATTGGTGCTACAGGTTACTTAACCTATTTGTATTATATAAACGGAAGAATAAACCGAAATCAAATAACAAATAACCGAGTTTTTAATGCAACGATTGGCTCTCCAATTGGGTATATCTATGCACTTTTCACTCCCTATTTTTTAAATATGCAATGCAATAACAACTTGGTTGCAAAAAATTTAGGAACCTATGGTGTGTTTGGATATTACGGTTATTCTTATGCCACAGGAACCCTCAAAGCAGAACTGCGTCAGAACACCATTCAAATTGACGGAAGCAAATCATTTTATTCATTTCATTATGGGTATGGTATCTATTTCTACCCCTATTACCACACAGAATGCGACGTTGCAGGTAATATCGTAGATATTCAAAATAGCTACTATGCTTATCCTGCCTATACCTATTCTGTAAATGGTTTAAACTCCTACAAAAGATGGGATTACAATTCTTATTTTATAAACAATACAACATTACAATACTGGTATAGCAATGCGGGCACTGCAAATAACTTTGCCGGATGGAAATCTTTAGGTTTCGCAGGAAATAATGAGCTCAATGTAAATCCCAAATGGGAAAACCTGTCAGCGAACTTGTTCCGTTCAAGGGCATTCGAAAATCAAAACAACGTGCCTCAAGTTTCATCGCTTTGGCCTACTTCACCAGCAACAAATAATGTAGATCTTTTTGGAAACACAAGAAATACATTGCGTTCTGATAGAGGCGCATTGGAAAGCCAAATGAATATTTCGGCAGTAAGTACAGATTATTCCGTTGGCAACATCATTTGCTCAGGAACACAGGCTCCGGCAAACCTATATGTAAAAAACAACTTCACAGATACCATTTATGGTTTCCATGTTGCTTACAGTGTAAACAATGGCCCAAAAACCGCGCAATTGGTGAACACCAAAATAATTCCGAACAAGACAGAAAAAATTGATTTCAGCCTTCCTATTAAAAAGAATACTCCTGGCACAACTGTTGTCCGAATTTTCATTGAATCATACGACGATAAACTCAACGACGACACAATCACATTCAAAACAATTGTGTTGCCTGCTCCTGGAGGAAGTGTATTTACCAGTTCATCTAAGGCTACAAAAGCACTTTATCAACCTTCAAAAACGTTTGATGTAACCGTTTTAAACCAACCCGTAATTTTTGATTTCACACCGCCAAGAGCATTTAGTAACGCTGATTACAATGCAACAAGCGGAACAAAATCAGGTTGGATGGTTTCAACAATGGCCTTTACCAAAAGCAAGCGCAGCATTTCAGGTTCAAGCTTTATTGCTCCTACAACATCTAATCAATTGGAGGTGCAATTTGTAACCACCGATTCAACGCTAGAGGACTCAACCATCACTTTGGCAGTCAAATACACCGATAATGCATCGGGTTGCGATACGGTAATCAACAGAGACATACTCATCTATCCGAGTATTAAACCTAATTTCATTTCACCTCCTAAAATTTGTGACATGGACAATGTACTATTTGAAAATAGTTCACAAGTTAGATCTGGTTCAATGGAATTTCTGTGGGATTTTGGAACTGGCAACAGTGCAGATACATCAAATGCACCAGAACCTGTTTTCATTTTCCCTAAAAAAGGCACGTACAACGTTAAATTAACGGCAAAAACAATGCCTTATGGATTTGCTTTTTCTAATACCTATACCGTTACTGTAAACGAAATTCCTGAGATTAAATTCACACGTGAAAATGCTTGTGAGGGACAAAAAATCACCTTGCAAAACTTCACTACCCCAAGTAATTCTAGGGTAACTTGGAATTTTGGAGATGGAACACAATCAAATGTTTGGTCGCCAAGTGTGAAATATGCAAAAGCTGGAACTTATTTAATTACGCTTACCGCTAATTTGAATGGATGCAACGCGCTTTCAACAATACGCGTTTATCAATTCGATAGACCAACTTCGAAATTCATTTTGAAGTCAGGAACCTGCGACAACCAACCATTCGAGTTTGAAAATCAATCAACCATTCAAAATGGGTTTGCAGGTAACATCTGGGACTTTAACGACAATGGAAATGTGTCTACACAAAAGAATCCAAGCTACCGTTTTAGTTCTTCTGGTACCAAAACAGTTAAATTGGTTGCTGTTTCTGAATTTGGTTGTACCGATACGTTCATTAAAACAATTACAGTAAAAGAAAGTCCTAAAGTATCTTTTATTAGCAGTGCTTTGTGTTCTGTAAAACCAACAAATTTCACAAACACTACCCCAGCAGTTAACGGGGCAATTGCCAATTACAATTGGAACTTTGGCGATGGAACAACTTCTAATATTGAATCTCCAATTCACAATTGGAACGCCAAATTGGGTCCGAAGTCAATATCCCTCACTATCGAACTTGACAATGGTTGCAAAGAAACAATTACCAAGAAAATGGTGGTTAAAACCCAACCAAAGCCAGTTTTCAAAGCAAACGATGTTTGCCCTGGAGAACCTGTTGTTTTCGTAAACAATACCACTTGGGCACAGGGTGAAATATCTTACAAATGGGATTTTGGAGATGGTTCAGTTTCTACAAACTCAGATCCTTTGAAGTATTACAACACCACTGTAACTTTAACTCCGAACGTTACATTGTATGCTTACATCAAAGATGGTTGTGCGGATTCTATTACACAACAAATTGTAATTCACGAAGCTCCCAAAACCTGCGACTTCAATGTTGAGCCAGATTATGCAAATGCATTTTATGGAATCAAAGTTCAACCAATGAGTAACGCTGGAATAATTGGCGGTCAAAATCAAGTTGATTATTTGTGGGTGGTTGAGAAAGCAGGAACAAAAAAATCATCTGGAAAAGATGCCAAAGCATCCTTTGAAGTTCAAAGTGACGGCGTTTACAAAATCACAATGAGGGCAAATATGGCACAAACCGGATGTGAATGTGTGAAAGTAAAATCCTTTGTTTTGAACCGTGCTAGTAATTCAAATCTCGCAAAATTCAAACCTAGCATTCAACCAAATCCGAGTAATGGTATTTTCAATTTGGAGGGACTCAATGCCGATGGCAATCCTGTAAAAGTTGAGGTATACAGCATGACGGGGCAAGTTGTTTGGGGAAACACCATGGTTTCTACACAAACCATTCCTGTTAATTTACAACAACTATCAGACGGGGTTTACACCATTTCTGTAAAACACAATCAACAAACACACAATGAAAAAATAGTAATCACAAAATAGTTCATAGTGTTTAATAATAGGTGTCGAAAAGGGAGTTCATTGTAGCTCCCTTTTTTGCGTTATGAGGGACAATGAATTCTCGTTGAAATAAATCCCAGTATTACGGATTTACCATAATAATTAACTGCCTAGTTGCAGTTTTCGCAAATCAAAGTAAGGTTTCAATATGAAAATAATGTTAACTTTTTCGCATATTTGCCTATATGAGAACTTTAAATTTGAAACAGGGTTGTCTTTTGTTATTGATTGTAACATTTGCTTTCTCTTGTAAACAAGTAAAATACCAAGAATTTGGTTCTTTTGGTGGAGGGAAATTTTCTTCAAATAAAAGTGCAGCCACTAATAACAAAACAGCAACTTCGGTTGATTTGGGGTCAAAACAAACTGTAGAAATTGAAGATTACGATTTCCCAACAAATGCTTCGATTACAAAAATAGCCAATATTGCCAATTTGAAAAATCCTGCAAGCAACGCAAAAGTTGCACATGAAAAATCAAGAATTTCAATCACCCCGGTTTTCAAAGCAATCCATAAAATCAAATCGACACCTAAAAAACAATTGCTAAAAGAAATCAAAAACCAAAAGCAGATTTTTGGATATGAGGGAGAAAACGGAGCCATGACTTTAGGATTTAACATTTTGATATTTTCACTGATGTGGTCAATAGCCTGTTTGTTCATGTTATCTTTGGGAGCTGACAAATGGGTTATGGGTTATATGTTTTTCGCAGGTGTTTTTGGAGCAATGATTGGCGCCGGAATCTGGCTTTTGGGAGCGTTTGTTTCATTGCTTCAATAATTCAAAACATACTATTTTAGGCAAAATTTAAGTATTTCAACTTAACCAAATTGTCGGAATTCAATACATTTCCGCCGACAAATTGTCGGAATTCAATAGATTTCCGGAAATTCAAGAATTACCTAGTGGTATAGTTCTAACCAATTCTCTTGATCAAAATTGAATTAAAACCCTAGTTAAATCATCGAAACTTGTAATTTTTGCAAGTTTCGATGATTTAATAAACCTAATCCCGACTTACATATCCATGTCGGTGGAAAAAGTCATAAATTTCAATTGTAACGAAACCAGCAACGCTCGATTTGCTTTGATAAATGCCTCCATTCAGCCTAAAATTCCCCCATTGCTTGTAACATTTAAAAACATAACCCGACGTTGGCAACAAAGTTAAATTGGAAGATTCATCCTTGAAAAACAAGCCCAATTCAAATCCTACAACCCTAAAATCCTTCTCAGACTTGAAATTTGGGGTAAGGTTATTTAGTTTAAAGCCTAATAATGTTTCGTAACCACTATTCAATTCCAATTGATTGCTATTTGAATTTTGTTGTTCTGTAAATCCTATTAAGCCTAAATTGGTATAGAATTTAACTGTAGGTAAATCATTTTTAAAATGTGTAAATAATGAAAATTCAATATTTTGATGCAGAAATAAATTCTTATCCATCAAGCCAATTCCAGCATGCGACCAAACAAATGGTTCTATAGGATCTTCATAGGAATAACCTACACGCTCAGTCAATTTTTTCGCATTGTATTCGTAGCTGTAAGTGGGAATAAAAAGCCCGTAAGTTGTTTGACGATCATTGGGTTCAATAAATTCTTTTAGATTCATACAAAACATAAAATAATTCAAATAGAGATGATCAAAGCACCCTCTGGGAATCGCTTCAATTTTCTTAATAATAGGCGCTAAGTACCAAGGAATAGCCTCAGTTTTATCTAATGGCTTTGATCGATCTTCCATTGATAAGAAACCAATTGAATCGCGATATTGAATTGCCATATCTTTTAACTTATTCAAATTTGTAGGATTCCCGACATAAATTTTAATGTTCATTTGGTGCTTTACGTCATGAATTTCAACCAGATTGGCGGGTAAACTGTCGTTATTATTTTGGACTTCTTTTTCTAAATCAAACTCCTTGGCGCTGTATTCTGGATTTTCAATGGTTAGTTTTCGCTTACCGTCTTTAAAAATCATATAATGCATTTGCACAGGAGCCACCAATGAATCGAGATTCAAGTTGCTTTTTTCTGCATCTTCAAAGAAATTTAAAAGTGCAGGAACAAATGAATCATACCTGGCTATGGTTCTTATTGAATGAGACTCAAAAACAACACGATCATTTCCACCAAAGCTCCAACTTGCATGTGCTTTTAAAGTGTTGATATTGAATGGTTGGGCCTTCAATCCACTTGCAAACAAACCAATAGCAGTCATGGCGATGATATTGAGAATTACTTTTGTGTTCATGTTAAACTGTGTTTTCATAATTTTACTAGAAATGGTTGATTAAAATCTGATTTTTGTTCCTTGAGAATATTTTGAATTGCCCATCTTTCATCACAAAATATTCCATTTTTTTCCCAGAAGATTCTACCGGTAATGTCACTTTAGATTCAAAATCAAATTGTTTTATCCTTTGTCGTTTGGCAAAAAGTTTTGGTTGTTCTTTCATTGCAATTTCTTTTTGAGGGACAATTGTATCTGCTTGAATGGCAATTATTGGAGATTGATAAACGATGGTTTTATGGGTATCAATATTCAACGTATTTGTATCAGAAGCGATTGATGCATTAAAAGTCCTTGCTCTTTTATGCGAATTGTATTTCGCATTTAACATTGGTTGGTCTATAATTGCTTTAAATGGAATGGATTGAATCTGCGACAGTTGTCTAGCTTCTTTTTTAATTGGATTCACTGCAAAGTAAACGGCAATTGAAACCATCACAACCAAAATGGCAGCCACTAATGAAATATATTTATAAGGATAAGGATTTTGATTCGTTGAGGTGTTCACCGAATCTTCAATGAGTTTTTGTTGCGTACTTACATTTGATTGATAATCAATTGGATAATCTTCAAATTGCGCTATTTTCTGATACAACTCTTTATCTTTCATTTGATTTCCTTTCTTCATTGAGTTTATTAATGTATTGCATAAGGCTTAATCTGGCCTTGCGGAATTGTGATTTACTGGTTGATTCTGTTATTTGTAACATCGAAGCAATTTCGGCGTGTGAATGTCCCTCAATAGCAAAAAGATTAAAAACGGTTCGATACCCTATTGGCAATTGGGCAATGATTTCGAGCAATATTTTGGTGTCTAATTGATGAAGATCATCGGAAAAGGGCTCGTCGGTTTCATTCAAATTATGGAGGGATATGAGGTTGAAATTATTTTTGGCCCTGAGTAAATTCAGGCATTCATGAATACAAATGCGTTTGAGGTAACTGTAGAAACTCAATGGATGTTCAAATTTAAAATCTTTAATTTTTTGAATCACCTTCATCCAAGAAACCATCACAACATCTTCAGCATCATTGGTATTTCCTAAGTAACGGTAGCATAAACTTATCAGCGAAGGATGTAACCTTTTAAAAATAACGCCCACCATTTTGCTGTCGTTATTTTGGCATAACCTAATTTCAGAGAGTTGTACTTCCCGCATATATAGAAAATGCAAATTAGGAAAAATAGTTGCCTGATGGATGAATTAAATTCGGAATAAAAGGCAATAACGGATTTTCAATAAAATTAAATAATGCATTTAATGATATTCCTTAAAATTAACCAAATGGTAATTTTGCATTATTTTTTAAATTTTTATTTTTGAGGGATGAAAAATAAATTGATTTTATTCGGAACTATATTTTCACTTTTTACACTGAGTTCGTGTACCAAAGATGATAACACAAACAGCAAGCAACCAACAACAAAAAAAGGTTGTATTGTATTTAATTACAACGGAAAACCGTGGGAATCATTTCCTTTGGATACAACCCAAAGTGGTTGGCGTCAAATTGCTGGATATACAACTTTGGCGTTTAATGAACTTGGTGAGGATACATTTACATTGGCCGGATGGGAAAGTAATTTGGAATCTATTTTTAGAATTAGTGATTTACTTGTAAACTCTCAAAAAATTGGTAGTTATACATTTGATTCAGACAAATCTACCTTGCCAAATGTTTATTTTATTAACAGCGATACAACATTTAGAAATGGAATAACTGAAAAAATGTATCAAATTACCGGGAAAATATCGATTACAAAGTTTGACAGACCTGGAAAAGTTTGTTCTGGAACTTTTGAAATTCTTTTCACCCCCAAATCATCTCGATTCCCAAAAGTAACACTAAGTGAAGGAACCTTTACCGATATTTTCATTGCGAATGAATTGTAATACAAAAAAATGCCAATTAAGATAATTTTATTTAACCTATTGTTAACTTTCATCCATACCTTTGGAAATGGCAATAAATGCATATATCATTGCGGTTGTAGCCAATTAACAAACTCAACTTATGTCGTTTCTAGCAGGTCTTAAGTTTATTATCAATACTTCTTTGCTGAAAAATTACAGTCTAGGAGAAGAAAGAGAATTGTCGCTTTCAAATGGCAAAACACCTATACTTTTAAATACGCCTATTCAAAAAGAAAAAGGACTTATCATATCTCTCACTGGATTTTCAATGAGCGGATATAAAGACAAACGCATTGCGGTGGTAAATAATTCCTTTGCGAAATTGGGATACAGGGTAATTACTCCCAAGATTGGAACCATTGATGACTTGTTGATTAACCCATCAGGAATTGATGAAATGAAGGAAGTCATTCAGCGAATTGCCAATGATCCAGAATTGAACCCAAATAAATTTCGTCCTGCTGTTTTTGCACCGTCTTTTACTGCGGGAATTGCTGCGCTCGCAATTGCCGAAATGCCAGAAAATATTGTATCCGCGCTTTGCTTAATTGGTAGCTTTTGCAATTTCGAAACAACCATTGAATTTGCATTGACCAACGACAAAAATAAAGAAGATTATGGCATGCATATCCTCATGAAAAATTTTCTAAAATATGAAATTGGCAACAATCCTCAATTAGAAGCATTGATACACACGGCACTGGAAGACAATGGCTTGCGAAGAGAAGTTCCCTTATTACCCGGCCTTCTTGAACAAACAGATTCAGAAACTGTTGAATTGTATAGAAAGTTGAGATTTAATACTGAATTCAGGAGGGATATGATCATGCGCGCATGGACAAAAATTCCTGATTTTGACATTTGGAAAGACCGCCTAGATGTATCAAAACACGCCCATAAAATTACTTGTCCTATTGCCATCATCCACGGCAAAGACGATGTTGTTATTCCATCTTCGGAATCGGTTTTGATGCATTCATTAATGAAGAACTATAACCACAGAATCCATTTAGAACTTTCAAATTTGCTAGACCACGGAGACATGAAAATCGGCTTTGGCATTTTGAGGGACATAACCAAACTTGCTAAAGCCTTTGGTTATTTTTTGGAGAATGTGGGTTGAGAAGAGAATTTAAATATCAAAGATGACTCCTATTATCCAAAGGGGAATAGACACAGCCAATGAAAAAAAAGTAAACCACCCGAATAAAGTAGTCCACATTCCAATTTTATAAACAATACCTCTCTGAGGCAATGTATCAAATATTTTCAATCCGAGTTTATACAAAAACGAGACCAACAATAAAATAATCCCTGCTGCCTGAAAAACATCTCTTTCGAATGAATCAAGCGTTGATTTAAAGCTATATAAAAACAAATATTAATCCGAGTAAAATACACAAACTATACAATCCAAATAATACCCATTTAAGCCAATGTGAGTTCTCTGGTGGAATAATATGATTCATTGCTTTTTGAATCTTTTGTAAATTGTTATTTAATGCCACTTTCGATAGCGAAACCTTTTTGGGGGATTTGAAAACTGTAAATTTCCCTTTGGGGGTTGAGAATGAATTTATATCGATATTATCTTTTAATTGAGTACAGCCGATATTAAAACCAGCCAATACCAAAGTATCGTCTGTTTTAATTTTTCGAACATTTAATTCTTTATTTTTATTTATATTGAATCGATCAGTTTTTTTGAAAACTAGAACTCCCCGAACCAAATCCAAATTCTGCGTGTTTTACAGCACAAGAATTGAATAAGCAAAAAACAAAACAGATTAAACCAATTTTTACACTATTTAATATCATTTGAATTATTATCGTAATACAATTATATTCAATTAATTTTAGAAATTAAACTACTTATTACCGAATAACTGATTCCCCGTAATTTCAACCGTATCATTACGGAAAATTGCAAATGAAAAATTCAAAGCTCGGCTGCGGAGAGGCTGTTGGCTTTTTTATTTATAAGCCTTCGCTCAATCCGTCTAATCCGTCTAATCCTTAATCGGGATTACTCGCTCCGCTCGTGATCCCTGAGGGGTGGCGATACAACCAAATTGAAAGCACAGCTGCGGAGCAGCTGTTGGCTTTTTTATTTATAAGCCTTCGCTCAAGCGGAGCTTGGCTTGGCCGGGATTACTCGCTCCGCTCGTGATCCCTGAGGGGTGGCGATACAACACAATTGAAAGCACAGCTGCGTAGCAGCTGTTGGCTTTTTTATTTTTAGTCCTTCGTTCAAGCGGAGCTTGGCTTGGCCTAAAAATAAAAAAGCCCCGCTTCGCGGGGCTTTCAATTTTGTTGTAGAGAGAAAGGGATTCGAACCCTCGAAACGCTTTTGGCGTTTACACGCTTTCCAAGCGTGCTCCTTCAGCCACTCGGACATCTCTCTGTGAGATGCAAAGGTACAAACTTTTGCCTGTTATATCCTTGCCAATTTACATTTTCCAAAAAAACGAAATTGTACCGTAAACAGGATAAACCGTTCCTAATCCTGTCATTCCATTGCCGGAGATGAAATTATAGCCTCCATTAAGTAAAAGCTTCATGCGGTTTTGCTTTTGTGAAAAGGTGTAGCATAAACCGGGCTCGAACGACAATAACATGTCGTTTTGAGGCAAATCATCAAAAATCGCATCGCCGTAATGTGCATTGGCGAAGCCAACATTCAAACGAAATACCGGTTGCAAACGCTTGTGAACCCGATAATATCGGGCAACCGACAATTCAACCTCAGTGGCCGTTACCGCATTGCTTCCCAATCCAGAACCAAGCAAGGAAGATGCAACGTTGAAACCAAAATGCAACTTGTGATCCATCAATTTTTTAAAGCTAATATCCCCCGAAATTCCATTCAAATAATAAAATCCTACGTATTTTTTTGTGCGCAATCCTAAGTTAAAATCGCTCCCTGCCGTATCAATTTGTGCATCAGAATTCTGAAAACAACCCAATATCCCCCAAAAGAATAAAAAAAATCCCTTTTTCATAGCTTACCAATTATGTGATTAAATACGATTTTTTGATTTTCAATGTCCTTATCCGAAATTACATTTCGGCCTTTCAAACGCGTAACAACATGAATATCTGAGTCTATCATCTGAACTTCAATATCAGAACCGTTGCTCAATTTTAAACCTTTTTTAATCAAAACCGCGCTCATTGGATCGGCAGTTCCGTCTTTTTTCGATTTGTAAACGGTTAATCCAACATTCAACGGCAATGCAATTCCACTTTCAAGATCCTTGCGAATTTCCTGTGTAAGCATGTTCAATTGCTCAATGGCCTCGTACGGTCGGTATTTGTACCAAAATCCGTCCTCCCCTTTCTCCATGGTGGTTTCTACGTAATTCAAAGCTGGTCCAACTGCCGATATCAATGTCATAGTTTTGTTTGAGGGAACCACAACAGGGTCTACCAAAAAGATATACTTAAGCACATCCGGATTGATTTTGTTATTGTAAATGATATCAAGGATTAGCGGACAACCTGTTGACGAACAAGCAAAATATATTTTCTTGTAACCCAAAGTTCTCAATTTATTGTATTCTTCAATAATGGGCTGCTGCCATTGTTGCCAAGTTCCATTTTTAAAATCGGCATAATCACGGCCATGGGCGCCCAATAAAACTTGCGAATTGAAACAACTATTTTTCGACTGTGAAAACTCTCTAAACTCTGTCCATTCGAAGGTTGTTGCCGAAAATCCGTGCACAGAAATAACAACGGGTTTTTCTAAATCCCAGGTAGAAGGATTCACATTTGCCGCAGATTGTAAAAACTTTTCTGGAAAAGTTAAACTCGAATCATTAATGAGGGTTCCGTCCAAATCAACAGAATTGTTAATGGGTGGCGGAGTATCGTCTTTGCTGCAACTGCTTAATCCAATGGAAGTAATTGCGAGTATCGTAAATATTTTTGTTATGAGGGACATAATGAATACCACAAACATAAAAAAATCTTTGAAAACTTCACGATTGAGATGCCCACAACTTTTACAACTACGAACTCTTCGTAACGAACTTTTCGTAACGAACTCTTCGTAGTAGGATAAAAAATACATATCTTTGTGATATGAAGTTAAATCCGTTCATGGTGAGTGGCTTTTTAAGCAAGGAGTATTTCTGCGATAGAGAGGAAGAACTTTCTACCTTGATAAACCATATTGAAAACCAGAGAAACATTGTAATCTATGGTAACCGCAGAATGGGGAAAACCGCATTAATCAAATGCCTATTTGAGTCCCTCAAAAATGAAAAAACGGAATGTTTCCATGTTGACATTATGGCTTGTCAAAATTTAAACAGCGTGATTCAACTCATAGGCAAAGCGGTAATCAACAAATACGGCAAAAACAAATTGGGCGAAGGTTTTACCAAAGAGTTTACAAAACTTCTAAGCCAACTAAAAGTAACAATTGGCATTGATCCACTTACACATGCACCTGAAATTTCAATGGGCTTACAAAATAGCGAAGATGCAGAAACTACACTTCATGAAATTGGCAAATACCTAACTTCCAAATCGGAACAAATCGTTTTTTGCATTGATGAATTTCAACAAATCACAACCTTTTCAGAGAACAATACCGAAGCAATTTTTAGAAATTGGATGCAATCTTTTCCTACCATTCGATTTATATTTTCAGGCAGCCACAAATCAATGATTGAATCAATGTTTACTCAGAAAAACAGGCCATTTTATCAGTCATGTAATTTACTTTTCCTCAATCCAATTTCGGAACCCTTATATCAAACTTTCATACAATATCATTTCCAAAAAGAAGACACCCTTATTTCAATGGAAGATATTCATACCATATATCAATGGGCAGAGGGACAAACCTATAGCGTACAATTGCAATGCAACCTATTGTATTCTAAGAACGTAGGAATTACGGAATCTTCTATAGCAGAAGTACAACAAGATATTTTAGATCAAGACAAACCCTATTTTGGATACTTATACAACATGCTCACCTTGCAACAGCAGAAAGTATTGAAGGCCATCGCTTCAAATTTAGAAAACCTTCCGCTGTTGTCGAGCAGATTTATACAAAACCACAACTTGGGTTCAATGAGCAGCGTTCAAGGCGCCATAAAAAGCTTACTAGACAAAGACCTCATTGAATTAACCAGCGAAAATTATGTTTTGACTGATGTAATATTCAAAAACTGGCTCAAATCTATCCCTTAATAATTGTTTAACTTATTATAAATTTTCAATTAATTTTGTCAAGTGAAGAAGTTTGCTGTACTCTTTGTTGCCGTGGCCTTGTCGGCAACTGTTTTGTATTCTCAAAGCGAATTAAAACCAAATACTTTTTTTCCTAAAAAGACCTTTACCGAACCACAAAAGAAAGGAAACTTCTTTTTTTATTGGGGATGGAATAAAGATGTTTATACCAATTCCGACATCCATTTCAGTGGCAATAACTACGATTTCACCTTGCATAACGTGGTTGCAACCGACAAACAATCGAAGTTTGATCCAAACCTTTATTTCGGCATCACCAATATCACCATCCCTCAATACAACTATAGGGTTGGATATTACATAAACGATCATTACCAAATTTCTGTGGGATGGGACCACATGAAATACGTGATGGTAAACGACCAATCTTCAAACATCGATGGATCTATTCACGTTGGCAGCCAATACGATGGAGATTACCATAACCAAGATTTTATCATAGCCCAGAACTTTTTAAGATTTGAACATACCGACGGATTAAATTATTTAAACACTGAAATCCGCCGTTCAGATATGGTTTGGTCTAACAAGTTTTTGCAAGTAAACATCAATGAAGGCATTGGTGCCGGGGTGCTTTACCCAAGAACCAACACCACCCTTTTAAACAACCCACGTTACGACGAATTCCATGTTGCTGGATTTGGCGTTGCCGCTGTAGGATCCGTTCAATTGTCGTTTTTCAAACATTTCTTCATCCAAAGTGAAATGAAAGCTGGCTATATCAACATGCCCGACATTAGAACCACGATGCATGAGAGCGACAAAGCATCGCAACACTTCGAATTCTTCCAATACAATATTCTTTTTGGGGGACAGTTTGCCCTTTATGGCAAGTAATTAACCGAGAATTTCCAGCACACGTTTTAACTCAATCTCATCTGTCAGTTGATACGCATTGGTATCATTTGAACTTCCAAGTTGGATTTTATTATTCAAAACAACGGTTCTCTGCATCATTTTCTTGGCCGACAAATGTATTTCTGAGCAGCCGGTAAAATCAACTATTTCTTTCACATTTTTTGAATTCACGCCGGCACCTGGCAGAATGCAAATTCGTCCATTTGCGGCTTCTATCAATTGCTTCACGAGATCTTGTCCCTCAAAAACAGAAGGTTCTTGACCCGATGTCAAAATACGTGCACAACCACAATCAATCAATTGTTCAAGCGCCGTAAATGGATCTTTCACATGATCAAATGCCCTATGAAATGTAAATGGAAGCGGATGAGCCGCTTGCACCATTTTTGTGACGTTTGCTATATCAACTTCGGCATTTTCAGTAAGGGCAGCGCACACAATTCCAGATGCGCCAGCTTCCTTGAACAGTGCTATTTCCCTCAAAATCAACTTCATTTCAAGATCCGAATAAGTAAAATCGCCCTCGCGGGGTCTTACCATTACAAAAACGGGAATTGCAGTATTTGCTTTGATTTTTTGGAGCAATGCCACACTTGGTGATGTTCCGCCGGCACCTTCATTTGCACAAAGTTCCACACGGGTTGCACCGCATGTTTCGGCAATTACAACCGATTCAAAATTATAAACGACAACCTCAACATTCATTATTTTAAATGCTGAATATCTTTTACAACTCCTTGTTCTTTTGTAGAATGCACCGCAATTTGATATCCTTTATAAACGGAAAAAGATCCGTATTCCCCTTTTTTATTCAAGGCAATAAATCCTGCACTGACATCTTCTTTTTTGGAAGGAGATTTTTTAACCATACGTTCCACCGCAGCTTTGCAAGCCTGCATGGGAGAATAACCTTGTCGCATCAGTTCAACCACCAAATGCGATCCACAAATACGAATTACTTCCTCCCCCATTCCGGTAGAAGTTGCACCGCCAATTTCATTGTCAACATACAAACCGGCCCCAATAATTGGAGAGTCACCAATTCGGCCATGCATTTTATAGGCCCTACCACTTGTGGTACACGCGCCGCTGATATTGCCATGAACATCCAATGCTAACATTCCAATGGTATCGTGGCTGTTGTATCCTACGTTGGGCATATACTTGGTTTCTTCAAGCCATTTTTTCCAATTTTCTTCGGCCTTTGGCGAAAGCATATTGGTTTTTTCAAATCCGTTGTCGAGGGCAAATTTGAGTGCTCCTTCCCCAGCTAAAAATACGTGGGGTGTTTTTTCCATCACCAAACGAGCCACACTAATTGGGTGCATGATGTGTTCAAGACAAGCCACCGAACCAATGTTCGAAAATTCGTCCATGATACTTGCATCGAGGGTCACATGACCATCTCTATCTGGATTTCCACCATAACCAACAGTATCTACGTTTGGGTCGGCCTCTGTAATTTTCACTCCCGCTTCAACGGCATCGAGGGCACGTCCACCGGCACTTAAGATTTTAAATGCTTCAGCATTTGCAGCGGCTCCAAAATCCCAAGTCGAGATCACAATAGGCTGAATGGTTTTTTTGATATTGAGGGACAAAACACTGGCTTTTGCTTGAATTGCAGTGAGCAAAGAAGTAGCAGCCGATGTTTGAATAAATTTACGTCTAGAGATCATAGAATTGAAGTACAATAATAAGTGTTCGTCGTAAATATTTTGTAAAAGATTATCTAATGATTAAAGATTTGATAACACTATAGATAAAATGGAGCAATTGTTTTGCTGAAAGATTGGCGAAAACAATCTACACATCAATGACCATTCAATTAGAAACGAATAGAATAATATTAAGAGAGTTCATGCTCAATGATCTTGAGGAATTTCATACTTTGGAAACAAATGAGGATGTATTAAAATATTTAACCAATTATCCAAAACGCACGCTTGAAGAATCAAAGGAAATATTGTGTCAAGTTATAGAACAATATAGAAATTTCAAAACAGGAAGATTGGCAATGTTCGATAAGGCAACACAAGGTTTTGTAGGTTGGTGTGGAATAAAATTCAACACCCACAAACGCCATATTTATGAGAATTTTTATGATTTGGGATATCGCATTCACCCAAATTATTGGGGAAATGGTTTGGCTACAGAAGCCAGTATTGCTTGCCTCAGTTACGGTTTAAATGAATTAGAAATAACTAAAATAAATGCCATCGTTAATATTCATAACACACAGTCAGTAAAGGTAATTTCTAAAGTTGGTTTCAGTTATAAGGAATCTTTTCTAGAAGATGAAACTGAAAAAAATTGGTACGAAGTTGTTAGAAAATGAAAACTAAAATCTTTTACCTATTCTCATTGATGGCATTTTGTTCTTATGCCAAAGCTCAAATCTTATTTACCGATAGCCAAGCCATTCAGCTAGTAAATATCGAAACAACTGCATCTGGAATTGAATCAAATTTCAATGTGCTTTTAAACAAAGAAATAAGCACTTCACACCAAATATTATCTGAAAATCTGGAGAAAATTCCAGGAGTTCAATCTTATAGCATGGGTCCTGGAAATGGCAAAACAGCCATCAGGGGATTATCAGGAAATCGCATTGGGGTTTACGTTGATGGATTGAGATTAGACAATCAGCAGTGGCAAGACGAACACGGATTGGGATTTATTGCCTTCGACAATGACCAACAAAGGGTGTTTTTTGGACCGTCAAACACCATTGCTGGAAATGAGGCAATGGGAGGAATGGTTTCTATAGTCCAATCAATACCTACAAGGCTTGGTACTTATCAAAGTATCACAACTGGATTTTCAACGAATGATTTGGGCTTTTCGGCAAAATACGAACGAGAAGTAAAAAACGTAAAATCATCGCATTGGTTCAATGCCTATTACGGCACCCATGGTGATTATTTGAATGGCAAATTTCAGCCAATTCTCAATTCAAGATTTGATTTGATGCAATTGAAAATTGGTAGCGAAAAAACACTCAAAAACAACAATAAGTTGATGTTGAATTATCGATTATCGGTAAGTCAAACTGGAATTGCCAGAATTTCTGATAGTTTAGAACTCGTAGAAATAAAAAACAGTGATTCAAGAGAATTTGAAGGACCTAGTCATGTGGTGGCATTACAATGTTTGTCGGCCAAAATAAATAAAGATTACAAAAATGGCAAATCTGAATTCATTGCAGGAATTATGTCTAACACAAGAATCGAATTAGAGGATTATCAAATGGACGGATTGGCAATGCAGTTGAATACAGCTCAACTTCGACATAGCCGTTATTTCATAAATGGAACTTGGAAATTTGAATTTGCAGAGAATTTAATGGCGCAAACAAATAGAAACTTCGGCAATTCTATTGTAGTACCAAACATGAATTTGTTAAGCGGAGGAGTAACTGGATTAATTAAGAAAACATTTCATTCATTTGCTTTGAATGTACAAGTTGGCCTTACTGAACAATTGCTAACATCTAACAACAATATTACTAAGCAGTATTTTGCACCGAATGTATCATTTAACGGAGTGCACATAATAAATAAGAATCATGAAATTGGCATTCGATTGTCAAACAGTTATCGGGCACCCAATATCCATGAGTTGTTTGCAAATGGATTAAGCGAAGATGCCTTTAGATATGACATTGGAAATGCTAATTTCAAAGAAGAATCTTTATCACAAATTGACCTTCATTTTATGGGGAAAGGAAATTCTCAGCAAATACAATTGGCGGTATTTACGGGTAAATTAAACAATTATATTTCCCTCAATAGTACCGATAGATTCATTTTGGGTGCTCCAATTTTCGAATATAATTCTAACAATGGAAACATGTGGGGCGGAGAATTGAGTTATAGTCTTTTTAATTCGCAAAAGACGGTTATTCTGCAAAATAGTTTGAATTACACACAGATCAAATCTGGAGGTCAAAATATTGCATTTGCACCACCGTTGAAATCGAAAACCAATTTCATTTATACAATCCGAAATAAAAATCAAATATTGAATGATTTAAAAATCAATGTTGAATACATTTATGTGAAAGTGTTACAGCCATATTTCGAAATTGACAGAATTCATAACTCTTACAATCTTTTGAATTTTTATATCACAAAAAATTTGAGCAAATCTGATATCTCCTTTTACATTAAAAATTGCTTGGCATCAGATTACATCGACCCAATGAGTATGTTAAAATCAATTCCATATACCGCTCCAGGATTGAATATTGGATTGTTTTACAAGTACAACTTCTAATAATACCCATAAGTTTAACATTGAATTAATACTAAGCAAAAACTGTGTTAAGATATTTGCAACATGACACCTAAATTAGCTGTATTAGATATGGCAGGAACTACTGTGAACGACCATGGGTTGGTTCAACAAGCTGCAATCAATACAATGAAGGAAATCACCCAAACCAACATTTCAATCGAAGATGCCAACAAAGTAATGGGAATTCCTAAAAACAATGCCTTTGAACAACTTTGTTCAATCAATAATATAAGTGTTGACAATGAAATAATAAATCGGTTATTAGATCATTTTAATGGTGAACTAGAAACCCAATATAGCATTAAAGGGAATATAGAATTGATGCCATTTGCGGATGAGTTGTTTGCTGCAATGAGAAAACGCGGTACCAAAATTTATTTAAACACAGGTTTCAATAGAAAAATAGCTGAAATCATTGTAAAACAATTGGATTTAAAATCAAAAATCGATGGTTTTATTGGCAGTGATGAAGTGAAAAAAGGCCGCCCACATCCCGATATGATTTTACTGGCAATGAAGAAAGAAGGAGTTGAATATTCTCACAAAGTAATGAAAATTGGAGACACCGTAAGTGACTTATATGAAGGATTTTCAGCAGGTTGTGCGTGGAATATTGGCGTATTGACAGGTGCACAAACTTATAATGAATTGTTAACAGCGCCTTATACCCAAATATTAAATAATTTGGAGAGAGTAATTGCTACTTTCGAAAAGAAATAAGTGTAAAGTGTCTTGAATATCCATACACATACTACCTATTGCGACGGGAGCGAAGACCCTGTGGAATATATTCATGAAGCCATTGAATTGGGTTGGAAATATATAGGCTTTAGTGCGCATGCCCCGCTCCCATTCATATCGGAATGGGCAATGAAAGAATCACAAATTGGGCAATATGTTAGGGAAATAAAAACGCTAGAAAAACATTACAACTCTTCAATTCATCCCATTGTTGGTTGGGAAATCGATTACTTACATGGAAAGGGTTTGTATGCACTCAAATACGACGATATTTCAAATGCGGAATATTTGATTTGCAGCATCCATTATTTACCCATTTTAATGTCAGATGGCAGGATAATTGAATACGTAGAAATTGATGGAACATTAGATGAATTTCACAGAATTTACAATTATTACAATCAAAATTTAAAGGAAATTCTGGACCTATACTTATCCAACTTTGAACAAATGTTAAATATCTCAATTTCTCCGATAAGAATCATTGGGCATATAGACAAAATAGTAATTAATGCTGAAAATTACCCAGCTTTTCAAGGTTTAAAAACAGCGTTTTACCAATCATTGTTTGATATCTTAAAAAAACAAAACATTGATAGTTTTATTCTCGAAATAAATACCAGGGGATTATACAAAAAGAACCGTCACAACCCATACCCTGCTTTTGAATTTATTCATTTAATAAAAGATGCTAATTTCAAAATCATGATCAACTCAGATGCCCATCACCCTTGTGAATTGAATCAAGGGTATGAATTTGTTTTGGACTATTTGAAGCGCAACCAAATAGCGTTGAATTGGGCATCAATCATTGATTAAACCATGAATGCATTATCGCTTAAAACCCGATTGAATCACCCGTTACTTATTGGGCTAACAATTGGATGCTTGGCTTTTTGCATTTATACAAGCATGTATGCCATTCGGAAACCTTTCACAGCGTTGGTTTACTCTCAAGACATTTTGGGATATGGTATCAAATCGTGGATGGTATTGGCGCAACTCTTGGGTTATACATTAAGCAAATTCGTTGGAATTAAATGGTTGGGAGAATTAAACCGAAATCACAGATTTCGAATGATCGTTTTAATTTTAACATCTGCAACCATTCCACTATTATTAATGGGATTTTCAAATTGCAAATATTGGCCAATTTGGATGTTGCTAAACGGATTTCCTTTGGGATTAATTTGGGGAATTGTTTTTTCATACATTGAGGGAAGAAATTTAACCGAATTAATTGGGGCTATTTTGGCCTGTACATTCATTTTTTCATCGGGATTTGTAAAATCGATTGCCATTTTACTGCAGGAAAATCATTTTAGCCTTGAATTCATTCCGTTTTATGTGGCTATCATATTTTTGATCCCTGCAATTATCTTTAGCTATTTGCTAGAGAAAATGCCAAAACCCTCTAATGAAGAAATATTGGCCAATGCTCCACGAACAGCATTAACAAAAAGCGAAAGAAAGGCCATCAATAAGAAATATTTCGGATTTTTATTTGCTATCATATTACTCTATGGATTCTTAACTTTATTGAGGGATATTCGAGATAATTTTGGTGCCGAAATTATGTCGCGATTGCATATATACAATGCGAAAAACCTAACTCAACTTGAATCTATCATCACCATTATCATGTTGGTGAGTATTCCGTTTATTAGCAGGGTAAAAAACCATTATAACGCAATATTAACAACGATAGTTGCTACGTTTATTGGGGGATTAATTTGCATATCAACTTCTATCCTGTTTAAAAATCAAGTTATTGATGGAATGGAATTATTGCTTTTTAGTGGAGGTGGAATTTATGTTGGATATATCCTTATCAATATTAGTATTATGAACAGGCTAATAGGCTTCAATGGTACTCCTGCTAATTCTGGATTTCTAGTCTACATGGCCGATTCTGCTGGTTATTTATGCTCATTATTCATCAGCGGATTTGCATTGTTTTCAAAAAAAGGCGAATTACCATGGCTGAATTGGTTTCAAAACTTAATTTTTTTCGGAGGGATAATTGTCATGCTATTTGCGGTAATTGCCTTTTATCAAATAAGAAAACACAAAACAAAATAAGAAATATGGATAGCAAAAAAGCCTCGGTTGTTGGAGCTGGAATTTTGGGTTTAGCGGTTGCGAAAACGCTTGCTGAACTTGGTTATAAAGTAACAGTTATTGAAAGATCTTTGAAAGCAAGAGGATCCTCCATAAGAAACTTTGGAATGGTTTGGCCTATTGGACAACATATTGAAAAACAATTACCTAAGGCATTAAGAAGCAGAGAAGTATGGATGGGTCTTTGCGAAAAGGGGAAAATATGGAATAATCCATGTGGTTCTGTTCAATTATTCACTAACGAAATTGAATTAGAAATGGCCACTGACTTTTATGAGCAAAATATCCATGTAAGAAAAGGCCTTAAAATTTTAAGTAAGGATGAATGCAAAAACCACATCCCCCATATCAACAATTTTAATGTTTTGGGTGGCTTATACAGCGATTCTGAAGTAATAGTAGAGGCGAGGGAAGCAATAAGACAAATTCCTGACATTCTTTCGGCAACATTACCCATTGAATTCATTTTTGGCAAGACTGTAATCGAAGCCACGAATGAAAAAGTAGTGACATCAGATGGCACAACCATAGAAAATGATGTAGTATTTATATGCAGTGGCTTTGAAATTAACATCCTATATCCGAATGTATTTAACCAGGCTCCAATTACAATTAGTCAATTGAATATGCTTAGAAGCAAGCCCATAGGATCACAGATTCCAGCAATATGCGGCGGATTAAGTTTCTTGCATTACGAAGCATATTCTAGCATCAAAAAACTCGGTGAGTACAAACAATTATGTGATGAGAAATACCCTAACCAAGTAAAGCATGGAATTCATTTATTGGTTTCTCAAAATCAAAACAATTGCCTAACAATTGGTGATTCACATGAATATAACATGCAAAATGACCCATTCCAAGAAATCGATGTAAACAATTATATTTTAGACTATTACAATGAGTTGTTCACCAACCACGATTTGCAAATTAGGCAAACTTGGATGGGCGAATATTTAAAAATGAAAGACGGCAGCAGCGAGTGGATTGAAGAAATAGAAAGTGGCGTTTTTATTATAAATGGCCCAGGTGGAGCAGGAATGACGCTTGGTTTTGGCATGGCAGATGACGCCATCCCCACTCTCCTTAGGTAAGATTTTTATTGGCCAAGACATTCTAAAATGTCGGTCCAAACTTCTTCAGGAATTTCGTTTGATGCGTTTTCATCTTTCCCTAAATCATCCCATTTTCTCAGTAAAAGGCAATTATTTAAATTAACATGTTGCTTGTAGTAATTCATTTCATCTGAAGTGAGTAATCCTCCTTGCGCATAAAAACTGTCAATACTGGCCTTTGACAATTGCTTCAAATAATTCGGATCTTTTGTAACCAAATACCTTTTTGCCCAAACATGTGAGAGAATAAGTTCAACAATTTCGTTGTTAAAATCCAAATTATGTAAAAACTGAGCACCCAATTCTTCATGTTTAAAGTCGGTATGTGATTTCATTTCCAATTCGGCATAAAGCAAATGACCAATATCGTGCAGAAAAGCTGCAACCCTTAGGTTTAAAGGTGCGTTTTCTTTTTTTGCGCAATACCAACATTGTACGGCATGTTCGGTCTGAGTAATATTCTCACCGTATTTCAACAATCCTTGGTTAAAATAAAGTTGTTTGAATTGATCTATTATTTTATTCATAATGGGGGTAACAAAAAAAAGGAGAGTGCACAAGACACTCTCCCCATTTAATTAAATAAATATGAGAATTTTTAAAAGATTATTTAATAACCCAAATTTTTGCATTGATGTCATCATTACCACCAAACTGACTGTTAACCGCATCTTTGTAGTTAGCAGCATTATTTGAACTTTCAGATGCTGGGTATTTGAAACGAACCGGGATTTTATTTGCACCAGCAGAGTTTCCAGTACCAGGTCCACCTTCAAATAAAGCTGGAACACCTGTTCTACGGTAGTTGAAATAACCTTCCCAACCACTGTTTTGGAAAAATCCTAAATACTTTTGAGTTAAAATTTGATTTAAACCTTGGGTATTGTTGCCAGCGTAAGCAACTTTGGTTTGAGCCAAATAAGCAGCTTGATCAAAGTTGATTGTGTATTTATTGTAAGAACCACCATCTGTTACTTTTCCACCTGGTTTAAAGAAATAAACATCTACAGGACCGTTTTCAATACCGAAGAATGAATGAGCAGCTTTGATACCTTTTTCGTACCAATCTTTTGCATTTTCAGTAATCCAACCTCTGTTAGCAGCTTCTGCAATGTTGAAACACATTTCAGTGTAACCGAACATGATTGTATTTTCAGCAGTGTAAGTGCTGTAGTAACGTTTGCGGTTGTAGAAAGAGAAGTCACCAGGCAAATAAGCTGAACCATTGTCAACACCTGCTTTGGTACTCATATCAGCCAAATCCATACTAGACTCAGCTCCTACAAATGCAGCATAATCAGTTGGTAGTAAACCACCTTTTAACTTAGAACCTGCAGGCTCAGCAATCATCATTGCTCTTGGATCGTTTAATCCAGCCATTGTGTTCAAAGTAGCAGCTGACATGTTGTAACGTGTAGCATCAAAACCAAAATTATCAGGGTTTACTGGGTATTTGTTAAATGTATTGTTGTAAACAAATAACATGTTATCAGTAGAACTGCGGAATAATGGATATTTTGTAGGGTTAGAAACGATGTTCGCAAATTTAGTTTTAACATCTAAGTCAGACTCTTTTGCACTCAAAGCAGTCAATACACGCAATGCCAAAGCATTGTTAGCACGTTGCCAAGCAGACAAATCATTGTTGTAATAGATGTCACCAGCAAAAGATGCTTTACCAGATGCAATAAGTGTAGACATATCAGCGTTTGCTTCTTCCAACCATTTTAACACTTGAATAAAGATTTCTTTTTGAGAATCATATTTAGGTGTGAAAGTTGATGAAGACAAAGCTTGAGTCATTGGCAAATCACCCACAAGCATGGTCATTTGATAGAACAAATGTGCTCTAAAAAACTTACCCAAAGCTGAATATGGATTTACTGCGTCATAACCAACACGAACTGCTTCTTCTTCCATTTTTACAACATTTTTCAAAGTTGTATAACTCAATGAAGCGTTAGCCCAGTTATATTCTTGATTACCATAGTAGTTATAGTTACAGCAGTTGTATTGGCACCAGCGAGCAACATCGCCCCAAGGCTCATCAAATACTGAGTTACAAACACCGTTTAAAACCAAATCAGGAGTTACGGCTGTTGGGCGATTTGGATCTTTATCCATATTATCCCCTTTTTGACATCCCCCAAAGAAAAACGATGTCGTTAATATAGCGATTGTGTAAAATAATGTTTTTTTCATGAGTTTGATATTAGAATACTAAGTTTACGTTAACACCATAGCGACGCATGGTTGGAGTTTGCAATGCAGAATATCCAGTCATTCCAGGGAATTGATCTAAGTCTAAGTCATTTTTTCCACCAGCAAAATACAATACGTTTCTTGCAACCAATGAAATTGTAGCAGACTTAAATGTTTTGCCAATTTTGCTTGTAGGAATGTTATAAGATATAGAAATTTCTCTTAATTTCATGTAAGATTTGCTCATCAAATTCGCTTCATATTGACCATAATAACGGCTAATATAATCTTGCAAATAAGTTTTGCTATCATTGTTTTTGAAAGTCAATTCAGCTTCGTTTGTAATGTGACCATTGTCATCATAAATTGGAGTACCACTTACAATTTGAACACCTTCACCTAACCAAGATTTTACACCTTGACAATCTTGAAGACGGGCATCGCCCATTCCCAAACCATTCGCATCTTTAATGTTATTCAAAGCAGTTTCTTCGTTTCTTCCGCCACGGAATGTTTGACGTTGAATTTGGTTAACAATTGCACCACCAACACGACCGTCTAATTGGAAAGCCACACTGAAATTCTTGTATTTCATTTTGTTGTTCATACCCCAAACCAAGTCAGGCAAAGAATATCCTTGTAATTTACCCTTAGGCAATACAATTGGACGTCCACCAGCATCATTGATGATGGTACCATCGTCTTTACGAGCAAATGAAGAAGTGTAAAGAGCGTCAATTCTCTCTCCTACTTTAATAACACGATCACCTCTGTTGCCAGATACAAAATAATCAGATGATAATTCTTTTACATCACCGTAAACAGCAGTTAAATATTCTCTGTAGCTAGAGAAGTTAGCAGAAGTATTCCATTCGAAATCACCCGCTTTCTTAGCTTTCATAACGTCAGCATTGATTGTTAATTCCCAACCTCTACGTTGTGTTTCAATACCGTTCACCAATTGGTTGGTATAACCTGTAGCCTCAGAAATAGTTCTTTGGAAAATTCCAGGACCGTCATTGTATAAGAAATAAGTAGCTTCGATACCAATTCTGTTGTTAAGAATACGCATATCAGTACCAAATTCAATGTTAGTACGTGAAAACGGTTGTAAACCTGAATTAGATAAAGTATTTGTAAAGTTTGCTGAAGGTTTGTTGTTGTACAACAAAGGAGTGCTGTATACAGATGAATTTGTATAAGAAGGACCATTGTATGGAGAGCTATAAGTTGAACCATAACCCAAAGTGCTACCTGCAGGACCAATGTTAGGACTTGTTAAACCACCTTTAACTTGTGCAATAGAAGCACGTACTTTCCAGAAAGAAAAATCTTTGGTTTTCAACTTGCTAAATAATTCTGTAGGAATTACAGAAGCAGAAGCAGAAGGATAAACATAAGAATTAGATGCTGTTGGGAAAGTAGAAATATTATCCATTCTCGCAGCAAGGTTTACGTTGAAACCATTACCTCCAATGTCAGCCAATGCATAAAGTGAACTTACCGCCATGCTTGAAGCAAAGTTGTAAATTTTTACGGGGTTTGCACTGTTTGCAAAGCTGTAAACTTCAGGTACATTTAAGTAATCTGTAGTAGCCCATGAAGAGTTGTATTGGAAATCACGACGGTTTCCACCCAAAGATGCATCAATGTTGATTTTACGAACTGTTTTTTTGTAGTTAAACATAAATTCGTTGTTCATTTCAAACATATCTCTTCTATCTTCACGGTAATCACCTCTACCTTCTTCTCTACCATAAGGGTGAGCACTGAAAGGCATTTTCTCTGTTCTTAATAAATTATAAGTTGTAGCAGAAGTTCTCGCCATCAAATTCAACTCAGGAGTAATTTGATAGTTCAAAGAAGTATATCCATAAACATCATTTTTGTAATGTCCACGTAACCATTTTTCAGCCATAAACCAAGGATTGTGGTAACGTTGGTATTCTGCGAATACACTTTGAACACCTTCTTTACCTGGTGCCCATATGCCGCGAATATCTGGTGCCATAATATCCCAATCAGCTCCACCCCAAATAGTGATGTTATAAATCATAGAGTTAGGACCATAATTTACATCTGGAATATTTGGAGTTGATTGACGGTTGTAGTTAATATTTGCATCCATTCTCAACTTGTCATTGAAACGGATTGTGTTGCTTAAGTTAAAAGTTTGACTAGTTAAAGACGTATTTGGAACAATACCTTGTTGGTACATGTTTGAAAACGAGAATCTAACGTCAGCTTTTTCACTTGAATGCGCAATACTAAAGTTGTTACTTGTAACAGCTCCTGTTTGCAAGAAACGGTTCAAGTTGTCTTTACCGCGGGCAATCCAAGGAGTTGCACTTCTAACACCTGTAATAGGATCAACTGGGCTATCGTATTGTGATATTAATTGACCGTCAAATTTTGGTCCCCAAATATCATAATCACCATCATTCAACCCACCACCTTTACCATCAGTAAATGAATATTTACCGTGATCACCAGGTCCGTAAGCATCTTGTACTTTAGGAATTGTTAAGAAACCTTGCTCCATCATGTTGCTTGAGTTAAACTCAACTGAAACACCACGTTTGCTTCCTTTTTTGGTAGTAATAACAATTGCACCATTTTGACCTCTATAACCATAAAGAGCCGCTGCTGCAGGACCTTTTAACACAGTTACTTTGTCAATATCGTCTGGAGCCAAATTGTAAGCATCTGAATTGACAGGAATACCGTCAATTACAAACAATACGCTTTGACCGCGATTGATGTCTGAACCACGTAATACGATAGCAGGAGAACCAAGAATTTCAGCACTTTGACCAATTGTCAAACCTGCAACTCTACCTACTAAACTGTTCATTACGTTTGGCTCTTTTGCTTTTACCAAATCAGAACCATTAACCTCTTGAACCGCGAATCCAAGCTTCTTTTTGTCCTTTTTAATACCCAACGCTGTTACAACAACTTCGTCAACTTTCGCGGTGTCGGTGAAGTCGTCTGTTTGGGCAGTTAATGTGCTTGTAGTTGCAATTGCTACAATAGCAATGCACAACTTACGAGCAGATAACAATGTGATTTTTTGCATATTTTCTTTTAGTTTGTTTGCACAAATCAACCCCTAAAAAATTATCACATTAAATTCTTATCATTAACATACGATAACCAACATTTCGTTAATAATTTCATGTTTTACAAGATACAATTTGATTAATTTCGGGAAACTTTTTAATCACTTACAATTGAATATCAATATCTTAAATTAATCACTAAATTTAACCTTGAAAAAATATTAATATTTAAGAAATATACGTCTTTGTGCTGGTAATTCTGAATTAACACCTTTTACATATTTCCATAATAGGCTATTCATCAATTGTTCATCAGCAATATCTTCCTTGTCTAATTCTAACTTTTCACTTTCATTCATTAAAAAAGAAGTAGATTTTGAATTGGTTGATGAATTCTTTTCATTCAAATCAACTTTTGCAGGAACAGCATTGAATATTTCATTGTTTGCAGTATCATTAAAACATCTCCACATTGATTTAGATGCTGCATCATATTGACTCATAGGCGACATTCCTAAAATCAATTCCATTGTTCTCAACATAGAACTTGTAGAATATGCAGTATGGTCAACAAATTTCCTTTTTACATAACCTCCAGCAACATAAGCTGTACTTCTATGTGCATCAACATGATCGGCTCCGTTTTGAGCATCGTCTTCCAAAATAAACACAACAGAACTTTCCCAGATTTTAGATTTAGATAAATATTCAATGAACATCCCTACCGACAAATCGTTATCCGCAATATGTGCAAATGGGGTTGGTCTGTTTTTTCTAACACCTTCAGTATGGTCGTTTATTAAACGCAAGGTATTTAACTGAGGAACTTGATTGATATTTAATAAAGAATCAAAATCTCTTTTCCATTGATAAACCCTACTTGTATCTCTTATGTTTTCATCCCACGAAGTGAAATAATTACACATGTGATTTTCTAGCACTTTGATATTTGGTTTGTATTCATCGGCAAATTCTCCGTAGGTCCTAAAACTTACATTGGATCTTTTGGCGTGATCCCAAATAAATCCTTTATCGGGGTGTGCAACTTTTGACTGTCCCTCATAAACATAATCTCCCCCTCGGCCACCGTAACTAGTCGGCCAAGTTTTTTCCGTGTAATCATTTGCAATTGCGGCAGTGCTCCAATTATGTCCGTCGGCACTTACTTCGGCATCTACAAAGAAATTATCTAGTAACACAAATTCTTTCACCAATTTATGCTGATTGGGTGTAATATTTTCTCCAAATAACAACAAAGAAGTATCTCCATTACCACCAGCAACATCACTCAAAACCTGATCGTAAGTTCTATTCTCTTTGATAATATAAAAGACATGTTTAATTGGGCTTGCCTGACCAATTTTAGAGGGAATGGGATTGTTTTTAGGGATTTCAATATCGCCCAACAATTGATCATTGTGATAAGGAGTATTGAATTTAACCTGTTCCGTAAGTGATGGTAAATTCTGAAGTATAAAATCAATTGAAAGCTTTTGCAAAACGCCCTTGAACAATCCACCGATATATTGAATCGGTGATGTTTTAATTCCTTTTTGATATTCCGCAGAATTTTTTATACCTATAGGATTTGGACCAAATGGATTCGCCAAAGAAACCAATCCTTTACCATTTGCCACAAAAACTTGATTTGAAACTACCTTAACCTGAGTTGGATACCAACCCGTAGGCACAAATCCCATACCCTTAGTTTCACCAATTTGGCGAATATCGAATAAAGCCAAATTGTTATTGTCTGCGTTAGCAACGAAAAGCACACCCGTTTTTGTATCAATATCCAAACCGTTTGGCGTACTTCCAGTTGGAGAAAAAGGATAAATTGAAGTATTTAGAATTTCCTTCACTGTTTTTTCTAATGTAGAAACAACATGCACTGAATTGTCATTCCCGCAGCTTACAAAAATCCTATTTGATTTGTTATCCAAAATCATTTCGTTGGGATTTGAACCCACTTTAATCCTTGCAGCTAATTTCCCAGTAATAACATCGAATGCAGCGATGGTTTTATTTCCCCACTCCGACACCCAGAGCAAATTTTGCTTTTCATCGAAAATGAGTGAATATCCCTCAGAATTAATTTTAGAAAAAACCTTCGATTTTTTTGTCTTTACATTGATTTGATAAATCGCAGAATCTTCTTTTGTTGTGGTATACAAGAACTCGTTTTTCTTATCCAAACACATTCCGGCTGGCGAAATTTTTGTTGGCCATGGTTTTCCTAAAAAAAGGGTATCCGTTAATTTCAATTTGCCATTTGAAAAAACAAAGTGTTCAATCCAGTTATTGTTACAACCACTCACATAAAAATCTTTTCCCGTATTGTTAAATACCCCACCATAAAAAGTTTTGTTGATATAAACACTGTCAGTTCTATTGCCCGTTTTGCAATCATACACCATCAACGATTGGTTACTTTGCCCCGCATTGATTCCTACCATCCATTTTTTTGAGGGATGAATAACCAACTGCATGGGTAAATCTCCCATTTTCGACATCTCGCCAACTGCAGAAATCTTCCATCCATTTGGCAACTGGTATGCATTTTTATTTACTTGGTATTGTTGACTATAAAGGTTTTGATTCCCTAAAAACAATCCAAGCACTATCGCGACAACTTGTAATCTATTATTTCTCATTTCCCATTGATTTTTTAATTTCTTTCTCAGAATCCATTGGCTCACTCATTTTTATTTCCCTCCATGGAATTGAACGGTTATATTTTTTCATTGCTACTTCTGGATCAAAAACCCTTACATCAGATTTCTCTAAAGTATATGGAGTAAAATCAGGAGTATCTGTAAAAAAATCATCCAATAAAGTTGCAGTTGCATCAAAATGATTGACTGGTTTAATGTTATTCATGTGGTAGATTGTGCGAATGATGGAACCGAAATTTGCATGTTTGTGAGAAACATATTTCTTTTTTACGTAAGGCCCAGCCAAAAGCAAAACACTTCTGTGTGCATCAATATGATCTACACCACCTTGTGGATCATCTTCAGTAACAATCACCAACATATTTTTCCAATACGGCGTATGTGATAAAAACTGCAACATTCTGCCCAAAGCCAAATCATTGTCTGCAACATAACTTTGTACCATTGGGTAACCGTCTGCGGGTCTTGGACCAGAAGTATGGTCATTTGGCAATTGAATGGTAATAATTTGTGGCATCGTATCTTTCCCATTCAACCAAAGATTTGAAAATTCTGTTTCAAATTGTTCAACCCTAAATTGGTCAGGAATACTTGTATTGTAACCAGCATAATTTCTCGATGTTCTAGAATAAATTGCCTTAGGCATTGGAAATGGCACGGCCAAAGCTGTTCCATTTAAGGTATCATACCACTCCTCTTGAACATCAGTATATTCATTGGCTTCGCCAAAATTATAAACCGAAACATGATTTCTATCTAGGGCTTCCCAAAGACCTCCAGTTAAATTATAATCCTCGGGATCTTGCGCACCTGTTGTTCTAGGAAACCGCCTTCCCTTTGCAGGAGAAAACAATCTGAAACCACCCGCATTTGCAGAATTTGTTTCAACATATTCGTTCGGTATTGTTCCCATCATCCAATGATGTCCATGAATTGAAGCATCACTGTCGCAATAAAAATTATCAGAAACCGAAAACTGCTTGGCAATTTTCAAATGATTTGGAGCAACTTTCAAATTGTCTAAACTATTCAAAAAACGCTCTTTTTGCAAGGTATCAAAACCGTATTTGCTCAATACCGCATTCGGCAAATTCAAAATTTGATCTTTCACGAATTGCTCTGCCCTAATTCCAAATCTCGACAATGATGAATCACCATTAACCTCCTTAATCTGGCCAAACATTTCATCAAAGGTTCTATTTTCTTTGGTTATGTATACAATGTGTTGAATTGGCGATTGGGCAGATATTTTTTTATCAAAGGAATTTACTGAATTTGTAGTACTCTGTTTTACTGTGTTTTTCAAACAACTCTTTGAAAAACTATCCATTAAAGCTTGACCGCCCAAAGTCACTTTTTGAAAAAGCCCAAGTTGAATATCTCCAATATAAGATCCTTGTGGAGGAGCCTTAAAGCCTTTTCCACCGTTTGGACCTGCACCCAAACCACGAATTGAAGTAAATACAATTTGATTCGATTTATTTAAGTACTTCACCCTAGAAACACCCCAACCGCCAGGAATAAAACCAGCACATTTATTTGATTTTAAATCAATTACACAAACAGCATTATATCCAAGCAAAGAAACAAACAACCGTTTGTTCGTTTTATCAATATCCAATCCATAAGGAAAATACCCTTTGGTTGAATCTAAAAATGTGTTGGTTTGAATAGGAATTCTTTTAATTATTTTACGTTTTTGAATATCTAAAACCGCTATTTCATCGAGTTGGGTTTGACTAATATATGCCAAATTTCCATCACAAACCACTGAGTTTGGATGACTTCCACCAACAACTTCTACTTCATCTATAAATGAACCGATGGGTACTCCCATTTTGATCTTAGCTGAAACTTTATTGCTTTTTACATCAATAATCCATGCAGACATAGATTCATCATTGTTTGGACTACCCAATCCTGGGATTTTTCGTCCCTCAATTTCAACTCCTTCTCTCGACTCTTTTGTATCTGCGCCATAAGGAGGGAAATGCAGATAAAAGCTGTCTTTATTTTTTGGTGTAATGCCTGGCAACAACGGATAGTTATATATACCTACATTAACAACAACAACGTGTTTGTTGTCTGAGGAAAGGCTCAAACCAAAAGGAATGCGACCAACTGCAATTTTGGCAATGAGTTTTTTGGTAACCAAATTCACCCTGTAAACAACCTGCCAAGCCCTATCTAAAATCCAAATTTCTTGTTTCGCTTTATCAATACAGATATCGGTTAAAAAGCACTCGCCTTTTTGATCTTGAAATAAGTTACAATCAATCGAATCAACAATTCTTTTGCTCTCTACATCAAAACTCCAAACAACACCCTTATCACCACCACTTAAATAAACAAGCTTATCATTCCCAAATGCCGTTCCAATAAAACTAGCACCATGCAAAATATCTGTTCCTGAGTTATCGTATTCTGGAAATCTTTGGGCTAATAGTTTTGTTTGGTTCAGATCGATTAATGAAATTGCACTGTTATGTAAAACCACCGCTTTGGTTTCTGCATCGTTAACGCTCAATCCAAAAGGCGCACGGCTAATCCTAACCAAATCACCAACAGGAGATACATATCTTCCACTTGGTAGAATTGACTTCCCGTTAATATTAATTTTACAGTACTCAAATTCTGCCGGAACAGAATTGTAGTTATGATTATTTTGAGTTGGGTTTTTTTGGCCAAAAAGTGTGCTAACGAATAAGCCAGCAATAAATAGCAAGTTGGATTTTGATTTCATAAACGAAACCCAAATGTAAATCCACTTTACAATTTGAATATTGCGAAATCTCTATGATTTCGTTACCATTTAAATACTAACGCCAAACATTTTGTATTCTGCCGTTAATTAAATTGGCATAATCTAAGGCTTTTCTTTTGCCTGAAATGGCATAGGCTTCTTGGGCCATTTTGTATGCTTTTGGCAAATCGCCCAAAACTTCATAGCACAAAGCCATGTTATAGGCAGAACGCCATTTTGCCCTTGTAGATGTTGATTCAATCAAAATTTGCTCAAAAATATCAGCCGCACTTTGCCATTGTCCTACAATTGCCAATCGATAAGCCATTTTAAATTTAGAACTTTTATACTTTGTTATTTTTCTGTTTGCAATAAAACGAACGGGGAAAAAATTACCCGCAAATTGCTGACCCGCATATCTGCTAATATCATACAAATGATCATTTTTTACCATCACCATTTTCACCGCATCGAAATAGTTAATTGAATGACTTTGAAAAAAACTTGCATTATTTTGAAACACAATAGTCTTATGCAAATTGTCATAAATTCTAAATCCCGTTTCCGCACGAGATTCGCCATAAACCCTACCCAATCCAGGCAGCAAATTCGGCGCTATTCCATAAGTTGGATTGTTATTCCCGTTTAGAAGGGTTTGATTAATATTCACGGCAAATGATGCATTAAAATACTCTAATGCAATTACCACATCGGCGTTTTCTGACTTTGCAAATGAATCTATTTTCGTCCAAGAAATTGGTTCTCCAAATGAAAGGTTGTTGTTTTTTTGAGGGATTTTGATAGCACTCTGGCTTACTGCGTACTTTTTGCTTGAAGCGATGGTGATTTCCAAAGAATTTAAACTTTCAGCAGCCAAACGGGAATCATTTCCAGGTATTTCGCCAGCCAAAACTTCGCCCAATTTATTGCCAATATTATTGGTTTTTACCAAATTCACCAATGCAATCTTTTTCACTTCCGGCGCCAATGCGATTTTCGGATTGGATACAATTTGCACATTGATCAGTTTTGTGCGGCATGATTGATTTAAAAACAATACCCCAATCAATAGGGCGATTACATTTATTTGGGATTTGTTTACCATGTTTATTCAATTACGAATTTTAGACTTCTCAGTTGATTGTCAATTTCGAAGTTCGCGAAATATATTCCAGAAGGCAATTGGAAATCCATCAACAACTCCTTTGAGTCGTTAAAGGTTTTGGTATAAATTTTTCTTCCCGCAAAATCAGAAACAATTACTTCTGTATGTGAAATTTCTTTTTGAAGGACAATGGCAAATTGCCAATTAGACGGATTGGGAATGATTCTTTCCGTTGGCACTTTAGATTTGATATTTTTCACCTCCGATTTATTGCAATCGATCACCTTCACTTTGAAATTGGCAGTGGAGGGGAAATTAGGATTACATTGAGAATCGTTGGCGGTAATTGAAAATCCATAGGCAATATCTGCAGCATCGCTCAACTTTGTTTGCCAACAAAATTGAACTTCTTGTTCTCTTTGCACAGTATCAACAATGCTAAAAACAGCACCCGTAAAATTCGCACTCCACATAATTGTTGGTGTGTCGGCAACAGTTTGCATTGGGGTTATTGTTTTATCTAAGATTTTAATTGTTTCACAAATTTTCTGACCTGCACAAACAGCCATTTTCCTTTCCCCCAAAATACGTGGAGGGAAGTTTGAAGCGCAATTGTTATTTACCCAAACTTGCATTTCTCGGTGGGTTTTACCAATGCACAACCACGAACCAGTTGTGGCATCCTTTCTCCATTCTTTTTGCTCAAAACTAATTACAGGAACTTCGTCGCATTTAATAGGGGTGAATACAAAATCACCTGTTACTGTGTCCATGTAAAATCCTTTTGGCGTTTCTAAAGTTGGATTTGGGGTACATTGAATTGATGTTGGGGGAATACAATATGAAGTAAGCGGATATTGGGCACTAAATGGAGAAGAATATGTTACGGGCGTATTTGGCAAAGCCTGTATGGGTGCAAACATTGAAAATGTAATCGAATCAAAATCTGTTGTATCGCCAATATCATTGGCCCCATAATAGGGAACGTTACAACAAGCTTTAACAATTGGTTTATAAACCCATCGTGGCGAAGTATTTTCTGGTTTATTTGTACGTTTCAAATTACACAAATCAATTGAACATGTAATATAAAAATCAGCTCCGGCAGGACCAGTGGTTATTGAACCACTGCGGCAACATTCATTCGCACTAAAAGTAACTTCACAACAACTAGAATTATTTACAAAATTCTTTAAAGGAGCAATGCCAAAATCTACTATTTGTTCTAAAACATGCTCTTCAACACCGTTACCTGAACTGCTTGTATTAGACGGGTTACATGGCTTCGCTGAATTGGGACAATTATTGGTGATATCAGAAACATTTACCCTTGTAAATGAATTTAGATTAACAGTTCCGCAAGTATTATTACCATTGCTACCCGCAAACGCAGTAAGATTCAGTGTCCCAAGTGAAATCCCTCTACAATCTCTATAAACCTTCAAAGTGATTTTGTATTTACCAGACCCCAAACTTGTATAGGACATATCGGCCCCTACCAAATGAGATGCATTGGCTTGAATTGTAATAGCCCCAAAAACCAAAAAGGGAATAATTTTTCTAAACATAATCAATAATTTACAAAGTTAGGCTTTAGTAAAATCAAGCTATACAGACTATTGATTGGTGTATAGTATTTTAGAAAAAGGATTCTTAAAAAAACTCTAGGTAAAAATAATCCTAGGTATTAAATAAAAACACTCACAGAGTATTTAGCTTAAAATGGAAATATACTTATTTTGGCATTTTAGACATATCCATGTGGAGTATGTTCCAACGATGTCCATCCAAATCACAAAAACCAGCACCGTACATCCAACCTTGACTCCAACCTGGCTTGCCATAGACTTTACCACCAGCCTTTTCAACCAATGCTATCAAAGCATCTACTTCTTCTGGCGAAGCAGCATCGATAGAAATCAGCACTTCATTTGACTCAGATGTATTTGTAACTGAGTTTTGAATAAATCCACCAAAAACCGATTTAGGGAATAACATCACTGCAACTTTTTGTTGCCCAATTACCAAACCCACCATTTGATTATTATTGGCATGTTGTTCCATGATTTTAAATCCAATTGCTTGATAAAATTCTCTGGATTTAATAAGGTCATCTA
>CANFLS010000015.1 GCA_947447955.1 Flavobacteriales bacterium | reverse complement strand
ATCTGTATACCGAAAGTCCCTCGTAATTGTCAACAAAATTATCAAACGGAGCAATAATGGAATATGCATTCATCGAAATAATCAAGTGAGAATTCCCGTTAAGAGCAATATTATAATTATCATTAAAATCAAACGGAGTACCTACAAGACATTTGTTTAACAAACGTTTTCCAACCAAACGGCCAAAATGTGTATAGCGTTGGATACTCAATGAATACATTTTTTCATTCGGAATTCCACTAGCCCCCAAAACATAAATATATCGGTAATCTGAACAAATATCTAATGGAAAGAATTCATCATTAGGAGTACCACGCAAACTTAAAACTTCTCCATTTTTTGCATTGAAAGTCGCATTAAATTGCTCCCATTTGTTGCAGCCCGTGTTTTTATCTAGAGCACTTCTAGTTGACAATGGAGCAATAGACAAATCACCCCTATAAAATCCACTTACAAAAACTGAATTGTTTTTTGTAATGGCCATGACTCTTGACCCATTCAAATCGTCTCCTTCAATTTGACGCATTTCATTGAATTCTCCGTTTTTATTTATTTTATGCAACACGCTTCTGAAATCGGAATATTTACATGAAGAACTCCAATTGTACGCGCCTTGGCCAATCAAATCATAAACACATTGATTTACAGAATCATATTTCAAGTCTCTACTCGAACCATACATATCATTCCAAGGTGTTTCTGTGCATTTTGCCCAAAGATTATTACCATCTTTATCTAATTTTAAAATGGCATTTGCTGGACTCTTTGTCGAATTAATTTGAAATGATCCAATATTTGCCCTACCATCTGAAAAAAGGAAACTCACATAGATGTTGTTTTCGTTGTCAATTGTGATTTTCTGATCATGACTAGAATTAAAAGACCTATTCGCTAAAAATTCATTCACCCATTTTAGCTTTCCTGTTTGACCGTCTAATTTAAATGCATAAGTTATACCTTGTTTGCTTTTTAGGACAAGGGTATCCAGGAAGAGTTCGGTCGAATACTTGCTTGACACAACCACATCTCCTTGATTATCTATATCGAATCCAAATTTCTCTTGATTGAAATCCTTATAATTACCAAATGAAAAATTCCATAGAAGATTACCCAAAGAATCGTATTTTACAATGAATTTATCGCCTTTAATCTTCTGAAATAAATTTGTATCTGAATAACACATATAATAGTTACCATAGCCAGTGGATTGACTGAAACTCGCACTTGTAAATACATTTCCATTTTTGTCGCTTTTTACCGCATTGCTATAAATTGTCTTTGAACCCCAATCTATAAGTTGGGAATATGTCGAAACTTTAGCTACGGTTCTCAACCATTCTCCGTTCTTTCCATGATTGTCATTTTTGAAATATTTAAAAGCCGGTTGTGTATCATTTTGAAATAAATTTCTAATTTCAATATAAAATGTCTCCTTTATAAAATAACTCCACACTAAAAAACTATCATTTTTACAAACTAACTTAGTAACATTGTGCGATACATCAATGGGAAAATGACTTTTCATTGTTTTCCCATCGCATGAATACACATAATACTTTTTATCTGAACCATTTCTACCAAAGAAGTATGCTGTGTTTTTATCAACCAGCATTTCCTCTGGACTTTTAATATTGAAAATTCCAGAACTTTGTCCTGGATATAAATCTCTGACAAATCTTAAACTGTCAAATCTCGGGGCAAAAGCCATTTCTACACCGTGCTTCATACTCCATATTGACATAAATTGACTATTGGTTCTATCCAAAACATAAGTACCCATTGATTGAAGAAATTTTGAGGGAGGGACACTGTCGTAAGTATATGGAGGGGTGAGCTTTAGATTGAAAGTATAAGTTTGATTCAGTTTGTAACCTGTTAACATACTGTCATTCGCATAGGAGATATAATGTGGAAATCCTTTGTTCGCGAATGATATAGAATCTATTTGATACTGTTCAGTTAATCGAATTAACTTTGAATTTTTTAAAAGGATACAAACATCATTCCTGTTGTGGTAAAACATGAAATAGTTCGATGCTGGGGCTTTGTATTTTAAGATTTGTTGATTTTTATGATCCAGTAAGACTAGATCATTTCCAATGGACGAAATGACAAGTGGCTTATTGAAAAAAATTCGATAATCTTTTATTTCTATGTCACTTGAAAAAATAACTTTAGTACCTTTATCTGTACCATCACTCTCCCAAATACAATTTTTTCCATTATAAAAAGCAGAGATGTAATATTTATTATTTACAAGCTTAGGAGAACTTGGCCATGTCCTGTTCGGATGTGCAACATATAAATTGATTTCTTTTGAAAACACTTTTGAATTCTTTGAAAATGAAAAATAATTCAGATAATGTTTGCCATCATTTCCATTCGCATCATATTTGAATGATATGTAAAATACGCCACTGTCTGACATCACAACTGATTGTCCATTATCTATTGCCGTATCTAAGGGTTCTGGATTGCCATTCGGAAGTTTTAATCTGTACAAATCGCATCTGTAGTTATCTGTTCCGAGCATCATATATAAATATGATCCATACACTTTTTGTTTATAGACACCGCGTGTACCTGCAAAACTTAAAACCCTCTGTCCATTCAAAGAATTTGAAAGAATTATAAATATTAACAGCACCACATAAAGTACTGATTTGTTTTTATTTAGAATCATGGTTTTATATAACAAATTTAAACTGGTTTGTGAATTTTCAAAATAGTATTTACCAAATTAATGAAGCACTACAGAAATATAATCAAAGTACTTTTCATTCAAAGACCTCATCCCTTCTAAATGATTGCCATTGAAAACGATTAAATTGGCATTTTGATTGTTCCTTACAAATTCGATACTGTCATCAACAGTTGAGTAATCGTCCTTTAGTCCCCCAAAAATTAAAACATGATGAATAGGCAATAAACTTGATTTTTTTAAGTCCAAACCGTTGTATTTTAACTTTTTACGCTTGTATTTTTCGACTCTATTTAGAAAAGCCACGGGGTTAAAAACGGCACCTTCAAAAATGTAATTGGCTGTTAATGAATCAATTTTAGATGCGCTATTCAATACCACCAAACTACCTAGCGAAAGTGCTAAAAGATGGGGCTTTGACTTGTATTCAGAATTTATATAATCAACCAAAGTTTTACAATCTATTTCTAATTTGTTGCTGTAAAAATCTAAACTATCGAACTGAAAAGGACTACTTTTCCCAAATCCCCTGTAATCGAAGGTTACAACCCGATATCCTCTAATTTGCAGATTTGCAGCATATTCGATATTGTAGGACATATTTCCAGCATCGGAATTGAGTATCAAAACGGTTTGCGTATTTGAATCAACAGTTTGCGGCTCATAAACCCAAGAGTTCAAATCATATCCATCTGGCGTTTTTAGTTTAACTTCTTTGAAATTAATTCCAAAGTCAGACGGAATATTCACATATTCTTTTTTGGGCTTAAATGCTTCACAGACATTAAGCAGGAAGATGGAAATACCCAGAAGCAATATATTTTTCATATTCAATTATTTTATTCTATAACCATTAAAATTTAATCATCTATTTCCGCAACAAATGTAAAACACCGTTGATGAAACGTTTTTCATTTGTTTGAACATGTTTAAATTGCATGACGTAAAGGTAAACATCCTCAGGGGATTCTTTTTGCATATACTCACCATTCCATGCCATGGGGGCATAGAATAGCTTTTGTCCCCATCGATTATATATTTTCATACTTTGAAGTTCCCAACCCTTGCCCACATAGTAAAAAGTATCATTTAAGCCCGAGCTATTTGGGGTAAAAGCATTTGGAATATAAATTGCCGAAGGTTCGCCGCAATAAATGGGAATAATACGAATAGTATCAAATTGAACGCATTCTTTAATTGTTAGTAATACAATACCTTGAGCTTCGCTGGCAATAATATCATACTCTGGACTGCTACTTTTCAATATGCCATCTGCATACCAGCTCGCTGGTGAGATTAAACTTTTTAAAGTATATGAACTATCCTTGCAAATTTCGAATATGTTTGACGATATCGCCATATGAGAAGGTTTTACTTCTACGTTAAACGTATCGGTGAATGAACAACTTCCCATTGTTAATGTTCGTAAATATCTACCCGATATTGTAGGCTTTACAGCATACGTAGTTTGGCCAGTATTCCAAATGTAATCACTTACCCCAGCTACGGAATCGCCTAAGGTCAACAGATTTCTACTACAAAAACTTGTATCTATATTTTTTCCCTGGTAGGACGAGGCTAATTTGATTTCTATCGTATCATAGCCTAAGCTTCCGTTTCGATCTTTTTTTAGCCAATAGACACCTGGCATTGTAACACTTATACTTGAGGTGGTTTCACCTGTCGACCAGAGATATTTGTCGGCAGTATGATTTGAGCTAGCCTTAAGTATATTACCAGTTGATGTATTACACAAAATGGTGTCGCCCAATATTTTCACCGGGCTTTCCAATAGAAAACTTGTTGTAAAAACTTTTATTTGATTATTACTATAATTTTCACACCTTGGCTGCAAAAAATTAAAAGATTGATTTAAAGAGCGAAAAAATGTATCTTCTCTCATATTGTGTTGAATTTTAAAGGTTAAATACTTTCCATTATTTTTACCTACAATGTTTTTTCTTATTTTATAGTAAACATCTAAGTCAATATCTCCAAAAATCGGACTCAAAAAACGAAAAGGAAAAGTATCCTTTCCCACAATATCAAACCTATCTATCCTACACAACTCCTCTCCAGGCTCATTTCTGTCATTAGACTGCGCAACAACAATTTGGTATTTGGCTCTAGGATTTAAGTTTCGAATATGAAATTTCTCGGATAATTGTTCAATATTAAATCTTCCACTTCTAATTGAAAATTGCAAGGTATATGCACTATCTTTAATTAATGGGGCATTGAGTTCCAAACTCCATCCTTGTCTGCTCATGGTATCCGAATTATACCCCAAAGATATTTCGCATATGGAATCAGTACGGTAATTAGGATACCAAACTCCGTTAACTGAACTATATGCGGGGTCTTTTAACATTCTAGTTATTGTTGTTTGATAAGAAAAATTACCACCATGCACATCTAAAGTGTCCAATCCAGGAATTTCATTATATACGTATGGCATTTTGTCAGAGGGCCAGGAATACCGGCAATTTTGCAAAGTTGTACTGGTTTGTAAAGCGTAATATCTTTTGTAATCCTCCCCCATTTTATAAATGTAAATATCGTTTGCAAAAGGGTTACTAAAGTATCCTCCAATAATAGGCTTATACGTTAATTTGCCATTAATGAATTGTTGGCCAAAAACAGGTCTATTCATGAACAAAAACAGGCTCAGTAAGATAACTAGGACTGTTTTATTGGTAATATTTATATGTTTGTTAATGCACATATAGTTTTCTTGAAACTTTGATTCAAATCTCGACGTATCCAAAAAATTGGTTTTGCGGTTCATAAACCCAAGAGTTCAAAGCGTATTCATCTGGCGTTTTTAGTTTAACTTCTTTGAAATTGATTCCAAAGTCCGATGGAATATTCACATATTCTTTTTGGGGCTTAAATGCTTCACAAACATTAAGCAGGAAGATGGAAATACCCAGAAGCAATATATTTTTCATATTCAATTATTTTATTCTATAACCATTAAAAGTAGTTGGATTTTTATAAATTGGATCCGGATTAGGTCCAAGATATAAACCCAAATGGTCTAATGAAGGAATTTCCGCATGAATGCTATCTAAAGTCTTGTTCAAAAGAAAAGTTATTCCCTCTACTGATGTTGCAAAACGATTAGTATATTTATAAAGTCTCATATCCCACAGGTCAATATCCCTTGTATGATACCCATTTGGCAAATTATAATACGCTGCCAATATACCGTCTGGTCTACTATTTATAATCGTTACATTAAATGTATCAAGCGGTTTGGCAGTTAAACACCCTCTGAATACTCCGTTATACGAATCGTAATCACCTTTTCGGTATGCATCTATAATATAGTGCTTGACCACAGTATCCCTACCATCATCGCCAGCTTTGCATCTCGGATTGGGTTTGCGGCAAGTAATACACATAATGGTTATTGGCCCTTCTGTTCCTGGGACGTCCTCATCAAAAGAAACTCTGACAGAATCACCTCTGCGGTATTTTTTTTCGGTACCTATTTTCCAAAGAACACTGTCGTTTCCACCCTGCCAGCATTTAAAGGTATATGTGCCAGTCCCTATTGTATCGTCTTCGGGCACTTTGTAATATGTATTCAAATGGGTTTTGGCATCGATATAATCCATTACGATATCAAAATCTGCATTACTCAATGGATTGGCCCTACATGGGTCGTAATTTTCACATTCAGGGTTTTTGTAATCATTGCATTTTTCCTTGCAACAGCCTTGGGCGATTATAAGAATCAAACTGCACAAACTAATGCTGAATAGGCTGATTTGAAATTGTTTTTTCATATACTTGATACCTTGCTCTTGAATATTAAATCAAATGTAAAACTTTATAAATACGATGTCGTGATAGATTTATATCATGTGGTCGTTCTTCTTTTGAGGTTTGGATATCTACTAGAAAACATACTCAGCATTACCTAGTTTCATACTTATAAAGATACTTATATGTTTCTTTACCATACTTAAACGAAATTCCTAAATGAAGATTTTTTTCATCAATTAACTCAATCGTAAAAGTATCTCTCAAAATTTGAGACCCAATATCTAAATATTGAATCAACTTGTTATCTTGCAGTTTCCACAATGTTGCTGAATCAATCTGAGGACTATTCGCGTAGCATTTTAATATCCCGTTGTCTATTTCATAGTTTCCATTGTTACGATAGGTAAATATATCGTCTTTTTGACAAGGAATCAGACTGTCATAGAGATTAGTCATTCCCAAATATGCAGGATTAACTAAAATTGCTTTTTGATACCATTTTTTTTCAACCAAAAGTTCTCTGGTAGATTTGGGAGCTTCTTGTTTTTCCTTTTCGCAAGCGACGAATAACGTCGTCAAAATCATGCATAAATAAATTGCTTTTTTCATATTTGTTTGGTTTTTTGTTTTATTTCATTTTTTAAAATTATGAATATTAGGGACATATAATCCATTACTCATTCCAAAGTTGATTAATTCTAAACTGTTGTGAGCGCCAACTTTATTCATGATGTTTTGTCGATGTGTTGCAATTGTAGCCGTTGTGCGATTTAACAATGACGAAATCTGATCGTTAGACTTTCCCTCACAAATTAATTTCAATATTTGAATTTCTCTGTCTGAAAGCTCTGTTTTACTATTCGATTTCTTTTTCTTCAACGACTCTTGAAAGCGAAAAATCACAGAAAGCGCTTCGTGATTGAAATACTTTTCACCTGAGAACAATACTTTTTGAATTGATTCTTGTACCTCATTCTTAGTGGCATCTTTGAATAAATAACCATCTGCATTTGAATTGAATGCATTCATAATGTACTGGTCATCATGATAAGCACTTAAGATAATAATTTTAAGGTATGAATTGTGGTTTTTAATCTCTCGACATGCATCCAATCCATTTTCGTTGGTCAATTCAATGTCTAAGAAAATCAAATCGCATTTGTTTGATTTATAATCAATTTGAAATTCAGCAATGGATTCATAAGTTTTGACATCTTCAATGAAATCCAACTTTTCAAGTAAACTTTTATACCCATCTCTGATTGCAAAATGATCATCCACCACACCGATAATATATTGTTTATTTTCCATGACTAAAGTTGAAATTCGAAATTATAAATTGAACCCTGATTATTCGTATAATTTAATTTTCCATTGAAAAGTTTGACCCTGTTTTCAATATTTCGCAACCCATTACCTTGATCAGTATTTGTTTTATCGTAAAAATCAAATCCATTACCATCATCACTAAAATGGAGCATGACTTTACCTATACCCGCAATAAAATCAATTTCAACTTTGGCTGCCTTGGCGTGTTTTCTGGTATTGTTTAAAAGTTCATTTACTATTCGATATAAATTAGCTTGTAATTGACTGGATATTTCTTCCTGGCAATCAAAAAACAGCACTATTTCAAAGTTTGGTTTATATATTTTGACCAAATCTTCAATTGCTCCTTTCAAGCCATATCGGATTATCGATGCTGGTAATAATTCATTCGAAATGTTTCTCGCTTCATCATTGGCCAAATCAATTAATTTCATAGCATTCATAATCTCATTGGCATGCGCAGAATTTAATTTCTCAAGTTCATCAATGTTACTTAAATGAAACTTTGCCATTCCCAACAAACCTCCTATTCCATCGTGGATTTCTTTTGCTATTCTTTGTCGTTCAGAAATTTCACATTGAATTAACGATTTATAAAATTCATTCTGATTGGCCACGATTTTCTCTCTGAATTTAAATGCCAAAAAGACAAAAAGAACGGACAATATCAGGAACGTGGAGGTACCTAAAATTACAATTAATTCAATACTCATTTTTCTTCAACAAAAGGACTACTTTAAAAAATATTAAGTTTACAATTACGTTTAAAACAATCTGATAAATTGCATAAAAATGCAATATTGAGTAATTGGTTTTATGGGTTACAATAGTGAAAAATAGATCTAGGAAGAGATTTCCAAAGCTAAAAATAAAAAAACCACCATACATCCAAAAATCAGACTCATTGAATTCTTTTTCAAATGAATTAACAACTATATTTTTGATACAAACTCCGCTTACAGTGCCAATACAGGTAAAAATAATATTGAAATTTATTTGATTAAATATAAATAACCCGGTGGCATATGTATTGTAAATCAAAAAGATTGAAACAAGAACAGAAATTTTGAAAAATACCTTTTTTTGAAACTCAATATCAAATATTAAAGCAAGTAAAATGAATACAATAATTTGATATATATTATAACACCAGTGGTTGTTTCCATTTGTCATTGCTAAATAAAAGCAAATTAATCCGCAGATCGCCGTTAGTATCAAATACGCACTAAATAATTTTACTTTTACATCCTTAAAATTGAATAAAATATTGAATCCCGCGAAAAAGGGAATTAAATTCAGGAAGGGTATCAAATAAGCATATTTGGGCATATTAAAGATTCTGTTGTGGATTTAATTGATATTAATGGATGTTCTCCCTTTAATTGTGTGATTATCAAAGATAATTGCACCCGTGTTCATTTGCAATATTTTCATTTTTTCATATTCAATTAATCTTTGCATATATTTTTGTTTTTCTTACTGTTACAAAATAGTCATACTAAAAATTCAGTATTGTTTTCATGTTTTTTTAGTATGTACAGAACCATATAAGATTGAATTGAAATTGAGTGCCTTTGTTTAAATGAATTAATTTTAATCTATCTTTAAATTGATTCCCAGAAAACCAAAAGGACGCATAGCCTGTGCGGCGGACAACAACTTTAAAAAGATGGGCGGTTCCTTAAATCCACTGTGAACGGAGTGCTTTTCTTCGGACTCTGGGTGAAACCAAAACAAGCTAGTTGGGTATGCCACCTGCTCATCAACAAATAAATATTTTATCAGTTCCTTAGGTGTTACTTTTTTGCTATTGAGTAAATAACTGCTGTCGATTTGTGGATTGAAATAAACACATATGAAGTACTTATTGAGGGTATCGATGACCCCACGGTGGGTATAAGTATGTTTAAACATCAATTTACAACCATAACACGATTCCGTGCTTACGTTGACCATAAGAATTTTATTCTCCCTAACCGCTTTTGAATGTCCTTCATTAAATGAATACCACTTTAAAGTATCGTTTTTTAGGGAAATATCATCATAGCGAAAAACTGGACGCTCACTGAATGAGGAAAGCAACATGGTCAAAGAAAGTAGAATGAATATTATATGTGTAGGTCTCATTAGGTCGGAAATAGTATAATTAAATTGATTTTCTGATTTGAAGAATTAACTTGTATGTCATTAAATTAATCATTGCATTTTTCCCCAAAATAATTTATCAAAAAGTACTTTTTCAGAATCCACTTGATAAAGGTCTTTCAAATTAATAATCATATCACTGTCCGTTTGACAGTGCCATACAAAATTGCGATAAGTTTTAAGATTGAATTCCTTCTTAATCTTGCTCAACATGAATGCTGACAAAATATAACTACCACGAACAGAATTGAAATAGTTGTCAGTCCTCCATAAAATATTTAAATCTGTAAAGGAATGAATATCTTTCTTCTTTATAATCTTTAATACTTTTTGAAGATTGTTTGTATAAGAAGTCGCGCCAATTCCACCGTAATAACTTGCTAATCCTTCACCAATAAATTGATTACAAGGAAATGTAATCAAAAAATGCAAAAGCTCGTGAATATGAATTGGTTTTGGAATTCCAGACAGAATTATATTATTGAAAGGATCACCCATCCCTCCATAAATTGAACCTTTATTAAAGTAGTTTACATATTCAAGTCCTCCAACATAAGAATATGATTCTTTAATAGTTCTTCCAGAATAAATTACAATTTCTCGCTTTATAAAAGAATCAATGTTTATGTCTAATTCTTTCGCAGTTTGAACTATTTTTTTAAATGCACCATCAAGATCCTTTTGTTTTACTGGATCCATCGAATACACTGTTAAATTCTTATATCTAAATTTATTTAAATCGAAAAAATTGATTGATTCAAAGCGCATCAGTTTCTTTTTAATTCGATTAAAAGGAATTGCCAACTGCAACCAACCCATATCTAAATGATATAACAAAATCGAATCATTCAAAATTTGACTACCAACCAACTTAAACCCAAATACATCGGACAATGGAACATCTATACCAGTTATGAAATTTAATAAAGTAATCGGATTTGTTTTTGAAACAGTTGGAGCGCTGTCGGCGAACAAATTTGATACATCCTTCTTCCCATAATTACTTAAACAACAATGCCACATGGAATCAAAAAGGCGTAAATCTTTTGTAATCAACGATGAATCGCTAATACTTAATACTTTTAATCCAAAAGTTTGCGCGTGTAGATTCGAGTTTAATATTAAAATCGTTAAATAAAGTAGTTTTTTCATATTTGATTGAGTTTTTGAATATCAATTATTTGCTTTGTTAAATTTCAAACACTTTTAGTTCACAAATGCAATCGAAGAACAGGTAAGGTTTATTTTAAATTACAGACTTCAATCCAACCTTCGTTTTTGTGATACAACATACAAACAAATTGATCTTCTAATGGCTTACAACTTGCTATTTTCTTAAAGGTGGCAGTAACAATCGTTCCGCTTGAAAACGATGAAAGCTTTTCCTGATTACAAACATGGAAGTCTTTTCCGTCTGTTCGGAGATATGTTCCAGAACAGTCTTTTACAACTGTCATTGATTTGCGCTCTTCTTTGTTGCACGAAAATATTGTGAACAACAGTGCAATGGCTGTGATTGAGAGTAATTTATTCATGATAAGTTATTTTTTAGCATAGTGACAAGAAGTGATTTAATTTAGTTGCCTGTTAATTAATTGAGAATGAATTTGAGCAAAATCCCCCTATCCCCCAAAAAAACAAGTCGTGTTTTGTTCAGTCCTTTCATGGTGTCATTTTCTCCAATTCTAATTGAATAACTGATACAAAAAACTTGAATGATATTCCAAAACAAAAACAACGGGCAAAAGGATAAGCATGGTTATCAATATCCCTTTTTGCTTGTGCCGAGAAATGACGTTTTTATCGTTTTTGAATTTCACCAATTGTAATACAGTAAAAAACAAACACGACAAGCTGTAAGATTTCAATACAAAGCAAAAAAACAAACCAGTGAATACAATAAGTACCGTCCCTAAATTCAAACTTCGCAACTTTATTATTTGATTATTCATTTTAATTTTATCTTAGATTTAGATTGTAAAACCTATTTTAACTTTTCACATGAATCAATTCGTTCGTTAAAGCATATCGAATCATTTCAATGCGATTCGTAACATTCATTTTTTTGTACAATTTATTCAAGTAAAACTCAATGGATTTATCACTTAAATTCAACATTTTGGAAATTTCTTTATTGTAATAACCGTGATAGCAAAGTTTTATTAAATTAATCTCTTCTTCTGTAAAAAACACACCTGTTGACATGGCTTCTAACTTTTCAATGTTCACGCCATTCATTAATTTGTGTTGAATTTCTTTAATGTAGCCAGGAAAATAAGAGCCACCCATGGCAACTGTGTTAATAGCCGAATTCAAATCTGCAACATTACCGAATTTGTCGAAAAAACCATCAATACCAAGCTTCAAAGCCTCCCTGATTCGCAGCTCTTCTGTAACTTGAGTGAAGACAATAATTCTTGTTTCGGGGAAATGCGATTTTAACCAGGTAATTGTTTCAAAACCATCCATTTTATTCATTTCGAGATCTACCAATACAATATCAATCGCAATTTCGCGATTATCTACTTGGGTAATAAAATCCAAACCATTATCGGCTTCAATCATGAAAGTTAGTTTTTCATTGGTTCTTGTCAATGCCTCTACAACACCTTGCCTAACCACAACATGATCTTCAATAATGGCTAATTTTAATTCTTGATTATGATGCATTTACAGAATTATTAATTGTTAAAGTTGTCAATGTCCCTACTCCTGAATGTGATGTAAAATTGATACACCCTCCTATTTGATTCGCTCTTTCTCTTACATTATAAAGCCCCGACCCTTTTTTCATTTGGGAGGGATCAAATCCGATTCCATCATCTTCAATGATCATTTCCAATGAAGTCAATTGATTTGAATGTATCAAAATCTTCACGTTTTTGGCTTTAGAATGATTCATAGTATTATTGATTAGTTCTTGATAAATGCGAAATACCTCAGCTTTTATATGGTTTTCTAAAATTACTTCGTCATCAGGTAAATGTAAATCAATCATCATATTCGAAAATTTTGAAATCCTGAGTATATCATTTGAAATCGAATCAATTAAATTAAACTCATCAAATACGAAATGATTGTATCGTGAAGCAAGTCTTCTAATCTCAATTTTTAGTTTATCAATGAGTTCACTACCGGAGTTCGAATCAATTATTTTATTTTGTTCAATATTAAAATCTAAAAACCTTTTTAACTGTGAAGTAATTTGACCCAAATTATCATGCAATTCCCTAGCGAAATATTTCATTTCGGTATTTCTTGTTTCATTCTTTAAATTCAACAACTGTAATTCAAAATTTGCGTTGATCTTTTCGCTGTTGATTTTCAAATCAAACTCTCTTTTTTTATAAGATAAAACAAACCAAAAGATTAAAATATTCACAATAACCACCAGAATGATTATTCCTGCAACAAATATCGCAATAAGTTGATTATCAATATTTATATTAAATGATTTCACTTTTTAAGTTGACTTTTAAAAAAACCAATGCCATGGTTGAATATAATATGATGTTCGAGATAATTAATGTGAATCTTAAAATTAGATTAATCTCGTTTGTTTTAATCAAATGATGAAATCCCCAAATAAAAAATGAAGTTGATAGAAAAAACAAAAATCCCATATTGATCCAAATCATTTTATTTTTCTTCATTTCAATGTAATGTTGCTTGCTGACAATCAAATAGCTTGAATAGGCAACAATGATACAAAGGATTATATTTTCTATCATTATCAATTTATCAGGGAACACAGACAAATTCAAACCGCCTATTTGAGTTATGAAATAGACTATAAAAAGGAGCGTCAAAGCAATGCTTGTTTTTCTAAACAAAGAATCTTTTTGATGCGTGTAATAAGCAAAATTGATTAGGATTAACTCTATTGGTGTAAATACCACATAAACGATAATATTATTATGTCTTGTTTTGGCCATATAAAAAGCGCATAGCTCAAAAACAAAGGTCAATACAACCAGCAAGCCAAATATTTTGAGGGATTTATTGAGTTTGTTGAAATTTTTTATTGCCAACAAACTAGCCAAAAAAAGAACAATGTAATATACGTAAATTAAATTTCGCATGATTTTATCTCAATAAGGGATGATTGGCGTTCGACATCAATTGCGTGATTCTCATAAACTATTTTGTTGTGATTATTCTTGTATCTTAAAATTCAAACTTATTGAATTTATTCTATTCTAAGCAAAAATTTTTCCCTTATTACTTAGGGATTTCCCTAATGCCATTTAAAAATTAATTCAACCAACTTCATTAGATACTGATTACAATGAATTTTTCAACAACTATAAACTAGGATTTCCCTAAACCCCAAAACCGGTAGTGTTAGAGCCAATGAAATTAAGTAGGTTTGATTGAAAATAATGAAATGAATATACCCATGAAAAAGTTATTTCTGATTCTCACAGTATTGAGCAATGTGTTGACTGGATTGTCACAAATGGACAGTACCTTTATTTTATCAAAATACATTGAAAATGCTGACAATGCTGACTTAATGAATATGTGTGAATTAACTGATATACAAATTCAAAAAATCTATTGTGAAGACACTTTATTAAAAGGAAAGGTATTTAACATTATGATAAAGGAATTCAAGAACGGGAAAATCAATTCAACCTTTAGTTCAAATATCAATTCCCAAAAACATCGGTATCCTATCGTAATGAATGGTGACACTTTGTTTTGCGAGTTCAATTTCGCAGAAAAAGCTAGCTCAGGAGACTCTACTAAATCAGTAATAATAACATTTGCGGGCATTCTTCAAAAAGACAAATTCAAATTGAAAATTGGTTATCCTGGATTAAATACTATTGTTGAGTTTAAAGGTAAAAGCAATAATTCTTTACGAATTGCAAACTCCTGTTCTAGCAACAAATTGAAGGTCCCAATTAATTCCGAATATCCTATTTTGGCATATTCACCACCGTTTGATTCTGGTTCAAATATGCAATCATATTGTTTGTTAGGAGAGGAAAATATCCATGATTGGTATAAAAAGTTTAAGGTAAAGCATTATTATGCGATATATCTAGAAATTAAATAGGTTGTCAGCAAATGAAAGCAATATTTAAAATTTACAATCGTTTTAGCACAAATTATGAAAAAGTTCGCTACTATCCTATTTCTGTTCAGTGCACTGAGTTTAATTAATCTGTGTATATATTTTTTGTTTTTCACACAGTTAAAAAATAGCCATACTAAAAATTCAGTATTGTTTTCATGTTTTTTTAGTACACACACAACCATACAAAATTGAATTGAAATCCACTAACTTTGTCTAAATGAATGTATTTTAATAATATGAAACCTCAAAATAAGGACAACCACATGATATAAATCTATCACGACATCGTATTTATAAAGTTTTACATTTGATTTTATATTCAAGAACAATTCATTAATTATATGAAAAAACAATTTCAAATCAGCCTACTCAGCTTTAGTTTGTGCAGTTTGATTCTTTTAATCGCCCAAGGCTGTTGCAAGGAAAAATGCAATGATATAAACAATCCAGAGTGTGAGAATTATGATCCCAATTACGGTAAGCCTTCAGCTGTATTTACAATGAGGCAATCAATGAAACCATTTGGATGGCAGGATAAAGAAGAGGAAATTGCAGAATTTTGCGACACCATTGTAGCATGTAATTCTGGTGTGCTTTTTACTGCCAAAGAGGAAAATGCACTACGCTATGAATGGACAATCGGAAATGATAACCGCATTTTCAGAACAAGGGAAGTTGCATTAAGATTTGATGATTATCTAAAAGATTCAACAAATATTTGGAATCCAATTCCTGTTAAATTGAAAGTGGTAAAAATACCCAAAACACCTCGCAATCCAGCAGACAGCGTTTATATATCCGAACGAACCTTGGTTTTTGCGGATGAGTTTTTATGGAATGGTACTTTTGAGGGATACTTTGAAAATGAGCCCAATAAAAAACGAGTTTTAACATGGGACTATACAAAATGTTACACTTGGACAATTCCAAAAGAAAAATCTTACATAAGTATACCCTATGATGTTGAAGGAATCAATTTATTTGGTTTCCCACAGGCCGATACTTTAAGAATTGAGTCACAAAGAATTTTAGAAAAATGTTTTCCAAATTTCGAGAGTTATAAACAAAGAAAATGGAAAATGGATGAACTCACGCGAATTGCTGATAATCAGGTGATGATGATGTCATCTGGCATCACTTATTTCCACGCATATGCGCAACCATCTGCCAATGGAAAACATAAAGTAAGGTTAGAATACAGATATCAAACGCAACAAAATGGAAAAGAAACCACCTTTGTTTTTAATGGGGTGAAATTAAAATAAATGACCTTTAAACAACAAACTATTCTGTTGGATTTTATGTCCATAATATTCATAATTTTAAAAATGAAATAAAAGCCAAACAAATATGAAAAACCAATTTCAAGTCAGCCTACTCAGCTTTAGTTTATGCAGTTTGATTCTTATAATCGCCCAAGGCTGTTGCAAGGAAAAATGCAATGACCCTTTTAATCCTGAATGTGAAAATTACGACCCATGCAGGGCCAATCCATTGAGCAATGCAGATTTTGATATCGTAATGGATTATATCGATGCCAAAACCCATTTACATACCTATTACAAGGTGCCGGAAGACGATACAATAGGAACTGGTGATAAAATCTTTAAATGCTGGCAGGTTGGAAATGACAGTGTTCTGTGGAAAATAGGTGCCGAAAAAAAATACCGCAGAGGAGATTCTGTCACAGTTTTTTTTGATGAAGACGTACCAGGAACAGAAGGGCCAATAACCATTATGTGTATTACTTGCCGCAAACCCAATCCGAGATGCAAAGCTGGAGATGATGGTAGGGATACGGTGGTAAAGCATTATATAATACGTGCATACCGAAAAGGTATTTGCGATTCATATAACGGAGTATTCCGTGGGTCTTTAACGGCCAAACCGTATGATACATTTAATGTAACATTCATAAATAGTAAACCAGACGGATTGTTTGCAGCTTATTATAATTTACCAAATGGATATCATTCAAAGGATATTGGCCCGTGGGATTTTTCATTAAATAAATATACTAATCGTTTTGCAACATCGCGAGAGGGAATGACTTTTCTTTTAAACAAGACTTTAGATAGTATTCATGCGGAAATTCCTTCATCCGATCATTTGGGCTTATATCTTGGACCCAATCCGGATCCAATTTATAAAAATCCAAATACTTTTAATGGTTATAGAATAAAATAATAAAACCCAAAAGAAGGAAAATATCTATGAAAAAGTTCGCACCCATATTATTCCTATTCAGTGCACTGAGTTTGTGCAGTTTGATTATGATAATCGTTCAAAGCTGCGACAAGGAAAAATGCCATGATTATAACAACCCAGCCTGTGAAAATTATGATCCGTGCTATGGCAAAATCCCAGTAAAAGCATCGATAAAATTAGGACTAATGAATACATTTATGCCCGTAAATGGTGACGAAAAGTTCATCAACGAAGATTCTGTTTTCTGTGCGCCTGTAGATGATAAATGGCCTTTATATTCGGCGCGGCATAGTCAATTTATTGGATTTAAATGTATGACTCCTGGTGTGAAAACTACTTGGAAGCTGGGTTCAGAGACCATTACGGATTCTTTTTACGCGCGGTCTTTTTCCTCAAATAAAGGAATTATGGGAAAATATAAGGTGACCCTAATGGTAGAAAAAGAACCTGATTTAAGGTGTTTTCCATTAGATGATGGAAAAGATACATTGGAAAAGACATTTACTTTTGTGCCCAATACTGAGCTGCCAATTATGGGCGTTTATAAAGTGCTTTTTGAAGGTGAAAAGGATAGTTCAATAGTAGAAATTAGACCCTGGGCTTTTGAAGAAGGTTTGCATACCGAAAAGAATTTTAATTTTGCAACAACACAAAGTACTGGTGAAATTGCATTGGTGAATTTCAGAAACATGATGGATACTTTTACACAAATAGAACTTTTTTGCACATATACCGGCCACAACATTCAATTTGGAGACGTTGCGAAATACAATACTCCGTCAAGAGGAAATATCAAATTAAACCACAACACCCTGTCAGCTGAATACTGGTGTGGTTATCCAATTAAAAATATTCCATATAGGAAATACAAATTTAAAGGAAGGAAATTACAATGAAAAAGTTCGCTACTATCCTATTCATATTCAGTGCACTGAGTTTATGCAGTTTGATTCTTATAATCGCCCAAGGCTGTTGTAAGGAAAAATGCCACGACATAAGCAACCCAGCCTGCGAGAATTATGATCCTTGTTCAGGAAAAATGCAAACTTCTGCTAATTTTGTTATCGAAGAGTACCTATGTGATTGGGAGGGGGATGAAATTTGGATAGAGTCAGATACATTTTCTGGCAACAGAATGGATTCAAAAATTAGGTTTAGGGCATTAAATGATGCGGATTCATTTATTTGGGAAATTGGAGCATCGAAGTATTATACTAAATCAGTAATTCTCAACAGTTTTCCTGAGAATAGGCATGATAAAATCACTTTAATAGCAGTAAACAAGCATACAAACAAAAATTGTTTTCCGGCAGATAATGGTAGAGATACATCTATACATAAAATATTCACGTGGCCTTCAGAAAGTTACTATGATGTAAACTTGAAAAAAGATATATTCAATAAACCTACTCCAATTAAAGGGATTTATAAAGGGCATTACACAAGTAAACCCAATTTGGAAGTCATTATAGGGTTTTATGATAGCAATTTATACTGTCCATCAGTGGACCCTAATATTCTTAGTAATGGTTATCTAATTAATATACCTCAAGGATATGGCAAATTTGACAATTGTGAATATTCGGTAAATAGCACTTTTGGTCACACACCATTTGGTTGTGTAATTGCAGGAAATCAAACACTTGTTAATTCAAATTCTCTAAATGAACAAATTAGAGTTAGGGGCCTCGCGTTAATGGGTAAAGATAGAAAATCAATACAAATTCAAATGAGTTGGTTTAATTTAATGAAACCTGAAATTAAAGGTTCAGATAAGTTTAATGGAATAAAAATAAAATGAAAACAATATTTATATTTCACAATCGTTATAACACAAAAAACTGATCATGAAAAAAATACTATTTACAACAACAATAGCTGTCTTGAGTCTATTCTTAATTATTGCAGCAAGACAAAGCGCAAATTCGGAAAATATAAATAGTTATACAGGAGAAGTATTATCGATTGAAGAAGGAGGCATTAAAGATGCTGTCCTTAAAATACGAAACGAGAAAAGTACTTTTTACATCAATAGAGGCTTTGAAACAATTAAAACCGCTGAATTGAAATCGCTCATAGGAAAAACTGCAACCATATATTGCAAAGAAGGATGGAATGTCCTAGATCCATTTAACAAAGGCAGTAAACACATTGAAAAACTAACAATTAACAATTCTGTATTTTTATCCAATTAAATACAATTATCTTTTTATCGTTTTACCAAATAAAACCTTTATGAAAAAGTTCGCAACCATATTATTCCTCTTCAGCGCACTGAGTTTATTTGCTCAATCGCCTGCGGATTCTGTCCCTCAAAAAACAAAGAAGTTGAGCCTACAAATTGAAGCCGGCATGCCAATAACTATTTTTTTAAATAACTATTCTCAAAACAACAATTTTACACCCGGATTATATAAGCCGTTCACGCAATATACGCCGCCGTATACATTTGGTTTAAAAATTTTGAATGGATCAAAATATTTCATAGGTCTAAACTATAATTACTATGAAAAATCTAATTCTTATGCGAATAGAATTCAAGGCGATGTGGTCAGTAGATTTTATCATGTTATTATGGCAGAAATAGGCAAAAGTATTTCATACAAGAAATTCTCAATTAGCCCAACATTTAATATAAATTACAAATCATCAGGAATTGAAGAAGTTATTGTGGCCGATACACGATTTAGTTGGAATGAGCCAATTGTAAGTACGTTCCAATACAACAGCTTGGGTGTCGGTTTAGGCGGATCATTAAAATACAGCTTTTTACGCAATTTTTACATTTCTACGGATGTAAGATTTACTCATTATTTTGAAAAAAATAACCTGTTAGGAAAGCCACGAGGTGGATTTGAGGAATTTTATAAAAACTATCGCGTAAATCGAGATGCAATTACCTTATCTCTGAATATTGGATATCAAATAAAACTTAGGAATTAACCCAGATTATAAATACTATGAAAAAGCTCACTACTCTCCTTTTCATCTCCCATGCACTGAGATTATTTGCTCAATCGCCTGCGGTTTCTGTCCCTCAAATGAAAAAAATCAAATCCCTTTCATTGGCAATGCTCTTAAGTTGCATTTCAACGTTGCTAAATGCCCAGTGTACTTCGTATGCAAATAGCTTGAGCACCAAATACGCATATTCAAATGTTTCTGATCCCATAAAATTCAAAAATGGGGATTACATAGTGGCCTATTGGTCGGAAGATTCTTGCGCGTTCAACTCAGTTAAGTTAAATTCAACAATTACAGCAAATAGAAATAGTTGTTTTCTTGTGAAATTTAATTCTGAGGGACAATTAAAACAACAAATTCAAGTGAATATTCCCATTCCGATGCAAAGTGTAAAAATCTCTACCGACGATGCCGGGAATGTTTATTTTCCATTGGTGGTTTACTCAAATGCCACCTATCAATTGTCGGGCAAAGTAACAATTGCTGCAAAATCCTATTCCAGAATTGTATTGGTTAAAATTAGCAATGATTTTAGTGGAATTCAATATTATGAGATTGGTAAAACAGCCAACGGAGTTATGTTGAATCCTAAAAACATAGAATTTCTGCGTTCTAAACAGGGTGTTTTTCTCACCGCCAGTATAAATAGTGAAATCACCCTTAATTCAGCTGTGAAAATGCCAAATAATCATCCGTATTCTTTGTATTTATTGAAATTAGACACTTCGTTTAATGTAATTAATTTTAATTTGTTGGGACATTCCAATAATGAAATTCTAAATTTCAAAATTGAAGAGAATAATGGACAAATAATTTCCATCATTCAATATACCGATACAATTGATTTGCCCAGTTTATTTAAACAACAAATAGCAATAAATAAATCAGTGCTAAGATTGCCTTCACCATATTCTGGTACAGATTACTTAATGCTTAAAATTAGTGGATTTAAACTGACTGATGCTTTTAATATTGGTTGTTATGGCCCTGTTTATCTCAATAATTTGGGTAAAATCCTTTACACGAGTGGTGATAATTATGTGGTTTCAATTAACAATTCGTCTAATGGTATTTTAGATAATTCAAACAATTCACTTGATTGCAAATTGATCGAGAGTAAAGCAATTGTAACGTTCGATTCTATGTTTAATGGATTGAAGTATTCGGCCATAGAATCATCGGCAGTTAATGGGTTTACCTATGCCAAATTAATGGCCGACGATACTAATAAATTGTATGTTACCATAGGAACAAACAAATGGTTTGATTTTGATTCGACCCGTGTTTCTTTGGCCGACACGTTTAAATCGTCATTGTTTACAACCAAACTTTATTCGTATTCGAACATGAAATTCAAGCCTGAATTTGAATTGGCAAATTCCAATTTCAATTTTTTGGCAAATAATTTCAATGAGGGACATATGTTTTGTTATTTGTATTCCATGAAAGCAAATCCAACCGAGAGTGTTTGGAGTTTGAAATTAAACAAATCCATGTTCACTTATAATTTCTGGGTGTCAAATGTCTGTAAAGAAAATCTCTCAACGTTTGGCTTTTCAAAATTGTCGGAAGGTGGCTTGAAAATCTCTCCGAATCCAGTGGTGGCTGGCGGAGAACTCAACTTAGAATTCAATCAAGCTTTAAATTCGGGGAATGAAATTTCAATATTTGATTTAACAGGGAAACAAATTGAAAAAATCAAAGGAGATACAAATCAAATGCAATTCACAACTAGAATACAAGTTCCAGGTATTTACATTGTAAAACCAAGCGGAAACATTCAATCGAAATTGATTGTTGTGGAATAAAAAATGATAATATTTAAAGAAAAAAAACACTATGAAAAAACTCACTACTATCCTATTCATGTTCAGTGCACTGAGTTTATTTGCTCAATCGCCTGCGGTTTCTGTCCCTCAAAAAACAAAGAAGTTGAGCCTACAATTCGAGGCTGGCGTCAATAATTTCCACAATTACGGAGATGCATTTTTTGAAAGATACGATATTAGCCAGTCACATTATGAAGCAGTTACGGTTGAAAAAGAATTGAATCCAACTTTTTCAATAACGTTGGGCATCAGAAATATAAATTATGGATTAAAATTATCTCATTTAACTACATTAGACAATAACGGCAATCTAATTTCTAATAATATTAATGTGAAATACAACTATTGGACTATTCAAACACCGTTGCAAATCAAAATTAAGCCTTTTAAATCGAAAGCACTTTCTCTTAATTTCGGGGGATATTTGGGCTTCAATTACTACAATTCCGCGTCAAGTTCTAATTCGAACATAACTGCAAATCCAAATGAAGATAAACAATTACTGGACAAAGGAATCATTGCTGGTATAGATTACATTTGGTTAAAAAAAGGAAATTTCACCTTTGGTAATTCGCTATCCTATTATTGCGGCCTCAGTGATTTAAATCCAATGCAACCATTTTTGGTTGCCTTCGGAATACCGCATATCGTTACTAAATCACAAGGAATAACTATAGGATTTATTGGCAAATGGGCTTTATAAACTTGAGGTCGCAAATTGTGACTTCATGTTGTTTCTAATAATAGGATATTAAATTTATCATTGTAATTTTCTAAAATAATATTAACTTTATATTTCATTACTCAAAGAGTAAAGGAAATGGTGGCCCACATTACCGTAATTGTGGAATGCACTCAGCGAAGTGCATTTTTTTTAACCCACTCATTAAATTCATTCTCCAATTGTTCAGCAAATGACATTAACTCTTCAAACGAAGGTACATCTATATAAATCATTACAGCTGTTCGCGAATAATCTCCTCGCCAATCTGCCCAGCTTTCTTTAGTTGGTAAAACTCTTACGCCATTGGTTAAAATTCCTTCATAATCTAAGGTATTATAACGGAAAAACGTATTCATGGTTTATTTCTCATTAATGAGTGAACGCATAATTTTGGCAATCCACATTGGAGCAAACTGAATCTGCTTTTTGATATGCTTGATATCCTTTTCTTCTATTTGACTTTTTATTTGCTCAATCATTTCAACGGTGATATTATCTTTCCCGATTTGTCTAAGTGCATGAAGAATAAGTCCTGCTTTGGTTCCAGCCCCAATCATATTTTTAGGGGTAGTTGGTTTGAGAATTATTACTTGCTTCCCAATACCTATGGTCTTTTTTGGTCCGTTAGTATAAAGCTCAATTATCATGGGTATCTGCGTTGACAATCCGAGCAGATTGGCCGCATATGCGCCTGTGGGCTGAACTTCTATTGCATCTGATGCTTTGATTGCTTCGATGACCTTCTCAATTGAAGGCATAACTTTACCTAGCTGGGGATGAACATCTGGCAAATCATATAATCCACGCGCAAGTCTCCTGATTGATTACTTCTGAACCAACCTAGTTAAGGCTGTTCTAACACTGGCAGAATCGTCAATCAATACAGAAAATAGCTTTGTTGTAAAAACAAAACCTCTACCATGTGCTCTAATCCTTGCTATTATTTGCTTTTCAGTTAGTTCCATTGATTACAATAGTATTAATTCGTAACAAATATACACTATTATTTGTTACCAACAAATAATCTCTCTTTAATTTAATAATTCATCCAATTTTGGAATAATTGAACAAGTTGACTTCCGTACTCCTCAACAAAAAAGGACGTCTTTCAACGTCCTTTTTTAGTGTTAATACTCTTTAAAATCTGGCTTTATCGCCAATTTCAAACAAAAGACACTTTTTATATTTAGTGTCAAATGTTTGGAAAGGAAATAACTTAACGTTAATTTATCTGAACATATTTGTAGCTAAAGATTCCACCAATGTATATACTGTTGTCACGCTTTGCTCAAAAGCATTCTGAGGTTGAACAAATTTCAAATGTGCCATTTTTGCATTTGCAATGCCAATTGCTTTAAATTTATCAAGCAACATCCACATTCGTTCACCTTGTTGAATACCTTTATCTCTAATTGAATAATCCGGCAAATGCTTTTTGATTCTCTTTTCATACTCTTTCCTTTGAATGGGTGCTGATATTTCCATGAAATGAAAAAGCCACCATATTTCAAAGGCTTCACAGCTAAATGCAACATTTAATTGATTATCATTGGCTAATTTAATCGCTTTTAAAAAGTCATTCTTAAAAGTTGCATCCTTGTCAAATACCACCCAGAATTCATCTATTGGCCTTTTTATATTGTTCTTCTGTACGATTGCTTCTTCAACAATTCGCAGGGCATTACCACCCGTGATAGTTTTGCACCGAACCTTAAACTTTTTAAAATATCCCTCCTCAGTTTGTCCTTCCGTAAAAATCATAAAAGTTTTTCTCAAATTGTGTTGGCTCACAATCTGACGACCTCTCATTGGGGTTTTATGAATCGTATGCCCTGTCATCCATTAGCGATTTAAACGATTATCAAAATCACCTAAAAACGGCAAGGCTCCATATTTTCCTTTTAAATAATTAAGCTCAATATTTTCGTCATTTCGAGTTGATTTTCCGTCTTTCTTAAAGTCTGCCAAAGAATACAAGTTTGACGAACCAAATGAGTCTTTTTCTACAAAAAAGATTTGATCTCTTCTGAATATTTTCGCATCCAATAAATTTGTATTGTGGGATGTGAAAATCAATTGAGCATGGTTGGTATTAATTTCTTTATTGTGAAATAAAAGCACCAATCGTTCTGTAAGTTCAGGATGAAGTTTTGTATCTAATTCATCAATCACCAAAACACTACCCTTTTCTAAAACGTCTAAAATTGGTCCTGCAATATGTGCAAACTTTTGAGTTCCCTCTGATTCAAATAGGCCAAAGTGAAACTCTTTTAATTCAGGCATTCCTTTTGAATTTAACACAAACCTCTTGGACATCAAATCATCGATTGTACCCGGTTCAACTTCTACTCCTGAGTTTGCGCCTACAGTGAATTTAATGTTTTGACCTGGAATTGAATTTATAGAAATATCTTCGATGCCGAAATCTGCAAACTTAATCAGTTCAATAACCTTTTTACTAAAAGCACTACTCTCTTTCATTCTGCTTACAGTGAAGTCTTTGTACAAGCGATCATCTATACCTGAGATTATGTTAAAGTGGTGAATCCATTCCAAAAAACCGGCACAAGAAGTATCGTTAAACTGCGCACCAATGGTAACTAAAAAAGCTTTAGAATGAACCATCTTTTTGGAAGTCAATTCATTTAAAATTTTATTTTTTGAGGGGATAGTAAATTCTTGTTTTTGGCGATAAAAAACCTCTGATTCACGCTTTTCTTTCACATACAACCATTCTTCCTCTATACCAGAATTTAAAACACTAAATCCATAACGATAGCTTTTCTCTTTCCAAATGCATTCTATTTCAAATTGTGAGGGCGAGTTTGCTTTTGCAGTATCAAGTTGAAAATTGGGCACCGCGAATTCCAAACTATCCAAGTTTTGATTCCCTGTAACTATGAAATTCCTGAAATGCATCATGGCTTTAATCAAATTACTCTTGCCACTTGCATTTGCTCCATACATTACAGCCGTTGACAGCGTTTTACTATCCTTCGCAATTTCTACATAGTTTTGACTGTCGTCAAACAAACGTTCCTTTTTAGCCGATGCTAACATAGAAAACGTTTGAGGCTCTTTAAATGAAAGCACATTTTCAAAAGAGAATTTATTTAACATAAAATGTATTTTTTGTGATTATTTCACAAATTTACTTATTTAATAATCAAAAAACAAACAAATAAGGATGAAAATAGCCAAAAAATACACAAAACAATATTTACATGATAGAAATCTATCAAGTTCAAAATATTGCAAAATACTACAAGTATAAATAAATAGAAAAAAGTTTAGATCCATCTTGACTTTTATTCCCAAATATTAAAATTAAATCCACAGGTTTAAACAGATAAATGGTATGAATTTATGTCACAATTTTTCAAATTACTGTGACAAAAACATCACTAAAAAAGGACGTCTTTCAACGTCCTTTTTTAGTGTTTATACAATATCAAATATAGCTTTATCGGTAATTACAAATGAATTACGACAAAGATGCAATCTGGATCTTGAAGTTTTCGATTTTGGTTAAGGCATCGTTTTTCTTTTGTTGTTCTTTCGCAACTACATCCGGATGGGCGTTGGCTACGAATTTCTCATTCAACAACTTCTTGTCAACCGACGCAATGAATCCCTCCAAATAAGAAATGTCTTTTTGGATTTTCTCAATTTCCTCTTCTTTGTTGATTTCGATGTTCAAGATCACCTTCACTTCCGATGTGCCAGATATAAAGACAACCACATTGCTAGAATCGGTATTTTCGAAATTCAAATCGATATTTGAAAGCTTCACAATCAATTCTTTATATGTGGTAATCTCAATAGAAGGTTTAGCAACGAAAACTTCCAATTTCTCCTTAGGTGACAACCCTTTCTGGCTGCGAATATTTCTTATTTCAGAAACGAAAGCAATTGGCAAATCTAAATTCAACTCCGACAAATCTTGGGCAGTTGGATACTCGCTGATGGTACACGCCTTTTCAGGAGTTCCATTGTTCAACGCCTGGAATATTTCTTCGGTAATGAACGGCATGTAAGGATGAATTGCCTTCATCAATATTTCGAAAATTTCAACCGTTTTTTGTTTCGCCGCTTCAGAAATTTTCTCTCCAAATGCAGGTTTTACTACTTCCAAATACACGCTGCAGAAATCGTCCCAAATCAATTTGTACAAATTCATGAGGGCATCGCTGAGTTTGAATGCTGCAAAATGTGCTTCATTTTCTGCCAATACTGCCGAAATTCTGCTGTGCATCAATTCAATTCCTTGTTTTTCGTAGGGACGCATGTCGGTATCAACCGTTTCAAACCCATGAACCAAACGGAAAGCGTTCCAAATTTTATTACAGAAATTTCTTCCTTGTTCAATTTGCGATTCATCGAACAAAATATCATTTCCCGCTGGAGAACACAACAGCATTCCCAAACGAACTGCATCGGCACCAAATTGCGCAATCAAATCCAAAGGATCAGGACTGTTGCCCAAACTTTTGCTCATTTTGCGACGTTGCTTATCTCTAACAATACCAGTATAGTACACGTTTTTGAATGGCAATTCTTTTTTGTACTCATACCCTGCCATGATCATTCTGGCAACCCAGAAAAACATGATTTCAGGGGCAGTTACCAAATCGTTTGTTGGGTAATAGTAATCCAACTCAGTTTGATTGTCTTTGTCAAAACCATCAAATACAGAGATTGGCCACAACCAACTACTGAACCAAGTATCCAAAACATCTTCGTCTTGGGTGATTTGATTTTTGTTCACGGTTATTCCTTTTTCAACGAACTTATCAAAAGCGGCATCTAAGTTGTGCGCCACAACAAACTCACCACTTGGTGCATACCATGCCGGAATTCTATGTCCCCACCACAACTGACGAGAAATGTTCCAATCGCGGATATTTTCAATCCAATGGCGGTAAGTATTTTTTAATTTTTCAGGATAGAATTTAATTTCATCGTTCATTACCGATGATAAAACCTCAGGATTTTTCTCCATGAATTTCTTCATGTCTAAAAACCATTGGGTACTAATTTTCGGTTCCACAACGGCATCGGTTCTTTCAGAGAAACCTACGTTATGGGTATACTCTTCCACTTTAACCAAAAGGTCATTCTCGGTTAAATCTTTCACCCAAAGCTTGCGCGCTTCAAAGCGGTCTTTGCCAACAAACAACTCCCCTTGTTCTGAAATTGTACCATCGTCGTTTAAGGTATCAATAACGGGAAGGTTGAATTTCAATCCAATTTCATAATCGTGAATGTCATGTGCTGGGGTTACTTTCAAAACCCCGGTACCAAATTCAATTTCAATATAGTCATCGGAAATGATGGTCACTTCTCTGTTGATCAGTGGAACCCTCACCTTTTTACCAATGAGGTGACTATAGCGTTCGTCGTTTGGATTTACGCAAACGGCCACGTCGCCGGCAATTGTTTCAGGACGTGCAGTGGCAACTTCCAAATGTCCCTCAAAATCAACACCCACATATTTTACGTAATACAATTGATCTTTCACTTGGCGGAAAATCACCTCTTCGTCACTTAAGGTAGTTTTGCCTTGAGGATCCCAGTTCACCATTTTGGTACCACGGTAAACGAGTCCTTTGTTATGCAAATCAACAAACACATCCACAACTGCTTCGGAGAGTTTAGGCTCCATGGTAAAACGGGTACGGTTCCAATCGCAGCTGGCACCTAGTTTTTTCAATTGTTCAAGAATGATGCCGCCGTACTTTTCTTTCCATTCCCAGGCATGCTTCAAAAAATCTTCACGGGTAAGGTCGGTTTTTTTAATTCCTTGAGACTCGAGCAATTTCACCACTTTAGCTTCGGTGGCAATACTGGCATGGTCGGTACCTGGCACCCAGCAAGCGTTAAATCCTTGCATTCTTGCCCTGCGAATCAACACGTCTTGGATGGTGTTGTTCAACATATGTCCCATGTGCAAAACACCGGTAACGTTTGGAGGAGGAATAACAATTGTATAAGGAGTTCGGTGATCGGGTTTGCTTTCAAAATATTTTTGAGAAAGCCAATATTGATACCATTTATTTTCTATTTCTGAGGGATTATATTTTGAGGAAATTTCCATTGTTACAAATTTAGGTTTTTTAATTTAGTGAATAAAGTGATGTATTGAAATTTAGGCATAAAAAAAGGCTGTTCCGAAAGAAACAGCCTTTTTAATATGAACGTTAAAGATTAAACCCCAACGTCGTGATGAGCTGATTCTTCAATGAAAGGATGATTGACTGGAACCAATCCACGTTTTGTCAACGCGGTTAATGTCCAAATTAAGAACAATCCAGCAAAGAACATGAACACACCAATTTCAAGTAATCCAACTTGCATACCTGGTCCAAAAACACCTGGGAATACCATGAACCAAACGTCGTGGTAGTGACCTAAGATCATAATTGAACCAACGATACCCAAAACGTAGCGGTTTCTTTTAGCAGAACGCATTAATAGCAATGCGAAAGGCAAACAGAAGTTCATTACAAGGTTGGTTAAGAAATTGGCTTTGTATTGTTCAAAACGGATTTGGTAGTAATACATTTCTTCAGGAATTTGTGCATACCAGATCAACAAGTACTGAGACAACCAAATGTACGCCCAGAAAATGGTGAAGGCGAACATAAATTTACCTAAGTCATGGATATGTTCATCAGAAACAATGTTTAAGTAACCAAGGCTCTTCAAATAAGCAACCAACAATGCCATAATGGTAATTGCAGTTACCCAGTGAGTAATGAAGTTGTATACACCAAAGATGGTAGAATACCAGTGAGCGTCAACACTCATGATAAAGAACCAAGCCATGAAGCTAATTGTGAATCCGAAGATTACTGCAAAAATTGCAGAAGTTCTGATACTTTTGTTGTGGAAGGTGATGTCACCTTTTGTTCCGTTGTCTTCTTGAACAGATAAGTTTCTCAATCTACGTCCTAGAATCATCCAAATTGTAACAAGTACAATTGGGAAAACAAAGAACATGGTAGAGTTCAAGAAACCTGATTTACCGTCTAATACTTTATCGTATCCTTCTTGTCCTGGTTTCAAACCGAGGTGTTCGTAGTGGGCCCAGTGGTAGATATCGTTTTTCGCGATAAATACAGAGATCAACAAAACGATAAACCCAACAGGGATAAAGGTTGACATTGCTTCAGGAATTCTTTTGATGGCAGCAGACCAACCTGCGTTTGCAGCGTATTGGATGGTAATCCAAAACATTGATGCCAAAGAAATCATTAAGAAGAAGTAACCAGCAACCAATAAGTTTGCCCAAATTTTGGTTTGCCAAGGATGATCAATTGTGTGATACTCCATTCTTGGTCCAAATTTCTCAGTCATAACATTTGCATGTTCTTCTGTGTGGTGTTCAGCAGCTGCAGCAGTATGTTCTTGTTCTTCGTGGCCTTTCGCAGCCTCGTGAGAATCATGTCCTTCCGCTTTCGCTTCAACTTTAGCATGTTCGTCATGACCAGCAGCAGATTTGTCAATTTTGGCAATTCCAATACCAGCTAAAATCAATCCCACAACCATAAAGATCATTGAGAATTGTTTTGCTCTAGCAGGAACAACAAATGTTTCCTGTTTTATTTCAATATGATGTCCGTGTCCCATATTATTTCTTTTCCTTGGAATTAATTCTTTTTAGTAGAATCTTGGGTGGTAGCAGCGGCAGCGGGAGCAGCAGAGGCAGCACTCAATTGTTTAACATATTTGATCACTCTCCATCTATCAACTGGTTTCAATACAGAAGCATGGCTACCCATGTTGTTTTTACCATAAACCAATGTATGATAGATTTTACCTTCAGGCAAAGTTTTGATATACTCGTCGGTATATCCTTTCCAAGCTGGTTTCAATGTAGCAACTTTCTTGAACACTTCACCGTCGTTGTTACCTTGGTAACCGTGGCAAGGGGTACAATAAATTTCGTAAAGGTATTTACCTCTTCCGTCAGCATCGGTTAAATCGGCTGGCGCTACAACTTGAGTTGCAGCAGCTTCATAACCTTCACCAGAGTTTGGAAGTGCATATTTGTAATCAGCTTTTCCGTATGCTACGGTACCTGCAACAGGTTCACGCATAGACATACCATAAGGACTTACACTGTTTGAATCAGCTTGGTTATATGGTTCGTAACCTTTAGAATAATACATATCAGGAGCATATTCCCAACCGGTATTTTCACCTCTACTTACGCAACTTGTAACAAGTGATGCAGTAGCAATGGTACCAATGATTATTTGAATTTTTTTACTCATTCTTTTAGACATTAGATTGTTGTTTGAACACCGTGATTTAATTCTCTTAACTCAACAGCGCCATTAGATTTCATCGTATTTAAAACATCAGACTCGTTCATACCTTCAACACACTCAATTGCAATTACCATGCGATCATCAGTTTGTCTATCGTCTAACAAATCATTTTTAACTCCCAATAACAAGCGGTTTCTCCAAAAGAAGAAGAATCCCATACCGTAAGCTGTGCACAATACAGTACCTTCAAACATTACTGGAATCCAGCTTGGGGTAAAACGTACAGGTTTGTTACCAACGTTTACTGGCCAATCAAGAACGTACATATACCAAATCATGGTAGTCATCAAAATAAAACCGGTTAAACCGCATAAGAATGCAACTCTAGCCAATCTACTTCTACGCGCACCAATAATTCTTTCTAAACCGTGAACTGGATAAGGTGTGTAAATATCATGGATATGAACGCCATCGTGCACCAAAGCGCTTGTAGCTTCAACCAATTTATCTTCGTCTTCCCAAATACCCACAAGCATTTTGCTGCGGTTTCTAAGACTTAATTTTTTATCTAAAATTCCCATTTTATGAATCTCCTATCGATTATTCGCGGTTACGCAAAATTGATTTAACTTCAGCCATGTTGATTACTGGCATATACTTAGCAAATAGGAAGAAGCAAGTAAAGAAGATACCAAAAGTACCCAAGAACAAGCCTATTTCCGTTAATGATCCTGAATACATAACCCAGCTACTTGGCAAATAATCACGGTGCAATGAAGTTACAATGATTACAAAACGCTCAAACCACATACCTACGTTTACCACGATACTCATGATAAAGATAAACCAAGGTGTAGTTCTAGCCCATTTGAACCAAAATACTTGAGGTGCAAGAAGGTTACAACTCATCATACTCCAATAAGCCCACCAATATGGTCCAGTAGCACGGTTAATGAAAGCGTATTGTTCGTATTCAACACCTGAATACCAAGCAATAAAGAATTCTGTTAAATATGCAATACCTACAATAGAACCAGTTACCATGATAATTTTTGTCATCGCTTCTAAGTGTCCAATTGTAATGTAGTTTTCGTAGTTCATTACTTTTCTAGCCACAACCAACAATGTAGCAACCATACCGAAACCAGAGAAGATTGCACCGGCAACGAAATATGGAGGGAAGATTGTTGTATGCCAACCTGGTACAATAGATGTAGCAAAGTCAGTGGATACAATGGTGTGTACAGAAAGTACCAAAGGCGTACTTAAACCAGCCAAAATCAAAGAGATCAATTCATAACGAGCCCAAGTTCTTGTAGAACCTGTCCAACCCATTGAGAAGAAACCATACCAAAATTTAGCTGTTTTTGTTTTTACTTTATCACGAATTGTAGCGATATCAGGAATTAAACCAATATACCAAAACAACAACGATACGCTAAAGTATGTAGAGATCGCAAATACGTCCCACAACAATGGCGAGTTAAAGTTAACCCATAAAGAACCAAAAGCATTTGGCAATGGCAAAGCCCAATAACCTACCCAAACACGTCCCATGTGGAATACAGGGAACATAGCAGCACAAACAACGGCAAAGATTGTCATTGCTTCTGCAGAACGGTTAATAGACATTCTCCATTTTTGTCTGAATAGTAATAACACTGCAGAAATCAAAGTTCCCGCGTGACCAATACCTACCCAGAATACGAAGTTGGTAATATCCCAACCCCACATAACTGTTTTATTAATGTTCCAAACACCAATACCTGTCCAAATTGTGTTAAATAAACTGATACCAAATATTCCTAAGAAAATTAGGGATAATGTAAATCCAATTTTCCAAGATTTGGTAGGTTGATTTAAAATGGGACGCGCAATGTCGCGGGTAACGTCGGCCGCAGTTTTGTCGCCGGTTACCAATCTTTCCCTTATTAATGAATCGTGTATCATTCCTTTTGCTTTTGGGGTTAAATGTTTTCAGTATTACGAATCTTTGTCATGTACATTACAGAAGATTGAACGTTCAATTCTTCCAATACACCAAATCCTCTTTCGTTTTTATATAATTTGCTCACTTCACTATTTTCGTTGTGTAAATCACCAAATACAATAGCGTTTGAAGGACAAGCTTTTTGACAAGCTGTTTTCACTTCTACTTCTTGTGGAGATTTGCCATCACGTTTTGCTTTCAATTTACCTTCTTGGATACGTTGAACACAGAATGAACATTTTTCCATCACACCACGGGTTCTAACTGTTACGTCAGGGTTGATTACCATTTTACCCAATGGATTGTTGAAGTGGAAATCAAATGCGTCATTGTCGTTGTATCTAAACCAGTTGAAACGACGTACTTTATAAGGACAGTTGTTTCCACAATATTTAGTACCAATACAACGGTTATATGTCATTTGGTTCAAACCTTCAGAACTATGTGTGGTTGCCAATACAGGACAAACTGATTCACAAGGAGCAGCTGCGCAATGTTGACACATCATAGGCTGATGAATCACATTTACATTCTCCCAATGAGCATATTCACCTTTGTCATGACTATCTACTTCCGCAATTTGTTTTTCACGGGTAATATAGTTAGCACCTTCAAATTGATCTTTGTGTGTGTTTGCAAAAGAATAGTAACGGTCAATACGAATCCAATGCATTTCACGACGCAAACGAATTTCATCGCGACCTACAACTGGAACGTTGTTTTCAATTGAACAACTTACTACGCAAGATCCACAACCAGTACAAGCATTCAAGTCAATTGCCATTGCCCACAAATGGTTTGGAGAACCATCTTTGCGGTAATCGCGTTTTTCCCAAATCGTATAAACGTGTGTTTTTGCTTTGTCGTTTCCAGCTTTTGGATTTTTTTGCCAAGCTGCAAAAGTTGATTCACGAACAATGTCACGTCCCTCAATACTATGATGCGTTTGAGTTTGTGCCAAGTGATACGTTTCGTCACCTTTGGTAATTTTAACATCACCAATCACGTAGCTACGATCTGTAGGATTAACAAAGTTGAATGCATTCACACCCACTGATTTGAATCCTTTTTCAACAGAACCACCAACTTTACCAGCGTGTGTACGTCCAAATCCAACTGCCAAAGAAACAGTATTGTTTGCTTGACCTGGTTGAATTAATGCAGGAACGTTGCTTAATTTATTTCCGTTTACTTCAATATTTACAGTATCGTCTTCAGCGATTCCTAATTTCTCAGCCAATGATTTTGGAAGAGCTACGTAGTTATCCCAACAAACTTTACTTACTGAATCTGGTAATTCGTATAACCAAGGGTTATTTCCGCTAGCACCATCTCTCATACCCACTGACTGGTAAAGTACCAAATCAATTCCTGTAGATTTAGATGATTTCATAGCAGCTTCTGCAACTGATGCAAGGTTACCTGCATAAGCTGAAACTGAAGCCAAAGGAGCTTCTTGGTAGATACCCATTTCCAACACTTTGTTGAAAGCTTCGTCTGAACCAAATTTAGCCATCCAGTTGTTTTTGATAAACAAGTAGAACGCTGCTGCATGAGGTTTTTGAGAAAGGATACCTTTTGATTTCAATGAATCGCCATCTGTTGAAGGAAGTGCGTTAGCCCAACTCAACAACGACTCTTGTGCTTGACGTGTGTTGAATACGTTAGAAATGGTAGGCTGAGTAAAGTGGAATACTCCGTTTACTGGTTCAGCATCAGACCAACTTTCTAAGTAGTGGTTATCAGGACAAACGTAACCACAAACTGCTGCTGTTTCATCTTTGCTTTGAGAGAAAGAAACAGACAATTTTGCTTTTGAAATTGCAACTGACCATTCTTTGTTATGGTTAAATACTGGATTTGCGTTGTAGAAAATTACAGCCGCAATAGATCCATTTTTCAAACCATTCAAAGTATTGTTCATTGCAGTATCGTCGCCTTTGAATTGGTTACTAGAATTCACCATATCGATGGTTGAACCATAGTTATTCAATAAAGCGTTGATTGCATTGATTACTTTTTGAACTTCAACATTGTTGCTTCCAGAGATTACGATTGAACTTCCTTTTTGCGCCAACAAAGCTTTTGATGCTTTTTCAATTGAGTTACCTGCCAATTCAGAATTGGTAGGAACTGCAACTTCTTTAGCTCCAGAAGCACGGGCAATTGCATTGTATAAAGTTGTTACATAAGCCAATTCTCTAGAAGATTGCATTGGGAAACGATAATCGGCATTAGTACCGGTCATGCTCAATGAACTTTCGAATTGGATATGGATAGACATTCCACCTTCTACAGTTGGAATTCTGTGTTTTGTATAACCTTTGGTAAATTCAACCGGCGACAACCAAGTACCTAAGAAATCAGCACCAAAACTTACTACAGTTTTTGCTTTTTCAAAGTTGTAACGTGGCAATGCGCGTTTTCCAAAATCTGCAAGGTTTGCATTCAACATACCGTTGTAAGATACAGCATCATAAGATACATGTTCTGTAGTTGGATATACTGTTTTGAATGCTTCAATTGCTTTTAATGTTGAAGGACTATTGATAGATCCAGATACCAAGGCAATTTTACCACCTGCAGTTTGGATTTTTTTCAATTCAGCCACGATATCAGCATCCATTTTTGTCCAATCTGTAACTTCAGCACCTTTAGATAATGGGTTTGCCAATCTTTCAGTATCGTAAAGCGACAAGATAGAAGCTTGACCTGATGCACACAATCCACCGTTTGATATAACAGAGTCAGGGTTACCGTCTACTTTAATTGGACGACCTTCTCTCACTTTTACTTCAATACCGCAACTTACAGAGCAACCTCCACAAGTTGAACGGAAATAGTTTGCTACACCTGGTGTAATATCTTCTGGCTTCACTAAATAAGGCACGGCATGCCTTACTTTTGTTTTATAACATGCAGCTAATGTTACAGCTGTTACGCTAAATCCAAAATACTTAAGGAAATCACGACGATTAGAATTTAATTCAAATCCATCTTCCGATAATACTTCCTCTAAGGGCAATGCTTCGTTAAACTCATTTTTTTGAGCTGCAATAAAACTTGCATCTCTGTTTAACTCCTCTTCGCCTTTCCAATATTTTATATTATTTGACATGATTTGTTTTTTTAATAGTTATTAATAATGACATTTTGCACACTCTAAACCACCATTCATTGCAGGCGTGATTTTCACCTTACCATCTGGACCAAAATATTGGCTGTGGTTACTGTTAGCTTTAATATCTTTTTTCGCTTTATCGTGTAATGCTAAATAATAATTATTATTTGCTACATCAATTCCAGTGTTTCTGTGACAATCAATACACCAACCCATTTGTAAATTGTTCCATTGTTGAACCTTTTCCATTTTTTCAATTGGTCCGTGACAGTTTTGACACTGTAATTTACCAACTTTAACGTGTTGTGAGTGATTAAACACAGCGTGATCTGGTAGATTGTGAATTCTAACCCAACGAACTGGAGAAGGATTTTTACCATACTCTTCACCTGGTTTCGCTTCAGGATTATAATCCAAAGCTTTATAGATCTTTTTGATTTCTGGAGAAATTTCTCCGTTGTATTTGTCTGTTAACTGAACACCTTTGTGACAGTTCATACAAGTATTCAATGCAGGGATACTTGCACTCTTACTTTCTTCAACTGTTGAGTGACAATATTTACAATCAATTTTCAAGTCACCTCCATGTAATTTGTGAGAGAATGCAATTGGTTGAGTTGGGGCATATCCTTTTTGAACACCTACTTCGGTAATGGCAAATTTATATCCATAATATGAACCTGGTACGCCAATTGCCAATACAGTGAAGATTGCCAATACGGTTGGGTTCATATTTGCCAAAACGCTAGGAAGCACTTTTTGGTAGAACTTGCGGTTGTCAACGTGCATGTCGTCAAAATCTTCTGGATTTTTATCGGCAGCAACACGCTTTAGCGTTTTGTTTACTTTTGCCAAAACAAATAGAATAATTCCAAAAACAGCAACAAGAATCAACAAAATGTATTTAGTTGTAGGGTCTTCCTTGTCTGCAGAAGCGTTAGGATCAACAACTGGTCCTTTGTTTGCTGCAGGAGCTGGTGCGGTTTTGATGTACTCAACAATATTCAAAACTTGAGCAGGTGTCAAGTTTTCGAAAATGTTCATTGCAGCACCACCGTATTCCTGATACAATTTGTTTGCATCTGGATCGCCACTCTCTCTAAATTTTTTGTTGTTTCTTACCCATTGGATAATCCACTCGTTTGTTCTCCTAGTGTCCACGCCACGCAATGCTGGACCTACAACTTTCTTGTCTAATGCATGACAGCTGCCACAGTTGTTTGCTTCATAAAGCTTTTTACCTTCATCGGCATTTGGCTTGTCTTGCGCAAAACTTGGTACTGAAACAGCTAAAAGCGCTGCCAACGCCCAAAATTTGAATCGATTTATACTCATGTCTTTTACGAAATCTTTAATCGCGTCGCAAATATAGATAGTGAATCGCTCCACATAAAACATTTTGTTAACATCATTTGCAATTTGAAATCTATCTAAATTATATCAATATATGATTGAAATTCTACTATTTACACAAAACAACTTTTTGTGGTAATTTATAAAATGTGTATTTTTCGATACACTTTTCGCTTTATCTACAGTGGAATTAATGAACAATTGTACTGAATACTGCATGAAAACATGATAAAAATCACTTTCCAATGTTCGATTTTAAAAATTCTTTATAGCCAAGATAGCTTGCCAAGCATACCTGAGAATAGTTTTGAGAACTATTTTGGAATGCACCCACATTTGTATGCCACAATCTTTTGATCAAATCATTTCCGTCTATGCCATTTTCGTTGTGTTTTACCGCCGTGGCAACAGTTCCTGCTCCCGCATTGTAAATATGCAAAACAAGTAAATTAAACCACAATGCATCCGTATTAAACTCGATGTTGTTTTTAATACAAATTCTTTTTGCTTGAGGGACACAATATTCCTTTACCAACCTCGCAGCTGCATAAGCACTTTTGCTAAAAATTAAACGATCATCTACCCCTTTACTGATTCTTAATCCGTACTTTCTGGCAACCGATGGCATAATCTGAAAATGACCCGCCGCTCCAGATTGTGAAACTCCTTTGTGGTTGCTAGGACTTTCAATCAACAATAGCAATTGTGATACCATAGGATTTACACCTACAGATTCAAAAACCGAATTTGCAATTTTTAGCTTTGGTCCCACCACAGAATAATTAAAAAACTCTTTACGGCCCCTTACAAACTTTATTTTATGATTTGAGGGAACTGAATGTTTCATTGCATATAAAGATCCTAGCGTGGTTAAATTTTGACTCCTATCAATCTTTTGGATTGCATCTTTATGTACCACATCTATTACCTGTCGGGTGGTTTGATTCACCACCAAAAACGAATCTGCCGACAACAAAATGTCCCTCATCCAAAATACCACATTTGGCGAACTCAAAAAGTCAACTGCATTTGAATCATCTTCAATCGACAAAAAATGGAATGTGTCGGCATTAATAATATAATGACTATCGTTTTTAAATGTGAAATTGGTGTTTCTTTCTGTAATTACTCTCGACGGATTATTTCCAGACGTAAAGGACAACATCAATCCTGAAAATATCCCTCCAAACAAAATAGACTTAATAATTCTCTTCATATCTCTTACTTACAATGTTTTTCAATGTAGATGGCTGCATTTTTCTCGCCCATCAATAAACTCCTATCCCAATCCTGGCAAGCCAAACCCAATTTTCCTAAATTGAACCTTGCTATTCCTCTTCCCAAATATACGTAAGATAAATTACCCGTTTTCATTTTAATTGCATGGGTGAATTTCTTTTCGGCATCTTTCCACTTTTTGGTTTGTAACAAAACATGTCCGTAATCGGCCAAGTAGGTTCCGTTTGAGGGATTATCGTCGATGAGTTCTTCTATAATTTTAACTGCCAGATCAAAGTCCTTAGAAAAAAAGCAATTATCGAACTTTAATTTTAATGCATCTACATTTTTAGGTTCTGACAATAAAAACCTATCTATATCCGTATTTGACTGGGAATATTTCTCCATTTCATGCAAGCAAACCGCTCTGAAATAGTACATTTTTGAATTTTCTGGATTTTGAGTAATCTCATAATTTAGAAAATTGAACTTGTCTTTGCTTTTCTTTTGGGCATCATAAATAGAAAGCAGTTGAATTTTTACGGTATCGCTTCCAATGTTATTTTTCACCATCCAAACAGCATCCAATTCTGCATATTCATATTCCTTCATTTGAAGTGAAAGTGCATATCGAGATTTGTGCGATTCTGCATCATTAGGAAAAGCAATCAAATAATGAGAAATATCGGCCAAGGCAAATTGGAAGTTCGAAGTGAATTTATACGCCAAATGTCGGTTGTAATAAGCCTCAATAATTGCAGTATCTAAATAAATGGCTTTGTTTAAATCAACAACTGCGTCTCCATAGTTTTTCACTTGCAACTTAACCACTCCTCTATTATACCAATAATTTGCATTTTGAGGCGCAATAGAAATTAACTGATCATAGGTTTTAATGGCATTAGAATAATCGTTGTCTTGCTGCTGTTGCATGCCTTTTTTTACCAACTGATTTTCTGATGAACCAGGCTGTGCAGCAATTGTTTGATGAAACAATGTCAAGAAACATATTGTCAATATGTGTTTGTTAAAAATGAATTTCATTTACTCTTGCAAGTTAAATATTGTTGAAATATTAAATAAAAAGGGTTTTACACATTTTTTAGTGTGTCTATTTTGAATTAGTTTTGGAATTATGTCTGCCGAATTTGATAAACGCAAAAACAAACTCTTTCTTATTTTAGGTACTTTTTTCTTAACCAATGCCATTGTTGCTGAATTTATAGGTGCCAAAATATTTTCGTTAGAAGCCACTCTTGGATTTAATCCAGTCAAAATCACTTTATTTGGAGAAACCAATAGCTTTAACATGACCGCCGGTGTTATTCTTTGGCCTTTTGTATTTATCATGACAGACATCATCAACGAATACTTTGGAAAAGAGGGAGTTCGCAAATTGTCGTATTTGACGGTAATTATGCTCATTTATTCTTTTGTTATGGTGAGGGTGGCAATGGGATTGAACGGTGCCGACTTTTGGATAGGGTCTGGAAGCAAGAAAGGAATAGCGGATATGTCGACTGCCTACAATTCCGTTTTTGGTGCGGGCTTGATGATTATCATTGGATCGTTGGTGGCCTTTTTGGTAGGTCAAATGGTAGATGCCTTCATTTTTACCAAAATCAAGGACAAAACAAACAACAAATTTATTTGGTTACGGGCAACAGGAAGTACCGTTGTGAGTCAATTTATTGACAGTTATGTGGTGTTAATTATCGCTTTTTATATCGGAGGGATATTTTCCTTCAAGCAAGTAATGGCCATTGGAACTATCAATTACATCTATAAGCTCATTATGTCGGTTGTGTTGTTGCCCCTGCTCTATTTTGTGCATGGTATCATTGACAGCTACCTAGGGAAAGAAAATTAAGTAATTCGAGATTGAATTTCTCAGAATAGAAGCATAATTCCAGAAAGTATAATTACCGCACTGGTAATGATTCCCGAATTATGTTCCCATTTGTGGGCATCTAGTTTTTTCATGCCGTTATAACCAATGAATACACCGGTTAGGATGCTGATCCATGTAGAAATTGCGTATACCAATATCAGTGAAATAATGGTTGGAAAACCTGAAGGTGCTAAAGTGAAAAAGTAACCTACAATTTCCATGCATGGCGATAAGAACATAGATAGCAAGATTGTGCCAAAAATCCATTTATGTTCCCCTGAATTAACAGGATCTAAATGAAAATGGTGGTGCTTGTAATGTCTGTATAAAAACCAAATTCCTAGTAATATAAGGATGATTCCCCCTATTTTTTCGAATGGCAAATTGAGTAAAAAGTCATTGTTTGTTTTGGCGCTGTTCTTGAATTTCTTAAGAAATCCATTGGTAACAAAATAAATGACCAATCCTATGAGAATGGTTCCAATAGAATGGGCCCAAGCGGCCATAGAAGCATAGCGATAAGTTGTAAACTTATTCCACTTCATTTTATGCGCCAATGACGCTAAGGGCAACCAATGGCTGGGAATAAATCCATGTAACAAGCTTATAAAGAAAGCGAGAAATAATTGGGCCCTCATAAAAGTGCAAAGTTAGTATAAAAAACAAAAGCACCGCATTGAGCGGTGCTTTTATTTATGTTTTAGTATTTAGATTAAGCGTTAGCTTCAGTCATCCATTTGTTCCACTGTTCTGCAGAAATCTTGCTATCGGTTTCAACCATAGAAGCGATTTTATCTTCAGTTAATGAAGTTAATTCTTCAACAGTATTAACACCAAGTGCATTCATTCTTTTCACCATAGCTGGACCAACTCCTGCCAATGATTTCAATTCAGTGATTCCACCAGATACGGCAGTTGCTGCAGTTACTTCGTTAGCATCGGCTTCAACTTTCGCTGCAGCTGCATCAGCTTCCGCTTTTGCTGCTTTTTTGTTGCCTTTTTCAGCTTCTGCAAATTGTGCTCTCAATTCAGTGAAGGCATCCAATTCACCCAAAGTAGATCTCTCTGAAGAATTACCAGATTTCTTAACTGGTTTTCCACCTGTAGTTTTACGAGATTTATCTCCACCTCTAGATTTATCATCAGAATCATTCTTCGCTCTTTCAGCACCTTTCCAGATGTTTGTATGAGAAACAATGATACGTTTAGAATCTTTGCTAAATTCGATTACTTCAAACTCAAGAACTTCGTCTTCTTTCAACGGCTTGTTGTCTGCTTTCTTAATGTGACGGGTTGGAGCAAACGCTTCAACACCATACTGCATTTGGATAGTAGCACCTTTGTCGTTGATGTTCATTACAGTTCCTTCGTGAATAGAACCGATAGTGAAGATAGTTTCGAAAGTTTCCCAAGGATTTTCTTCCAATTGTTTATGACCCAAACTCAAACGTCTGTTATCAGAATCAACTTCCAATACAACAACATCTAATTTTTCGCCTTTTTTCACGAATTCAGAAGGATGCTTGATTTTTTTGTTCCAACTTAAGTCAGAAACGTGAACCAAACCATCAATACCTTCTTCAAGTTCCAAGAACAAACCGTAAGAAGTTAAGTTTTTAACTACTCCAGTGTGCTTGCTACCCAAAGGATATCTGTCGGTGATGCTGATCCAAGGATCGGTATTCAATTGTTTGATACCCAAGCTCATTTTGTGCTCGTTACGATCAAGTGACAATACCAACGCTTCGATTTCTTCACCTACTTTAAGGTACTCAGAAGGATTGCGTAAGTGTGAACTCCAGCTCATTTCACTCACGTGAACCAAACCTTCTACACCTGGTTTAATTTCAATAAATGCACCGTAATCAGCTACAGATACAACTCTACCCTTAACTTTAGAACCTTCAACGATGTCGGCTTCTAAATTATCCCAAGGGTGAGAAGACAATTGCTTCAATCCTAAAGAAATACGTTTTTTGGTATCGTCGTAATCTAAGATAACTACGTTAATTTTATCATCTAATTTCAATACCTCTTCTGGGTGATTGATTCTACCCCAAGAAATATCAGTAATATGCAATAATCCGTCAATTCCACCCAAATCAACAAATACACCGAAGCTTGTCATGTTTTTCACAACACCTTCTAATACTTGTCCTTTTTCTAGGCGAGATAAGATTTCAGATTTTTGAGCTTCAATATCATCTTCAATTAATGCTTTGTGAGAAACAACTACGTTTTTGTAAACATCATTGATTTTAACAATTTTAAAATCCATGTTTTTACCAACGTATTGGTCGTAATCTCTTACTGGCTTAGTGTCGATTTGTGAACCTGGTAAGAAAGTATCAATGCTAAATACATCAACAACCAATCCACCTTTAGTTCTAGAGCGAACATAACCTGTAACAACAATATCATTTGCATGAGCTTCAACAATTTTTTCCCACGCAGTTTCTTGTAATGCTTTTCTTCTGCTTAGGATCAACTGACCCATTTTGTCTTCAGCAATGTCGACAAATACTTCTACTTCGTCGCCAACTGCCAATTCTGGTCTGTCTCTGAATTCTGTTCTTGGAACTAGTCCATCACTTTTGAATCCAATGTTTACTACAACGTCTTTATCGTTAATAGCAACAACCAATCCTTTAACCACTTGTTTTTCAACAACTGGGCTAAATGTTTTAGAGTAAGACTCTTCTAATACGTTTCTTTCATCTGAAGAGTACGATTGAAAACCTGCATCATCTGCATCCCAATCGAAATCATCGTGTCCTGAAACTTTTGAAGCTGCCTTTTGTTTTGGGGCAACTTCCGAAACTGCTTGAGTTTCTTCAATGTTGTTTTCGTTTTTTTCGTTAGTCAATTTAAGGGTTCCTCCTTTGAATAGGGCGCAAATTTATATGACATAAATCAATTTTCCTAATGTTTATTTTTTGTTTTTTAGAGAATTATCGTCTCTCCACGATTGACCAAGCTTTTCTGAGCAGCTTCGAGAATCGTAACCACATTTAAACCGCTATTTGCATTGCCCAATGGCGTTGTTTTTTCAGAAATTGACTTGATAAAATCTTCAGCTACACCCTTCAATGCTTCAATTTGAGGCAACTTCGGAATATAAATATCACCAAATCGGTAATCTATCAGCCATTTATGCATGTCTTCTGGGGTACTCACAGAAAAACCTGAATCGTAAATTTTAATTTTCTCCGTTGGCTCTACATCATCATAAATGATCATCTTTTTTGTGCCGCCAATCAAGGTTTTCCTGATTTTTACAGGACTAATCCAACTTGAAGTAATATGCGCAAATGTATCGTCGTCGAAAAACAAAGAAATATAAGCCAAGTTTTCAATTCCCATTTTGGTGTGGGCAATTCCTGTTGCACTTACCGCAACCGGCTTCTTACCACCTGAAATATAATCGAAAATCGATAAATCATGCACAGCCAAATCCCAAATTACACTCCAATTCGGATTAAACAGCCCCAAATTAATTCGTGTACTGTCAAAGTATTGAAGCTGACCCAATTCGCCACTGTCAATCACACTTTTTATTTTTTGAACGGCACCTGTATATAAAAAGGTATGATCAACCATCAAACTCAATCCCCTGGCATCGGCAATTTCCATCAATTCCAAAACTTCTGCCCTGCTCGTAGCCAAAGGTTTTTCAACCATTACACTTTTATTTTTTAACAAAGCTTTTTTTGCCAAATCGTAATGGGTGTTAATAGGCGTAGCCAAAACAACCGCATCAATTTCTGGATTTTCAAAAATCTCATTCGCATCGTTGCAAAGATTAATTTTGGGATATAACTGATGAATTTTTTGCAATCTGTTATTGTCAAAATCTGCTACTGAATGTACTTCAGCGCCATTTACCGATTGAAAATTTCTTACCAAATTTGGACCCCAATAGCCCAAGCCTACAATTCCAACTTTTATCATAACTGAAATGCAAATTAAAAAGATTAATCCTGAATAAGTGAAGATTTCTTATGTTTGTAATGAATTTATGGCAAAAAAGACACAGAATACGGTTGAAATCAAAAATCCAACAGCAAAAAAGACAATTTCTTTGGGTTTCATTTCAGAAAGTCAGTCATTCAACACTGAATCTAGTTCGAGCTACCATTACGTTTCATCCCATTCAGGAATTGAAATGTTAAATGACCTTAAAAATCAAACTTCTGATTGGTATTTAATAGCGTATAATCCAGCTTGCTTAAAGACCAACCAAACCAATAAAGCTCTGACCTTGGTCCCTCAAAACCCTAAAAATGGAAGTTATTGCGTTGCTTCTACTTTCAAAAAGGGAAAAGCGTTGAAAGATTTGTTTTTAGGAAGCAATGCGCAACACGATTTGGCTTCGTTTGTTTTGATGGATGCAGAAACGCTAAGCAGATTCATTGATCAAAATTACATTCCAAAAAGCCAAGCAGAATTGGCCTACGCAGTTGAAAAAACGTGTTCTAAAGAATATATACTTCAATTGGATGCGTTAGAAGCACCCAAAAGCAGTTGGAAGACTGATTTAAATAGCAAACATGCAAAAATTGCAAATTACTATTTTAAGTCATTTACAAATATTTCAAAACTTGCCTTTGTGCTCGTTTCCCTTATAGGATTATTTTTCTTGGTTGGAATGAGCAAAAAAGCAGGTGTGTCGGGTGATGAATTTACGCAATACGAATATTCAAAATTAACAGCCAATTACTATTTAGATAAAATTGGTCAGTCTATTCCAATTGATACAAATTTGTTAAAGGGTCAAAAAATGAAGACCTTAGCCTCTGTTTATCAAAACGAAGGTGTGAATACAGCAACTTTGGTAGACCCAGAAAAGTTAATGCACTTGTATGGATCTAGTTTTGATACTTTTACCACCATCTTGGCGCATTTCTTTGGAACCGATGACATTATGGGATTCCGACATTTCTGGAACGCAATTTTTGGATTCTTTATTATGCTATACAGTTCATTGATTGTTCGCCGACTTACCAAAGGAAGTTGGTTCTGGGGTGCTGTTGCCTTTGCCATTTTGATATTTACTCCTCGCCTTTTCGGTGAATCTTTGAACAATCCAAAGGACGTTCCTTTCGCTTTGGGTTATATCATGTCGTTGTATTACGCCATTAAAGTTTTCTCAAACTTCCCGAATTTCAGATGGTCTAGTATTTTGGGATTAATTGTTGGAACTGCTTTGGGTATTAGTATTCGTATTGGGGGATTGTTATCTATTGCCATTTTCATTATGTATGCGGGACTTAAATTCATCGAAACAATTGGTCTAAGTAACTTCTTGAAATTAAAATGGAATCAATTTGGCAAATGGATTATTTGGCTAGGTGGAATTTCATTGGGCAGTTACCTATTGGGTGTATATGTTTGGCCATACGGATGGGATCAACCTTTTACCAATCCTTTCGTTGCATTAAAATCATTTACCAATTATGCGGGCAGTATCCGTCAGCTTTTTGAGGGACGGATGTTCGATTCAGATGTTTTACCTGCTTACTACTTAACAAAGTATGTATTCATTACATTGCCTTTGGTGAGTTTGGTTGGATTTGTTATTTTCCTTGTTGCTACCCTTATCAAACGTAAAGAATTCACAATTGAAGAATTCTTAATTGTTTTTGCTGCAATTTTCCCAATATTCTATATTTATATCAATCATTCTCAAGTATATGGCGGTTTACGTCAGGTATTGTTTACCATTCCATGTTTTGTAATGGTGGGCGTTTTGGGATATGCAAAATTGCAAAAAATGATAAAAATAAAGTTGCCAATTTCTGCAATTTTAGCGGTTCTATTGACTGCCTTACCTGCTAAGTTCATTTTCGCAAATACCTCCCTCTCCTACATTTATTTCAATGAAACTATTGGAGGAACCAAAGGTGCTTATGGCAAATATGAAATGGATTATTATTTGGCTGGATTGCGTCAAAGTGCAGAATGGTTCTTAGAAAATGTAGCGAGAAAGAATCCCTCAAAAAAATACGAAGTATTGACATATGGAATGGATCAGGTAAAATACTACTGCAGAAACGACAAGAATGTGCATGTTGGTTTTACAAGATTTGACGACAGGGGTAACAAGAAATGGGATTATGCTATTTTTTACAATGCCTATTTTGACAAAGACAGACTTACCTCTGGTGAGTTCCCTCCAAAAGGAACCGTGTTTTCACCTATGGTTGATGGAAAACCAATGGGTTGTGTAATTAAACGTCTTTCATTAGATAATTTTGAGGGAATTAAAGCCATTGAAAAAGATACAAACTATCGCTTTGGAATCGATAAATTACAGTCTTATTTGAAAGTAGATCCAATTTCTAGCGAAACCCAGTTTTACTTAGCAAACGGATATGCCAACTTAGGAATGCTAGATTCTGCTATTATTTGTGCGAAAAAGAGCATTGAATCTTACCCTGAATACAGCAAAGGATTGTTTTCATTACACCAGTTTTACATGAACTTGAAAAAGTATGATGAAGCGGTTAAAGTAATGGATCAATATTTGGATGCCCGCCCTCAAGATGCCGAAGGTTATATCATGAAAGCCCAGTCGCAACTGATGAAGAAAGACAATACTGTAATGACCACGCTGAACAAAGCCGTTGAGTTAAGTCCTTTGGATTCTAGATCTTACATGTTGGGAGCTCAATATTATCAGAGTATTAACGACAAAGGAAATTTAGACAATTGGTATAAAGCGGCCATGTTACAACAGGCTAAAACCCAAGACGATCAACAAAATAGCATCACTGCAATTCGTTTCATTTATGAAAGTATTACAGGAATGGGTGTTGAAGAATTCGACAAGAAATTCTTAAAAATGGAATAATAAAACGATTATCCTATCAAATTGGCCAATTCTCCATGCTCAATAGCATAGAATTGGCCTTTTTCATTTATGGCAATCTTCGAAGCTTCAACGCTTAAATCGTGCTCATAAAAGAAAATCCAATTTTCTTTTAGAGCCAAATCATTCACCAACTGACGTTCTTTCATCGTAACCAGGGGTTGAATGTCGTAAGCCATAACATAATTGGCAGGAATATGAGCGGCAGATGGATATAAATCAGCCGCATAAAGTATTTTTTTGCCGTTATCTAGGTGAATCAATGGAGCAATCATACCAATGGTATGTCCGTTAAACACTTTGATTTCTATGCAATTGGCAAAGATTTCATTTTCGCGTAGAAAATTCAATTTGTTCGATGTTTCAAGCAATTCAAAATTCTCTTTCAAAAACGAAGCTTTTTCTCTTGGATTGGGATTGTTGGCATGATTCCAATGTGCTTCATTCACATGATACGTTGCATTTGGAAAGGTTAACTCCAAAGAATCATCTTGTAATCGCTCAATAGCGCCTCCACAGTGATCGAAATGCAGATGAGTCAACAAAACATCCGTAATATCTTCTTTGTTGAATCCTGCGGCCTTTAATGAGTTCAATAACGAGTGTTCACCGTTTAACCAGTAATGGCCAAAGAACTTTTCACTTTGTTTGTTTCCAATTCCGGTATCAATTAATATCAATTTAGATTCTGTTTCAACCAGCAAGCAGCGCATAGCCCAATTGCACATGTTGTTTTCATCGGAAGGATTTAATTTATTCCAAATGGTTTTTGGAACAACGCCAAACATGGCTCCCCCGTCTAACTTGAAATTACCGGTAGGAATAACGTGAACTTTCATTTTAGAAATCTCCGTAAACGTCTGTCAAAGCTTCACAACCAGTTTCAGTAATCAAAATGGTATGTTCAAACTGTGCACTTAGTTTGCCATCAATGGTACGGGCTGTCCAACCATCTTTTCTGTCAATTTTACAACGTGCTTTTCCGGCGTTTATCATTGGCTCAATGGTAAAGATCATTCCCGGCTTCAACTTAGGACCCGTATTTTTATCGGCAATATGCGATACATCTGGTTCCTCATGGAATTTAATTCCAACCCCATGTCCACAAAATTCATAAACAACGCTGTAACCGTGTTTGTGGGCATGTTCAGCAATGTGGAAACCAATATTATTTAATTGATTGCCTGGAAAGCACTGCTGCATTCCTATTTTCAAACATTCTTTGGTAACTTCAACCAATTTTTTTGCATATTCAGTTGGTTCTCCAACGTAATACATTTTGCAAGTATCACCAAAGTAACCATTCAAAATGGTGGTAACATCTATGTTTACAATATCACCAAATTCTAAAACAGTTTCATTGGGAACACCATGACAAATTACATCGTTTACCGAAATACAGCATGAATGCTTGAACCCACGATATCCTTTTGTTGCAGGAGTTGCACCGTGACTTCTTACAAATTCCTCACAGATTCTGTCAAGCTCAATTGTTTTTACACCTGGTTTAATGAATTGCTCCATGTATTTCAGCGTTTCGGCTGCCAAATGAGAACTTTTTCTAATTCCCTCAATTTGTTCTGGGGTTTTGATATTAATAGCCATCTGTTTATTATTCGGCAATTGCCCTTATAACATCTTGTTTTGTAATGATATGCCAATTTCCACCCATGTCCATCACCAACAAAGCACTGTTTTGCTTATTGATCATTGACGATAGTTTTTCAATGCTTTCAGAAAACGCAACTATGGGATAAGGCGGTTGCATGATATTGCTTACGGTGTTTTTCATTAACGAACTATTCTTCAATAATTCAGCATAAAAATGATTGTCTTCAATACTTCCAACAAACGCACCACTTTGGTTCATCACTGGAATTTGAGAAATGCCATACTTCTGCATTTTTTCAAATACCGTTTCACACAAATCATCTTCATGGCAATAAACCAACGGATGATGCATGTGATTCTGAATCAAATCCAACGCCGACTTGGTAACATTTGCAGGCAAAAAGCCCCTGTCTCTCATCCAATCTTCATTGAACATTTTGCCCAAATAACGGGTTCCATGGTCATGGAAAATAACAACTACCACATCGCCAGCTTTGAATTCGTTTTGCAATTGCATAATTCCAGCCATGGCACTGCCCGCGCTATTTCCAGAAAATATACCTTCCTCTCTTGGAATGCGTCTTGTCATCACTGCCGCATCTTTGTCTGTTACTTTTTCAAATTTATCAATCAATGAAAAATCGACATTGGCAGGCAAAAAATCTTCACCTATACCTTCAGTGATATATGGATAAATTTCGTTCTTATCGAATTCTCCAGTTTCTAGGTATTTTTTGAATACAGACCCGTATGTATCTATTCCAAAGACTTTGATATTGGGGTTTTTCTCTTTTAAATATTTGGCTGTACCAGAAATGGTACCCCCTGTTCCGACACCAACCACCAAATGGGTGATTTTCCCATCGGTTTGATCCCAAATTTCAGGACCCGTTTGTTCGTAATGCGCTTGAGAATTACTTAAATTATCATATTGGTTTGGTTTCCATGCATTTGGGATTTCCGCAGCCAATCTAGAACTCACAGAATAATAACTCCTTGGATCTTCTGGTTCAACATCGGTAGGACAAACAATCACTTCAGCGCCGAATGCTTTCAGAGCATCTACCTTTTCTTTACTTTGTTTATCGGTTGTGGTAAAAATACATTTGTATCCTTTTATTACCGCAGCAATAGCCAATCCCATTCCTGTATTTCCGCTGGTACCTTCAATGATGGTTCCTCCAGGTTTCAAAGCGCCAGATTTCTCGGCATCTTCAATCATTTTCAAGGCCATTCTATCTTTGATTGAATTTCCAGGATTGGTAGTTTCAACCTTAGCCAAAACAGTACAAGGCAAATCCTTGGTTATTTTATTGATTTTCACCAAAGGTGTGTTGCCAATTGTATGGAGAATATTCTCGAAATATTTCATGAATTATTTTTTAAAGCAAATTGAATTTGTGCCAAATGATGTGGACCATGCCAAGCATATAATGCAATCAATTGACTCAACGATAAATGTCGTTTTGAACCGGTATGATAAACCGATTTTGCCAAATGTTCGGTAGGATTTTTAAGGCATTCGAGTAAAAACAAACTCCAACGCTGATGAACTCCCAACAAAATCATAAAGCTCGCTTCGTGGTGAAACGAATAATCAATTTGATCAGCCCATTTGTTTTCATCATAAGGATGAATTTCGGTGGTATCTTGAGAAACTACATGTTTGGTTCTAATAAAAGCAACCATGTGTGAATCTGCCAAATGGTGAATGATTTCTTTAATTGTCCAAGAACCTTCTCTGTAGGTTTTGTTTAAGTCTTCTTCAGTTAAAGAAGGCATAATTTTAGCCAATTGATTGGGAAATTCTTTGATCGCAATTACGCTTTGCAACAATTCTTCTATTGAAATATCCCTATCCCAATCGAATTTATCAGCCACATAAACAGGTTTATCCATGACTTAGTTAATTAAATCAAATCCTGTGTATTTTCTGAGAACCTCAGGAACAACAATTCCTTCAGGAGTTTGATTGGCTTCCAACAAAGCAGCTACAATTCTTGGCAAAGCCAATGCGCTGCCATTTAAGCTATGTGCCAACTCTGTTTTTCCTTCAGCATTTTTATATCTGCATTTCAACCTGTTGGTTTGGAATGTTTCAAAGTTGCTCACAGAAGAACATTCAAGCCACATTTCTTGGGCTGGTGACCAAACTTCCATATCATAGGTTTTGGCACTGGTGAATCCCATATCGCCACCACAAAGCAATAAAACACGGTAGTGTAAACCTAATTTCTGTAATAAGCTTTGAACATAGTTTTGCATACTTTCCAAAACCTCGTATGAGTTTTCTGGTTTTACAATTTGTACAATTTCAACTTTATCAAATTGATGCAATCTGTTTAAACCTCTCACATGGGCACCATAACTTCCTGCTTCTCTTCTAAAACAAGGAGTATACGCACAGTTTTTAATTGGCAATTGAGATTCGTTCAACATTACATTTCTGTAAATATTGGTCACGGGAACCTCTGCCGTTGGAATCAAATATAAATCATCGATGGTAGAATGATACATTTGACCTTCTTTATCAGGCAATTGACCTGTACCATAACCGCTTTCTGAATTCACCATCAATGGCGGTTGAATTTCCATATACCCTTGACTTCCAGCTTCATTTAAGAAAAACTGAATCAAAGCTCGTTGAAAAATTGCACCTTTTCCTTTGTAAACAGGAAAACCTGCACCGGTTATTTTTACACCCAACTCAAAATCGATGATGTCGTATTTTGTAGCCAACTCCCAATGAGGCAATGCACCTTCGTGCAAATTCACTTTATCGCCATAAATAGATGATACAAAATTATCATTTGCATCTTTTCCTTTAGGCACAGAAACGTTAGGCGTATTTGGCAATGTTACCAATAAATTCTTCAGTTCTGTTTCTTTTTCTTCAACTGTAATTTCGAGGGACTTTAGCTCTTCCTTCAAACGGACCGATTCTTTACGAATGGCTTCTGCTTCCTCTTTTTTGCCTTCTTTGAATAAGGAACCTACTTGCGCCGACAACTGATTGCCAAGTGCTTGATTTTGTTCCATATTGGTTCTAGCCTGACGAGCCTGCTCGTCGATGCTCAATATTTCGTTGATAGTAGCAGTTGCATCAAAGCCCCTAATTGCTAATCTAGAGATGATTTCATCTTTATTTTGTCGAATATTTGAGATTAATAACATAATTACTGCAAAATTGCCAAAAAAAATCGGTTGTTTTATGATTAATTGAATTGTTTTTTCACAAACTTGTTATTAATTGCAATTTATTATCATTTAAATTATGAAAAACTTTATTTATTCATCAATCATTGCTTTAATTTTAGCGTGTACGCCAACTTTAAAAGCACAAGTAGCTGACGACATTTTAGGAAATTGGTTAAACCAAGAAGGTACTGCTAAAATTCATGTTTTTAAAGCTATCAATGGAAAATTCAAAGGCAAGTATTTTGGCAAAATTTATTGGCTAAAAGAACCTACCAAAAATGGCAAGCCCAAGGTTGACGAGAAAAACCCAGATGCTTCAAAGAGAAACGTTGAAATAAATGGATTAATTCTTTTAAATAACTTTGAATTTGATGCCGATGACAAAGAATGGGAAGATGGAACCATCTACGATCCTAAAAATGGCAAAACATACAGTTGCAACATTACCTTAGTTGGAGATAAGTTAAATGTAAGGGGTTATGTTGGGATTTCAATGATTGGTAGAACTGCAATTTGGACCAAAACCAATTAACCTGAAATAAATTTATTCTCAAATATATTACTTAATCAATACGCCAATTTCATTGGCGTATTTTTTTGCATATTCAATAGCAAATTCAATTTCATTGGGAATACTTCCATCTAGAATTGCCTCTCTTACAGCATCTTTGATCATGCCAATATGCTTAGGATTATGAATTTCAAACAATTGCATGATATGATTTCCTGTAAATACCGGTTGCCAGTTTCTCAATTCATCTTTGGCAAGAACATCTTCTATTTTTTGTGATACTACCGCAAGATTTTTAATGTGTTTGGCAACTTTTTGTTCATTCTTACTAGTAATGTCGGCCGTACACAAAATCATTAAATCTTGAATGTCTTCTCCTGCTTCAAATATCAATCTACGAACAGCACTGTCCGTTACAATTTCCTTAGACAAAACAATTGGACGTAAATGCATCAAGACCAGTTTTTCAACATAGCGCATTTTTTCATCTAAGGGCAATCTCAAACGCTTAAATATCCCCTTCACCATTCTAGACCCTCTATCTTCATGGCCATGGAATGTCCATCCTACTTTTGGGTCAAATCTTTTGGTTGGTGGTTTGGCTATATCGTGCAAAATTGCAGCCCAACGTAACCACAAACTATCAGAAAGTGCGCAAGTTTGATCTAAAACCTGTAAAGTATGGTAAAAATTGTCTTTATGACTTTTGCCATTAATGGTTTCAATGCCATGCAATGCAACAAATTCGGGAAAGAAGCGAACAAGCAATCCTGTTTTATACATAATATCAAACGCTAAGCTTGGTTTCTCGCCCATTATCATTGCGTTGATTTCGTCGGTTACCCTTTCTTGAGAAACAATGTCAATTCTGTGCGCATTTTCACAAATTGAAACATAAGTTTTTGCTTCAATTTTGAATCCCAATCGTGCAGAAAACCTTATTGCTCTCAACATTCTCAATGGATCATCACTGAAAGTGATATCAGGATCGTTAGGCGTTTTTATAATGCCATCTTGAATGTCTTGAACCCCATTAAAAGGATCATACAATTCACCAAAATTATGTTTATTCAAAGACAAATAAAGTGAGTTGATGGTAAAGTCTCTCCTATTTTGATCGTCAATTAAACTACCATCTTCAACTATGGGTTTGCGAGATTCTTTTCGGTAACTTTCTTTTCTTGCACCTATAATTTCAATGATAAATTCATTGTATTTGATTTGTGCAGTTCCGAAATTTTTAAACAGCGCAATATGTTTATCCCCTTTTAGCGATTGAAATAAATGCTGAGCAAAATCAACCCCAGATCCAATGCAAACTACGTCGATGTCCTTATTCGATCGCTTTAAAAACAAATCCCTCACAAAACCACCCACAACATACGCCTCGAGTTTCAATTCCTCGGCTGTATCAGAGATTTTCTGAAATATGTCGTGATTCAAAGGGTTGTTATTCACGATACAAAGATAAGCAAGGCTTTTGATTATCTTTGTGAGCAATGAAACAAAAGGCATTGTTCATATTATTTCTTTACCTGAAATTTCGTATCAATTTCTTGCCATTGGGACATACCGGTGATGGGTGGGGATACGCTTGCGAGATTCTAAAACATGACTTTTTTTCACCCCATCATATTCTTTACAAACCTTTTACAGCATTTATCTCTTGGCCAATTTCTAGCCTTTTTCCTCAAGCCAGTCCAATTTATATTTTTAGTTTACTGAATGTTATTTGGAGCGGAATTGCATTATATCTCTTTTTTCTCATCTTAGAAATTATCAATCCCTCAAATGAAAAGAACATTTGGGCGATGATGTTTGTGGCATTTGGATTTGGATTTATTCGGTATTCTGGTGAAAACGAAACCTACATTCTTCCAATTTTATTTAGTTTATTGGGGACATATTTTCATTTCAAAAAAGCAAATAAAGTTTGGACCTATTTGTTCTTGTCGATTGCTGTATTATTCCATCAAATTCATATTTTTTGGCTGTTGGGATTTGCAATTTCGGACATCATTCAAAATAAAAATTGGAAGCCTTTGCTGATTTCATGCGCTGCAATTGTTTCAATTTATGTAGGATATGCAGTACACTACAGAATTGCCTGGTATCAATTGCCATTTTACGATGTGCATCAAGGACAGGTAACTACTTCACTTGGAATAAAAAACATATTATTTACACCAATAAACTTCATTCGAACATTTATTCAAATTCATGGCGATATTTTGCTAATTATAAAAATTTACAAGGTTTATATCATTTCTATTATAGGAATATTTTTATTGACTACAACCCTATTCTATTCACGGTTTTTCATATTGATTCAAAGTATCAAATCTATATCCCTCAAAAAAATCAAAGCCCATTTGAATTATTCTAATCCTTTGATTTTAAATTTATTGTTTCATTTTTTATTCGCTTTTTACTCGGAAGGAAATGCAGAATTCATGATTATGATTCCTATGTTAATGATCATTTGCCTTTTTCAAAGTAATTTAGTTATAAATCCTCTTTTGAAATTATTCAGTTTATTCTTAATTATTTGGAATTCAATATTCTATATCATTCCAAGCAAACAATTTGACTTTAAAGCAGTTTCGAGAATCACGAAAAATATCAATGATGTTTCAAAAATAAACAATTTGCCAGTCATATTTATTTCTAACAACAATATTCTCTTTAATAACTACATAGAATACAATCAATTAACATCAAAATTTAGCAAATTAAATATCACGGTTAAAAGTATCGACGATTTTAACAATGAATCAAATTGTGATTATTCAAAGTGCATTTTATTAACCGATGCCTTGAACAACAATAGTTCTATAGATAGAAAATCAGTGGTTTCTGGAATCGACAACCAAAGTGAAATTTTTAGCAAAAAATTCAAAAAACATACGACGGCAATTGTTAGACCTAACATTGCCCAAGATATTAAACTTACAGAATTGTACTAATTACCAATTCAATTGCGCAAAATCGTTGATTTGCGTCAATTTTTGATCTTTTACTTGGTAGATGGTGCCACCAAACTTTTGAATCAATCTATAATCGTGGGTTGCCATAATTACAGATGTACCCTCAGAACAAATTTTATGTAATAATGTCATTACGTCATCGCTGATTTCAGGATCTAAGTTTCCTGTTGGTTCATCGGCCAATACGACTTTCGGGTCGTTCAATAAAGCACGGGCAATAACCAATCTTTGTTGTTCGCCACCACTTAATTCATTTGGAAACTTGTAGCTCTTGGTTTGCAAACCTACTTTTTCAAGGACTTCCAAAGCGCGTTGCTTCATTTCGAAATCATTCTTCCAACCGGTAGCTCTTAGCACAAAAAGCAAATTATCTAAGGCTGATCGGTCAGACAACAATTGAAAATCTTGGAATATGATTCCCAACTTTCTGCGTAGAAAAGGTATCTGGCTTGGCTTCAAGCCGTTTAATTCAAAATCTGCAATTTTTGCATTGCCTTCAATCAATGGGATTTCACCATATAGTGTCTTTAATAAAGACGATTTTCCCGATCCAGTTTTTCCTACTAAAAATACAAACTCTCCAATACTAACGTCTAAGGAAATAGATTGCAACACAGGAATTCTTCCCTGGTAAATTGTAGCATGATTAATTGATATTGGCAATTCCACAGAGCAAAACTATAAAAATCTATTTAATAAGCGAATGAAACATATTCACACTCAATAAATAGTCCAATTCGATGGAAAATTAACTTTTAAACCACTGAATAGGCTCCTTGCCCATTTTGCGGAGAAGTTTGTTTGCCTTTTTGAAGTGGTTGTTGCCGAAAAATCCTTTGTGCGCTGATAAAGGACTAGGATGAACCGAACTTAAAATGATATGCTTGGTTTCATCAATGCATTGGATCATTTGATTGGCATTGTTTCCCCATAGCATGAAAATGATCTTTTTATGTTCTTCCGATAATTTCCCAACACAAAAATTAGTAAAGTTTTGCCATCCAATTCCTTGATGCGACAAAGGCTGATCTTTTTCAACAGTGAGAATGGTATTCAACAATAGAACACCTTGTTCTGCCCAAAACTGAATATCGCCAGATGTAAAAGGTTCACAATCAAACTCAGTTTCAATTTCCTTGAAAATATTTTTTAGCGATGGTGGAATTTTAACTCCCTCATTTACTGAAAACGCCAAACCATTCGCTTCGCCAATTCCGTGATATGGATCTTGACCAATGATTACAACTTTTACATCATTGAAATCACACAATTCAAGGGCTTTTAAAATGTCATTTTGCGAAGGATAAATAATTGCACCTTGCTTAACCTTTTGATTTAAAATATTATGAATTCTTTTCAACCCACTTAACTGGTGGGCATTTCTCAATATTTTATACCAAGCTTTTTCTTCTGATAAGCCAAACATATTAAGTTAATAAGTCCTCCAATTCTTCAATATCAAGATTGGTCAGTACCACATCTTCGTCTGGAATAATGCTCTCCGCCAATCGGGTTTTCTTCATTTGTAACGCCAAAATCTTTTCTTCAATGGTATTTTTGGTAATGAACTTATAACTCATCACTGTTTTGTTTTGACCAATTCTATGTGCCCTATCTTCAGCTTGCTTCATGGTAAATGGATTCCACCATGGATCGGCCAAAAATACGTAATCTGCTGCAGTTAAATTAATTCCACTATTTCCAGCTCTCAAACTCAACAAGAATATTTTAATTTCAGGTGTATTTTGAAACAAATCAATTTGATGCGCTCTTTCTTTTTCGTCCATTGAACCATCCAAATAGCAATATTGGATTTTAGATTCTTTCAACAATTCTGCAATGTTTTTAAGGTATCCCACAAATTGAGAGAACAATAATATTTTATGTCCATTCTCAATTGCACGAATTAACATCCTTGAAATTTCATCATCTTTACCACTGCCCCCTTCGTAATTTTCGTCCTTCAAACTCGGATTCAAAGCAAGTTGACGCAGATGCATCAATCCGTTGAATATTTTCAACCTCGATTTGCTAATTCCAACTTGATTTACATGATTCAAAATCTCATTTCTATATTGACTTTTGACTTTCTCATATAATTCTTCCTGTGCTGGACTCATTTCACAATAGTGAATTTTCTCAACTTTGGGAGGAAGTTCCTTCACCACTTGACTTTTGGTTCTTCTAAGTACAAATGGATCAATGAATTTCCTTAACTCCTCTGCTTTTTTGGCGTTTGAAGACTTTTCAATAGGCTTAATAAACTGATTTTCAAAAAATGAATACGACCCCAATAAACCTGGATTCAAGAAATTCATTTGGCTCCATATATCCAATAAGGTATTTTCAATTGGAGTACCAGTTAAAGCAATCCTGTTACGTGCGTTCAATTTGAGCAAGTTTCTAGCCGTTAATGAACTTGGATTTTTAATTGCTTGACTTTCATCAAGAACAACACAACGATATTCAAAACATTTCAGAATTTCGATATCATTTCTCATTGTTCCATAACTCATAACAACCAAATCCATGTCTGCAAATTCACTAATTAATTTGTGTCTGTGAATTCCATTGTACTTCATCACTTTCAAGGTTGGGCAAAATTTATTTGCCTCTGATTGCCAGTTGTATAAAAGCGATTTAGGACAAATTACCAAAGTTGGACCTTGGTAGAATTGGTTTGGAGGGATAATAGAAGTGCCATTGAGTACTTTCTCAACCTCTTCAAACGCCATATGGCGATGAACAGTGGTGGGATGGTATTCATGGTTGATCATTGATTGAATAACGGCAAGTGTTTGAATTGTTTTACCCAAACCCATATCATCGGCTAGTAAAGCACCCAATTTATTTTCAAGTAAAAATTTAATCCAGTTATATCCTTCTTTTTGGTATTCTCTTAAATCCGCAACAAAATTTGACGGCAATTCATAATCCGGCAGGTCGGTAGATAATATTTCGTTCCATTTTGATTTAGGCAGCTCTTCTTCAAATAAATCTTGAAGATCATCTAACAAACCAACATGAATGT
>CANFLS010000014.1 GCA_947447955.1 Flavobacteriales bacterium | reverse complement strand
TTATGCGCTTTGTGCATTGAAACTAAAAGAGCCAAAAGCAATGGAGTATTTTGAACAAATTACGGTTGATTATCCCAATACCGATGTATCTGAAAGAGCACACAACATATTAGATTTCACCAAGCGATCTAAAGAATTAGCCGCATTGCCAAAAGATTCACTTGCAAAAAAAGCTGCACTAGAAAACACTTTTGAAAAACACAATGGGAAAACACCTTTGAATTGTATCTTGATTGTTCCCAAAGGAACAAATATCAATATGCTTAAAGCCGGAATCAGCGATTTGAACAAAAAAGAATATTCACTAGACAATATCCAAATTGGAGTTTCTGTAAACATTGGAAGCAAATACATCATTTCTATTGAAAATTTCAGCACCCCCGACAAAGCCAAATTCTATCAACAATTTTTATCGAAACAAACCGATTTCTTTGCTTCAAAAAGTGTATTCGAATTTGATGTGGTTTGGATTACACAACCCAATTTTCAATTGCTCGTTAAAAACTTAACAATTGCCGATTATTTGCAATTGTTTAAGCAAGGGAAAATGTAACGCAATTCAAAAAACGACATTATATTTGTAGTGCGTTTATGAGCAGTTCATCTTTTAAAATCATTCCAAAATTTTGGTATTTTGTTTGTGGAGGGATACTTCTCCTCGTTTTATTCTTTACCGGAGTTGGTTATGGCCTATTTGGCGACATGCCCGAGGTTGAGGATTTAGAAAATCCTAAAAATGCACTTAGCTCTGAAATTTATGGCGAAGACGGTGTCATCATTGGTAAGTATTACCTCGAGAATAGAACCAATATTGGCATTAAGGACATTAGTCCGGAAGTGATAAAAGCCTTAATTGCCACTGAGGATATTCGTTTTTACAGCCATTCAGGTATTGATATCCGTGGAACCATTCGTGCATTTGCATCATTGGGAACCGATGGTGGTGCAAGTACCATAACCCAACAATTATCGAAAAATTTATTTAGTCGTTTCGAAAAGCCAAGCGGAAAATTGGGCCGAATGATGCAAAAATTCAAAGAATGGGTAATTGCAGTTCAACTTGAAAGACGATATACCAAAAAAGAAATCTTGGTACTTTACTTGAACACTGTTCCCTTCTCAGGATTGTCGTTTGGAATTGAAGCAGCATCGCAAGAGTTTTTCAATAAGTCACCAAAAGAGTTGAATACAGTTGAAGCAGCCGTTTTGATTGGAATGCTGAAAGCTAACTGGAAATACAATCCAAAATACAATGCGGAAAGTTCAAAAATGCGCAGAAATACCGTATTGAAACAAATGAACAAATACGATTATCTGTCAGATGATAGTTTAACCATGTTGAAAGAACAACCCATTAAATTGCAATATAGAACTGCTGCCATTGATGGTATGGCTCCGTATTTCAAAACTTATTTGGGTGAGTATATGAAAAAATGGTGCAAAGAACACAATTACAATTTGTACAAAGACGGATTAAAAATCTATACCACCATCAACAGTGAAATGCAAGAATACGCAGAATCTGCAGTTAAAAAACACATGTCTGAACTTCAGCGTAAATTTGTTCAAAGTTGGGGTAAAGAAAAACCTTGGAGATATATCACTGACCGCAAAGTAATTCCTAATTTTATTGAAGACGCTTTAAAGAAAACTGCCCGTTACCAAAATTTAAAAGAGGAATTGGGTGACAACCCAGATAAAATTATTGCTGAACTCAAAAAGCCTGTAAAAATGACCATTTTTTCATGGAATGGCGATAAAGACACTACCATGAGCCCATACGATAGTATGGTTTACATCAAAAAAATACTTCATACTGGTTTCATTGCTTTAGATCCAGAAACAGGCTATATCAAAGCCTGGGTGGGTGGCATTGACCACAAATATTTCAAATACGACCACGTAAATATCAATGCACGCAGGCAAGTTGGTTCCACTTTTAAGCCACTTGTTTATGCAACTGCCATTGATATAAATAAATTTACTCCTTGCACCGAATTCCCTCGCGAAAGAACAACTTTCGTTACTGAAACTGGCGAAACTTGGTCACCAAGGAATTTCGATGGAACATCAGGCGGAGTTTGGACTATGGCCAAAGGATTGGCGCTATCTGACAATTTAATTACCGCACAGGTAATGAAAAGCTTGGGCGATGATGGGCCAGATTTGGTTGGTCAATTTGCTGAACGTGTAGGTATTCAAAAAAACAGAATTCCCCGTGTTCCTTCTATTTGCTTAGGAACTATAGAATTAAGTCCGTTCGAAATGGCATCGGCATACTCTGCATTTGTAAATAAAGGACTATGGGTTGAACCTTCATTCATCACAAGAATTGAAGACAAAGACGGAAATGTACTAGAAGAATTTAATTCCCCAAAGCACGATCAGGTTTTATCTGAGGAAAAGGCATTGATTATGTTCACCATGTTGCAAAAGGTAGTTGACCACGGAACTGCATTTGGTTTAAAAGGCAAATACGAAATTACTGGACACATTGGTGGCAAAACTGGAACAACCCAAGGTGCAGCCGATGGATGGTTCATGGCTGTGATGAAGAACTTGGTATGTGCTACATGGGTTGGTGCCGATGATCCAACAGTTAGGGTGAAAGGAGCTTTAATGGGTCAAGGTTCAGCAATGGCCATGCCTATATTTGGAAATTTCATGCACCAATTACAGAAAAGCACAAAACTGAGCTACAAGGCAGAGATGATTGATGCACCTAAAAATTATGATCCTGGAATGTTTGATTGCAGTAAATCCAAGAGCGACAAGATCGATTTGGGCAGAGATTTAAATATTGATGGCCTCGGAGATTAGATTTTTCAGAAAAAGATTAGATTTAATTGATTTTGTAATTCTGTTTCACTATATTTGCAGCCCTAAATAACGAATTTTTCAATAGAATGAAACAAGATATTCATCCAAAGACTTACCGCAAAGTTGTTTTCAAAGACATGAGTTGCGATTACAGTTTCATCACTCAAAGTTGTGTTGACACTAGAGAAACCATCAAATGGGAAGACGGCAATGAGTACCCTCTTTACAAATTAGAGATTTCTTCAAAATCTCACCCTTTTTACACTGGTAAACAAAACTTAGTTGATACTGCAGGTCGTATCGATAAGTTCATGAGAAGATACAACAAAAAGTAATCTTTTTAATAACCTTTTTAAAAGCCCAGCTCGCTGGGCTTTTTTTATGCGCTTTTTGCATACACCCAATCAATTTTAAAACTAACTTTGTAACCATGAAATTGAATCTGTTTGAATCTGAATCTATTGCCAATTTATATCCGCTTACGTTAACTAGACCTGCCGCCGATTTGCGTGTGGGTATTTTAACCATTGCCGAAAAATGGCAAAAACATTTAGGCGCTACAGAATTTGGATTCGAAACCAGAGACCACCTTTCTAAGAAATTTACCTTACTCGAAAATCCTGATTTATATATAAACGGACACTTACTTCCCAATAAACCGTTGGTTGATTCGATTTCTAAATTAACCGATGGACAAGCACTTTATCACAATAAAGTATTATTGGCAGCAAAAGGACATATTTCTCACAACATAGAATTTGATGGCGACATTTCACTGATTGAAAGACCCTATCATATTTTCAAGTTGAATCATCAAGAAATTCTTGCAGATTATGAACTCCTCACAGCAGGCAGAACTTCAGCAAATATTTCAAACTCAAACACTGTATTTGGTAAACACACGGTTTTCCTTGAAGAAGGAGCATCTATGGAATGTGCTACCCTCAATACAAACGACGGTCCTATCTATATTGGAAAAAACGCCGAAATAATGGAAGGTTCTATTGTTCGTGGACCTCTAGCCATGTGTGAAGGTGCAAAATTAAAACTCGGAACCAAAGTTTACGGCGCAACTACCCTTGGTCCCTATTGCAACGTGGGTGGCGAAGTAAATAACATTGTGATGCACGGATATTCTAACAAAGGCCACGATGGATTTTTAGGGAATGCAGTTTTGGGAGAATGGTGCAACATAGGCGCCGACACCAACTGTAGCAACTTAAAAAACACTTACGACGAAGTGAAAGTTTGGAATTATGCTACCAGTAAATTTGAACGCTCAGGACAGCAATTTTGTGGTTTAATTATGGGCGATCACAGCAAATGCGGAATCAATACCATGTTCAACACTGGAACCGTTGTTGGTGTTGCTTGCAACTTATTTGGTGCGGGTTTCCCACGTCAATTTGTTCCAGATTTTTCTTGGGGCGGTGCCTCAGGATTTGTTCCTCATCAAATGCCTGCAGTTGAAAAAACAGCGCAATTGGTTATGGTTCGACGTAGCAAAGAATTCAATGAAGTAGAACGCCATATCCTTCACTGGATTTACGACAACTACACTCCCGCTTCCTAAATAATTATACCTTTATTAACTTCTAAATACCTTAACTGGCTCTTCGTGCCATGTGGTGTCAATATCAAATTTCATATTGATTTTTTCCGCAACGCGAATTGATTTCGAATTATTCGGGTGAATAATAGCAATCACAGATTGAGCAAGTTGATTTTCAATGGCAAAGTCAACAAACAATTGAGCAGCCTCGGTGGCGTAGCCCATCCCCCAATATTTTTTAATGACATGATAACCCACTTCAATTTCTAGTTTATTGTCGATTTTTTGAAGCAATAAACTGCATTGACCCACCATTTTCTTTGATTTTCGATCAATAATGGCTTGCAATCCAAAAGTTCCGCTTTCGTATCGCTGAAGTTGGCGTTTTATCCAATCCTCCGACATTTCGAGATTGGTTTTGCCATTTCGTTTGAGTAAAAATTCGAAGGCATCATCGTCTTCAAAGAATTCAGCCCATAACTCAACATCATAACGATTTAAAAATCGGGTAGAAATACGTTGGGTTTCCAACCTATCTTCATATAAATCTTGCAAACTAAAACTTTGATCCATTGTTCTTTAATTTTAAATTTTATGTTTTTGAGGGACTTGATTTCGTGAATATTAGATTCAAAACCATGCCCATTAATACCAGCGCAATTCCTACAAATTGCCAAACTGAATAACTTTCAGCAAAAATAAGCACTCCAACAGCTGTGGCCCAAATGACACCGGCATAACTGATTGCCGAAACCCTGCTTGTTGCATCTTCTTGGTAGGCACGGGTCATGAAAAATTGACCTATTTGCGTAGCAACCCCAGTAACCAAAAGCCAAAACCATTCATTATGAACGGGCATACGCCAAGCATCCGTTACGAATGCAGGATACAGCAACGACAGTGGCAACGTTACCAAAGGGAAATAGAATACAACCACATTTGGATTTTCTATTCCTTTTAATCTGCGAATGGTATTATAAGCAAATGCTGAAAAAACCGCACCACCCAATCCGGCCACAATTCCAAACCATGTAACGTGACTTGATAAACCATTCACAACAACAACCCCTAAAAAAGACAAACCAAAAAACCACCATTGACGGGGTTTTACAATCTCATCGCCCAATGCAAATGCCAATAAGGTTGTGAGAATTGGCGACAAATAATGAATAACGATGGCATTTCCCAAAGGCATAATTTGTAACGTATAGAAATAACAAAGCAATCCCATTGATCCAAAAAAACCGCGCATAATCAGCATTTTGGGATTTTTCCCGAAGGGACTTTGGCGTTGCTGAATAAGCACAGCCAAACCCAATACAATTTGTACCACAGCCCTAAAGAATACCACCTGAGAAACATGCATATGCCCCATCATCTTCACCGAAAGATTCATGAATCCAAAAGCAATGGACGCAATGAGCATGTAGATTATTCCTTTGGACATTAAATTTGGTTTTCTCAATAAAAAAACTGCCGTGAATTTAGTTCATAGTTTCAATTTAAAACCCATAAACCAAACACACGGCAGTGTATTTTAAAATCTGTTATTTGCGCATACGTTATCCGCAAATAAAGAGTTTTTTGTATTCAATTTTTTATAGCGCAGAATTCATGCTACGCACAGCAGCTGCACTTTTTTCAAACTCAGCTTTTTCGCTGTCGTTCAAATCCAATTCAACGATTTTTTCCCAACCGTTTTTACCAAGAATAACAGGAACGCCAATACAAATATCGCTTTGGCCGTATTCACCATCTAAAGCAACGCAGCAAGGCATCATTTTCTTTTGATCGCAAACTATACTTTGAACCAATACAGATACTGCTGCACCTGGAGCATACCAAGCAGAGGTACCCAACATACCTGTTAGCGTAGCACCACCAACCATTGTATCTGCCTTTACTTTATCAAGAACTTCCGCACTTAAAAAGTTAGAAACTGGAACACCTTTGTAAGAAGCCATTCTTGTCAAAGGAATCATGGTAGTATCACCGTGTCCACCAATAACCATTCCATCAACATCAGATGCAGGACATCCCAATGCAGTTGACAAATAATATTTAAAACGAGCGCTATCTAAAGCACCACCCATGCCAATGATTCTATTTTTAGCCAACCCAGAAGTTGTTTTAGCCAAATAGGTCATGGTATCCATAGGATTAGAAACAATAACAATTACAGCATTTGGAGAATGCTGCATGCAATTTCCCATAACTGTGTTCACAATTCCCGCATTGATACCAATCAACTCTTCACGAGTCATTCCTGGTTTACGTGGAATACCAGATGTAATAACGATTACATCACTATTGGCAGTCTTTGAATAATCATTGGTGCTACCAGAGATTCTAGTATCAAAACCATTCAATGCAGCTGTTTGCATCAAATCCAACGCTTTTCCTTCTGCGAAATTTTCTTTAATGTCTAATAAAACTACGTCTGCAGCAAAATTCTTCATTGCGATATACTCTGCGCAACTTGCACCTACGTTACCGGCGCCAATAATACTTACTTTACTCATGTTATGTTTGATTTTCTTGGGTTTGCACAAAGTTAATACCCTCAAAAGAAATTCGCGACAAATACAAAAAAAAACTACATTTTTTTTATGCAAAACATTTACAATTAATTAAAAAAATCAATCTAACTGCATTACATTTGTAAAAAATTTACAATCCAAGTAACTTACAATCATGAAAAATAAATATATCGACTTAATTAAACAAACTTTTGATTTTCCAACTTCAGAGTTTGATTTAGACGATAATGGGCATCTTGAGTTCCATGACATTCCCTTAATGGACTTAATTCGCCAATATGGAACACCTTTGAAATTCACATACTTACCAAAGATAAGTGAGAATATTAAGAAAGCTCGTTCTTGGTTCAATGTGGCAATTGCAAAGGCCGAATATCAAGGCAAATACTTCTATTGCTATTGCACCAAAAGCAATCACTTCCAACATACACTTGATGAAGTACTCAAAAACAATGTACATCTTGAAACATCATCTGCCTTCGATATCAACATCATCGAAACACTATACGAGCAAGGTAAAGTAAGCAAAGACAGCTATATAGTATGCAATGGTTTTAAAAGAGAAAACTATTTAGAAAATATAGCCAACCTTATTAATAATGATTGGACAAATGTAATTCCAGTATTTGATAATCAGCGCGAACTAAGTGAGTTACTCGAACATACTGATAAACAAATAACCTGCGGTATTCGTATTGCGGCAGAAGAAGAACCTAAGTTTGAATTCTATACGAGTAGATTGGGAATTGGATATAAAGACATCGTGCCATTCTATAGAAACGTGGTTAAAAAGAATAAGAATGTGAAACTAAAAATGCTTCACTTCTTTATCAACACCGGTATTTATGACACTGCTTACTACTGGAATGAATTGCACAAATGTTTGAAGGTATATTGTGAGCTCAAAAAGGAATGTCCTGACTTAGATACCTTAAATATTGGCGGAGGCTTCCCAATTAAGAATACCTTAAACTTTGAGTACGACTACGAATACATGGCCAATGAAATCGTAAGCCAAATTAAGCAAGTTTGTGTCGAAAATCAAATTCCAGAACCAGATATCTTTACCGAGTTTGGTTCATTCACTGTAGGTGAAGCAGGTGGTGCAATATTCAGCGTACTTGACCAAAAGTCACAAAATGACAGAGAGAAATGGAACATGATTGATTCTAGTTTCATGACACAATTGCCAGATGCATGGGCTATCAACAAGAAGTTTATTATGCTTCCGGTGAACCGTTGGGAGGAAGAACAAGAAAGGGTATTGCTTGGTGGTATTACATGTGATAGCGATGACTATTACAACTCAGAACAACATGTTAATGCAATTTACTTGCCGAAATATGATGCAAACGATCCGCTTTACATTGGGTTCTTCCATACTGGTGCATATCAGGAGAGTATAGGTGGTTATGGGGGTATCCAACATTGTTTGACACCTGCTCCCAAACATGTAATTATTGACCGCGATGAAAATGGCGATTATTATTTCCGTTTATTTTCTAAGGAACAAAGTTACAAGAGCATGTTGAAGACTTTGGGGTATATGTAAATAAGGGTTAGACGGATTAGACTGGTTAGACTGGTTAGACAGATTGGGATTCTCTGGTTTATAGATGTTGTTCTGCTCTGATTAATCTTTAAACTAAACGAGCGAAGCTCTTCTAAACGCACGCAGTGCATCTAAACACTAACCGAGCGAAGCTATTCTAAACGTACACATTGCTTCTAAACACTAACCGAGCGAAGCTATTCTAAACGTACACATTGCTTCTAAACACTAACCGAGCGAAGCTCTGCTAAACGCATGGCAATGCTTCTAATCACTAAACGAGCGAAGCTCTTCTAATCGCACGCAGTGCATCTAAACACTAAACGAGCGAAGCTCCTCTAAACGCACACAGTGCTTCTAAACACTAAACGAGCGAAGCTCCTCTAAACGCACACATTGCTTCTAAACACTAAACGAGTGAAGCTCTTCTAAACGCACGAATTCTCATAAAATAAAAGCCTTCGAACACAGCTTATGCTGTTGATTTCGAAGGCTTTTTTATGAAATAAACTTATTTACTGAACGGTAAGTTGCAGCGAAACAGAATTCTTCAAACCGTCGCGGTTGATTACCGTAAAGGTATATTTTTCAGTTCCTGCTTGCTTGCGGGCAATAGCGTAATAGTCGTATGCATATTGATCACCACTTAGCCCTATTAAATCAGTATTATAAACACTTGATTCCAATGCTCCGTCATAGCTACGGCTGATGTCAAATTTCTTCAATACATCTACATCTTCAGCTTTTGAGGCATTGATGCCAATTAAAACGGTATCACCTTGTTTGATGGTTGTATTGCTCGTGATATACTTTCCTCCGGTTTTGAAGGAAATATTAGGCAAATTACCTGGATCTATGGTGCAAGAATTAACTGCAGTAAGCAATAACAATATTGCTGTTGTTAAAATAATGTTTTTAGTTTTCATTTTTGTTTTAGCGCTTGGTCGCCAGCCTTTTTTGTTTTGATAAATCATAAATAAAATTGAAAGACGATTTCCCGTCCCTCAAAATAAAATAAATAAAATTTACGAATACAATTTAGGAGGAGGCAACTCACGAACAAAGAATGGAACTTTGATTTTTTTTTCTATTTCAGAACGATAATAGGCAGTTGAATGGGTGAAAACAGTGTGTTCGAGGGTAGTTATTTGCTCAAAAAATGGCCAACAGCAAGAATTGCTTAGCCAGTTTTCTTGGGTTACTTTGTTGTTACAAACAAAATTATCTTCGAATTCATCTGGAACAACACTTATTTGAAATCCGGTTTTAGTCTTTAATACGTTAACTACCTCAAAATGTTTTTTATCAATTACAATTTCATCTTCATTTTTACAAAAATTCAGATTTTTAAATTGATTTTCCGAAAATGAAAACACAATTGATTTAGCCTCTTGCTTACCAAGAGATTGAAATACATTGTATTTGTGTTGGCTTAGAACAAACATATAAAACAGAGGCAACAATAAATAAGTACACAATACTGTGAACATGATCAATGATCCTATTTTACGTTTTGAACCCATTAAAAAGTCTTCCTGAGTGAGATTGCAAAATTACGGCCTTGATTGTATAGATTGTATGCCTTTAAGCGAGATAAATGATCAAAATAAACTGCATTAGTCAAATTTCGCACAGTCAATGAAAAGTTCCACTTGTTAGTTATTTGATAATCCAATTGAATATTGAATAATTTATATGCCTTTGTGGTTGTTTCAAATTCTGCTGTTTTTAATTGCTCTCCAACAAAAACCATTTCCGGAGAAAAGGTAAATAACTTGTCTTTTTCAGACACAAAATACACGATTCTGGTGGTGAATTTATTGGGACTGATAAATGGCAAATAGTTTGATGAACCAGTATTTTTGGTGCCCGAAATCTGACTCCAAATATTCACCCAATCCAATCGTTTCCAAATATGAAAATTCACTAAAGTTTCTGTTCCCAATATTTTGGCATTTGTTTGTTCATATTTAAATACTTGATATCCGTAAAAAGAATCTTTTGTTGGGGCCAAATAAATATAATTGTTAAACTGATTTACGTATCCAGAAAACTTAAAATCTAAGATCTTGTAACTCCATAAATCGATTGAAAAATCATAGGTAATATTGGTTTCGTTTTTCAAGTTTGGATTACCCAATTCATATCGAATTGATCCTTCATGAAGTCCATTGCACGAAAGTTCAGCTAAATTACCTGGCCTAAAGCCAGTACCCAAATTCCCCTTGACATCCATTCTAAAGAAGAACAAATTTATTTTAGTCAATGCAAATCCTACACTTGCATTACTTGCCAAAGCATTTTTTGAGAAAGGTTGAATTCTTTCACCGGGTGAATTTAATGTTCGGGTTTGGTAGGTTTGAAATGATTTGAAAGCAATGCCCAATCCACCGTCCAATACCAAATAAGGGCGTGTAAATTTTAACAGTCCACCCAAGTTTGCCTCGGTCATATTTGCATCCGGAACGATCACACGTCCCCCATAATTTTTATTGTTCGTAAAAGTGAGTTGCTGGTTAACAAAGTAACTCAGGCTGCTTCTACCGTAATTATTCTGAGGGAAAGTAAATTGCATATTTTGCAAAAGACTGAGGAGATGCATATTCAAGCTTATCTGTCCACCACCTTCATCTTCCATTCTGGAATTGCTTTGAAAACCATAGTTAAAATTCACTTTGGTAGATTTTACTTGAAATCTATTTTGAGAACTGAATGTGTTTAACATTACATTGTGATGTGGTCCATTTAAACTTCGACTTAAGCGGGCATCGGGTTTGAAAAAATCATTCAAACCGTCCATCACAAATCCATATTGATTGTATGAAAACATATATCTGTTTTCATTGGAGAATTTAGCCGATGATTTACCCCACCCCAACTTCAAAAGCAATCCTTTATTTCTAGTATTTAAAACACGATTGTTATTTCCATCGGTATAATCTGCGTGATTTTCTATACCAAATCGCAAAGTTTGCCACTTTGTTACAGATTTGTTTTTATTAAATAATCTACGTTGAAGTCCAAAATCGCTGAGTACGCCAGCAGTATTAGAATAATAAGCAATGCCAGCATCCCGTTTCGTTCCATTTAATTCAAAAGCAGGAATTTCTTCAATGATATTAATTGTTCCACCAATAGCTTCTGTGCCATAAATTAAAGATGTTGCCCCTTTTATTAATTCAATTCTGCCTATACCCAATTGACTTAACCCCAAACCATGTTCATCTTGCCATTGTTGATTGTCAAATCGCATCCCCGACAACAATACCATGATCCTATTGCCATATAAACCCCTAATTACAGGTTTTGAAATTGCAACGCCGGTTGTTAATTGAGAAATTCCGGGTATTCTAGAAAGAGCATCAGACAAATTGTAAGCACCATTTAACAGAAAGCCCTTGGTATTGATAAGAGACACATTCAAAGAAGTATTTTTTGTTTCAGAAACAAGTCCATTAACAATAACTTGTTCAATTTGTTCAAAATTATCTTCTGTTTTGTTCTGCGGTTTTTCAAATTTGACTGAATCCAGAATTTGAGCAGACCCAAAAAAGGGAAAGAGAAAAACACCAATAAACAACCACCGAAGAATCATCACTACTTTCAAAAATAACCCAATTAATTCAATTGCATTTTATTTTGAATTTTAGAGAGCAAATAATAGCCAACAAATGATAATCCACCATTGATTAGCAATAATTCATATCCTATTTGATATTTGGCATCTTTTGCAACGTAATTTACCAGTAAATAGCATAAAATAGGGGCCAATAAACTAATAATCAAAACGCCCCACCCTTTTGGTTTGGCTTTGGTGAAAATACCAAGCGTAAATAATCCCAATAAAGGACCATACGTATAATTGGCAATATCTAACACCAAATTAATTACGGTGGTTTTTACGAAGGCATAAAACACCAAAATTGCCAATAAAAGCAATACAGAAAACGCAATGTGTAATATTACCCTTCTTTTGTGTTTTTGTTCAACAGTTAAATCTTCTCTGGAATCAATTCCCAAAACATCAATATAAGTACTCGTAGTTAGGGTTGTTAAAACACTATCGGCGCTTGAAAAAGTCGCCGCTGACAATCCCAATACAAAGGCCATTCCCGCAATTGGCCCAAGTAAATCTAAGGCAATATGAGGGAAGAACATATCGGTGAGTACTTTTTTATCGGCGTAGTGGTTTGGATCTAACAACGCTGGATCAACCGATTTTAAATATTCAATCATGAATATTCCCAAGGAAAGGAATAACAAATTCACAAAGAAAACAACACCAGCCGTTGTTAGCATGTTCTTTTGGGCTTCGCCCAACGACTTACAACTAAGGTTTTTCTGCATCATGTTTTGGTCGAGGCCTGTCATGGCAATGCATAAAAACATCCCTCCAATAATTTGTTTTAAAAAGAACGTTTTCTGCCAAAAGTTAAAATTAAATATTTGTGACAATTCAGAGTTTGCCACCACATGAAATGCACCTTGATTGACAACCGAAGGGGTTTTAGAAATCATAATAGCAATACAAACCACCAATCCACCAACCAAGAATACACTTTGCAAAGCATCGGTAAAAACCAAGGTTCTAATTCCTCCTTTAATGGTGTATGCCAATATAAGTCCAATGATAAATGCAACTGTTACCACAAATGGAATATCCCATTGAGAGAATAAAAACTTTTGCAAAATTGCTGCGGTTAAAAACAAACGTCCTGCGCTACCTGTTAACCTCGACAACACAAAAAACAAGGCACCCGTTTTTTGATGAATGGTTCCAAATCTGGTATTCAAATAGCTGTAAATACTGGTTACATTATGTTTGTAATACAAAGGCAACAAAACATAGGCAATAACCAAATAACCAATTACATAACCAATTACTACTTGTAAGTAATAAAACTTAGCAGCGAATACATTTCCCGGAACTGAAATGAAGCTCACCCCGCTCATTGAATCCGACAACATACCAATTGCTACCAACCACCAAATACTTTGCTTATTTCCCAAGAAATAACCATCTTCACCCGCTGTTTTACTGGTGATGTATCCAATGGATAACAAAATTAAAAAATAGCTGGCTAGCCCTATAAAAATGAGTAATGGTGACATTAGTTTTTGCGTTTGATTTTAAATAAGTTTAGAATTATTTCTTGGTTATAGAACTGTTCCGGAATTTGAAACATATCTACATAGGTCAAAGTATTGTTTTGAATATTCAGCTTTCTGAATTTATCGCCTGTTAAAATAAAAACACGTTCAAATTCATCCTTACAAGCAATGTACAAGATATTGCTTTCTACAACGTCGAGGCTATACCGATTTGACTTACCGATACAAATAGTCGACATTGGGTTGTCGTAAACCACAACAAATTGATTCACCTTTAAAGGAATTTTACCAGGTTCGCAAGGAATCAACTCAACAAATTTGGTTGCTGCAATCGAGTCTGCGGATGCAAATGCAAATCTTCCAAAACTGCGAATCAAGTAACTGCGTTTCATTTTCGATTTTGGAATATTGTCGCTACCCAATATGCTTGATTTAGATTCTGTAAACTCCTTCAATGCAATTGCTTTTTGAGCGTTTTCCAGTGCAGTAGATTTTAATCCACGAAGCATTAAATACGCCTGTATTTTATTGATAAATTTCTTCTGTTCGCTTTTGGCCTTCTTAGGTGAAGATTTAAATCTTTCCTTGGGTTCTAACAGTTGAATTTGCCACAAACCTTCGTTCGATTTCAATTCCAACACATAGCTTCCTCCAAATTCTCGAATTCGAACATCAAAAAATTTCATGGCCTTGAAAAATTGCAAGGTCACATCCTTTTTGGCCATATTGGTTTTAAAAACCAATGGATAGTTCTCAAACGGTTTTAGCTCCGGAAATAGTTTTTTGGTTTTGTCATACAGCCTAAGCTCGTAAACACCTTTTTCAATGGGCTCATCTGAAACAAAGTTCCTCACACCAATTAACGAAGCACCTCTCTTTAACAAGAAACTCTTTTCATCGGCAATTTTGGGTACTTTTTCTACATATTGATTCTTGAATGGAATGATCCAACTTTTTGATTCGTTCGATTTCAGCAGGTAGCAATATCCTTTGTTTTCAATTTTGTCATCCAAATTGGTTAGATCAGAGCCACCTGTGAATTTACCAGATTGCGCTCCTTGATAAAACTGAAAAAAATCTATTTTTGCCAGATGATCGTCGTTAAATTGATAATCATATTCATAAAAATGCACCCATTTTTGATTTCTCAACGCATAAAAATGTGCATTTTGATTTAGGTTTCCTATAAAATGAATTTCAATAAAATAACCCGATTTAACTGACAACAACTCCTTCTCATTAAATGCTTGTATGTCAAACAAAAACGATGGATTCAATTGAAATTTCTGCTGAGCCGAATCATAAACCAAATTTGGAGCGTAGGCTAACAAACGTTCCTGATTGGTCATGACTTTTACCTTTATGGTATAATTGTTTAAATATGTTTCACCAGAACCATTCACGATGGCACCTTTAGGCACCAAAATACTCCACTTCCCTTCGCCTACAAAAATTTGATCGGCGCTATTGTTTCCCTCAAAATAATGAATTCCCTCTTGAAAATCTTCAATCAATGGTTTTGAAATGGGATTTGGGAATGTTCCTCTATTTTTAACTTCTGAAAAACCTAAATTCTCAACAAAATCAAGTTTTTGATCAGGTTCAACCCACTCAAAATCTTGAACAACTTCCCCATCTGGAAATATCTTTTTGATATGCTTTAGCTCAGAGTTTAACAGTTCTGTATTGTTGGTTAAAAAAACCAAGGGCATGTGGATGGCTTTTTTAATCACTGTTTTATTTACCCCTGACACCAAATTAACATCCTTATCGCCAATTTTTACAGGGGTTAATATCTCATTTAGGTTTTCAATTGCTGTTCCAGTTGAAAGACTAGCAGCATCAATCAAAGTAAGTCTTGTTAGCTTTTTAAATCGATGGATAGATTGTGTTAAGTATTCCACATTGTTTAAAGAAATCGCCAATTTTTGGAGCTTAGGTAACCATTTTGATATTTCGCGCAAGGCAGTATCCAATTCAACCCTTGTCCATGGTGCAATAATTTGCAATTCTTTGCAAGACTTCCACGTTTTCATGAAGTCATATTGATCAGGAACCACTTCGAATTCCAAAGAAATGCGGTTAAATCGACTCCAATAATTGTTTAACAATAATGCATCTTCTCTGTTTTGAGGGACGTATAAGTAAACCAAAGGAATCCATTCTATGTTTTCCAAATCAACATCTGAAATAATACCTTGAAACTGTCGGAGTTGCAATTCTTCTAGATTGTCGAACTTCCCTGCAATTTCCGACAACAGGTTAACGTCTACTGGACCATCAATTCTGAGTTTTTCAATATTTGAAAACTGTGGAATATGCGATTTTAAGTATTTAAAATCATTATTATTCGCAATAAGAATATGATAATCGAAACCCTTTATTGCCTTTTCGGGCCTAACAAAATCGCTGTATTGGGAATATAGCGACGGGTAAATCAGAAAAAACACCCACAACAAAAGTGTTTGTATGTAGTGCTTTTTCTTTTTCATTAATTATTTAAAAAACTTGCTAAACATGCCGCCCATTTTGCCCATAATACCCAAATCAATACCAAGAAACTTCATGACCCCTTGGGCATTTGATTCATATCCACCAGATTGGAATTTTACCCTCAATCCTTCCAACACGAACGCCAAAATACTTTTAGCCAAAACTTTTTTCCTTTCAATGTCCCAGTCCAAACCGTAATAGTTGTTGGCACATTGTTGGATTAACTCTTGAAAATATTGACTTTGAGCCAATGCTTCTGGTCCACCTGTTGCCAAAGCTTGAATTTCGGATATTTTTCCAGACATCATCAACCCTTGAAGGTACGACATTGCTGCACTTACGGTCAAATCAACATAAACCTCTGATTGTGAAGGTTCAAATCCAAATTTAACCCCTTCAAGTGGGTGATAAGACCCTTTAAATTCATTGATATATTCTGCGAGTTTCATATTTTACCAAGTTCTAATATCTGCCAATTTGTGAGTGAGCTCATTCGACTGACTATTTACAATTCCCTCAGGATTAATAAAGTCAATTCTAACTTTTCCTGAGGCATGAATAATTCTTTCCGTTGAAATCAAAATTCCAACATGGGTTATTTTACCACTTATATTTTCAAAGTAACACAAATCGCCGGCTTGTCGTGTACTCCATGTTTTCCTGGTTCCACAAAGAGCTTGTTGAAACGCATCTCTCGGCATTTTAAGGTTAGACATTTGTCCCAATACCTGAATCAATCCGCTGCAATCAATCCCAAAAATGCTTCTTCCTCCCCATAAATACGGGGTATTCAAAAACCATTGGGCATGTTCCAACAAGTTTACAATTGTTTTATCTCCCAATCCATTTTTCCAAACGTACTCATTTCCATCAATCATAATTTTATTATTTTGAGGGATACGGGAGCCTGGAGAAAGTTGAATAACCATTTGGTTATGAATCATGTAAGTAAAAGGTTCAGTCACAATTTTCCATTGAATATGTGTATATTTTTCAAGCAAACAAACATAATTTTTTGGAATAAAACCCGCATACCCATCGTGGTTGGTTCGAATTTGAAGCCAATCGTCTAATTCTCCAACAGCAATGCATGTTTCGCCAAAAAGCAAAGAAGTTACCATCTCTGAGGCGCTGCTATTTGAAGCCCTTACCGGAACCCATGATTGCAAGCAAATATATTGTACATCGAACATAGCGATGATACAAAGATTAATAATGAAAGTGGATAATCAAAAAATAGTTTTTCGTGCGACTACAAATGTAGACGGGTCTTTCTGTCGAGCAGCACTTCTTTGCTTTCAACATGGTCTGGATCTGGCACACAACAATCTACAGGACAAACAGCTGCGCATTGAGGCTCTTCATGAAAACCAGTACATTCGGTGCATTTATCAGGCACAATAAAATAAACTTCATTGCTGATAGCAGCAAATTTATGTTCAACAGATACTTCAGCACCATTTGCCATGGTAAACATACCTGTTACTCCTGTTCCATCGGCAAGCGTCCAATCAACCCCTGCCTCATAAATTGCGTTATTTGGACATTCGGGCTCACAAGCTCCACAATTGATACATTCTTCAGTGATTATTATTGCCATTTGAAAATATTTACCGCAAAATTACAACCATTTTGTATTTTCGAGCAAAATTTTACAAATCTTTCTATGGAATTCGGAATAATCAGCGACATACACGACAATTTAACCAACCTAAAAAAGGCAATTACAGCGTTAAAAGAACGAAATATTAATGACTTAATTATTTGTGGGGACTTTTGTTCTCCATTTATAGTGAATGAATTGGGAAATAGTGAAATGAATGTGTATGCCGTTTTTGGAAACAATGATGGCGACAGATTTAACATTTCGAAAATGGCTGCGAATTTCCCTAAAATAAAAATTTACGGCGAGTTTATTGGCGATTTGGATACCCAATTGGTTTTAGATGGAATTAAAATTGGCGTTACCCACTATCCTTTTTATGCGCATACCATGATTAAAACGGGTTGGTTTGATTGTGTTTTCTTTGGACATACTCACAAATATCACAAACAAAAATTTGGAAGTGCGTTGTTAATGAACCCAGGAGAAATTGCAGGATTATTTGGCGAAGCTAGTTTTACCATTTACAATACCCAAGACAGAGGTAGCGAACAAATCTTTATTTAAGGCAATTGACTTGTTGCCGTTGGATGAGCCAACAACTTAATATTTTCAATGATTGCTTCAATATTAGAATCGGGTTCACCATTGTTTTCAATTACCATGTTGCAATTATCTTTGTAAGGAACTATGTACTTTTCAAATGCAGGCAACACATGGTTTGTCCATTGATACCTACTTTTTGCTTCCGGAATATTTCTTTGCGAAACATCTCTTAATAACCGGCGGTTAAAACAAAGTTCCAAATTGCAGTCCATGAATATTCTGAAATTCAACAATTCATTTACTGGTTGATAATCTAACACGAACAATCCTTCTACCAATAAAATGGGAGCTGGATATATCGTTTCAATCATTTCAGGGGCATCGTAATTTTCGAATTGGTATTTTTTTATTTTGATGGATTGATAATCCATTAATTTTAATAAATCCTCATGGAATTTATCTTGATGTAATGCGGTAGGTAAATCGTAGTTGATTTCACCATTTTGATCTGCCAATTGCTGGTCTAATGATTTGTAATAATCGTCAAACCCAACAACGCAAACATTGTTGCCAAGTTTTTCTTTTAGTAAATTGACATAAAAGGATTTCCCGGAACCTGAAAGTCCGGTAATTCCAATTACAAAAGGTTCAATTTTATTGAGGCTCACTTTAATTGAGGGCTTTATCTTTTAACAAGTTGCCATCATTATCGTACCATTGTTTGTAAAACAATTCACCTTCTTTGTTGTAGTAGTTCCACTCTCCTATTTTTACTCCCAAGTCGTATTTGCCTTCTCTTCTGTCTTGGTTTGAAATTCTGCCATAAAACCAATATCCATTTGGCGATTCATTTTCAAACAAACCCATAGTTTCTGGCAGGAGTTCCATCTTTTTAATTTCTGGATTCCATTTTTCTTTGTATACAGCAAATAAACCATCGCGCTTATCTTCTTTGTATGTTTTGAAATCTAGTGTATCGCCAAACATGTCATAACTAACAAAAACGCCATTTTTCTTGCCGTCTTTCCAATAACCTGAGGTAATGACGTTGCAACTTAAATAATCAAAAGCACGTTGAAGGCTATCTAATTTGCCGTGTTTATAGTATTCTTCAATTGCAGGACAGCCATTTTTATGAAAAACGTAATTACGTCCCTCCAAAACACCCAAATTAAAAGTTTTGATACTTCTCACTTTGCCTGTAGGAAAATAACCAATCATGTCGCCATCAGGAATTTCGTTTACAAATGTTGCTTCTTGCTCTAAGGTTCCATCTTGGAAAAAGGTTGAACATGTGCCATTGCGATTTCCAATATTGTAAATATTGATGTAGTTTTTATTGCCATTTGCAAAGTATCCAATTACTTTACCATCAAGTTCTCCATTTGCAAAATTGCCTTCAATTTCTACTGCACCATTTTCAAAATAATAGGCAAACGGTCCATTTTTCTTTCCCATTGCATAGGTTTCGAACACTTGTTTGATTCCCTCTTTTGAATATTCGAAATAAGCACCGTCTTTAAGTCCGTTTGTATAATGTCCTTCCCTTGAAATACTATACTTTACATATTTCTTATCTGCTGTTGGTTTTTCATTGGGATTAAAGACCATGTAAAAATCGCCGGTGAATAATTGATTGTCTTTATATACCACTCCATTATTGTCGACCGTTAATTTATCAAAACGGGTACGAATTGGTTTTGGTGTTTTGGTAATGGTGTTGATTCCATTTTCATAAACAACATCTGAAGTCTTTTCAGTTTTTGGATTTTGTTTCGTTGTATTTTTTTGGCCAAAAACCAATGAACTACCTGCAAACAGGAAGACTAAAGTAATATAAACACCAATTTTTTGCATTTCTGTTGTAAAAGATTTTTACAAAGTTAAAGGATTGATTAGTTTTGTGGAACGAAAATTATCAAAATGAGTTTCGAAATTATTCAAAACCATTGCTTATCAAAAGCTTTTGTCGAAGAAACTTTCCCTTTTGACGAGTCAACGATTGTGTGGAAGGTTGCAGGCAAGATGTTCTGCATTGGCGACATAAATGACTTTATATCAATTGCTTTGAAATGCGAACCGCAATATGCAATTGAGTTAAGGGAAGAATATGAGCAGATAATTCCGGGATTTCACTTAAATAAATCGCTTTGGAATACCGTTTATTTTGACGGATTAACTTCAGAATTCGTAATTTCGCTGATTGACCACAGTTACGAACAAGTGGTACAAAAATTGCCAAAAAAACTCAGAGAAGAAATATTAAAATCATGAAAACATACATCGCAATCTTAGCCGCTCTTGCTTGTTCAGTAAGCGCTATGGCTCAATCAAAGGGTAAACCCACAACTAAACCGAAAGCTACGCAACCGGCTAAAACAACAGAAAAGAAATCAAATATGACGAATACGAATAATCAAGAAACCAACAACATTCCAGCTGAGAACGGTGCTTTGGCTGATGGGTTGTATGCTGAAATGAAAACCAGCAAAGGCACAATTCTAATTAAATTACATTTTGACAAAACCCCAATGACCGTTTGCAACTTTGTTGGATTGGCTGAAGGTAAAATCAAAAACACTGCGAAAGGTGATGGCGTTCATTACTACGATGGATTGAAATTTCACCGTGTAATTGCAGATTTCATGGTTCAAGGTGGTGATCCTCTTGGAACAGGTACTGGTGGACCAGGTTACCAATTCCCTGATGAATTCGATGCTACGTTAAAACATGAAGGACCAGGTGTATTGTCAATGGCAAATGCTGGACCAGGTACAAACGGAAGTCAATTCTTCATTACGCACGTTGCAACACCATGGTTAGACGGTATGCACACTGTTTTTGGGAAAGTTGTTACGGGAATGGATGTAGTGAATTCAATCAAACAAGACGACATTATTGAAACCGTTAAAATTATTAGACAAGGTGCTGCAGCTAAAGCTTTCCAAGCGGATGATGCAAGCAAAGAAAAATACATGACTGAAATAAAAAACAAAGCGATGAACGCAGAAAAAGAAGCAGCTTCAAAATTTGAAAATTGGATCAAAACCACATATCCTGCTGCACAAAAAACAGCATCAGGGTTGTATTATGTTGTAGAACGTCAAGGAGAAGGTGCACAAGCAGTAGCTGGCAAAACCGTTTCTGTACACTACAGCGGAAAATTGATGGATGGTCGTGAATTTGACAATTCATACTCTAGAAACGAACCTATTGAATTCAAATTGGGTATTGGACAAGTAATTCCAGGTTGGGATGAAGGTATTGCATTGATGAAAGAAGGTGCAAAATACAAATTGATTATTCCTTCAGAATTGGGTTACGGAAAACGCGGTGCGGGTGGGGTAATTCCTCCAAACGCAACATTGATTTTCGATACTGAATTAATGAAAGTGAAATAATTTAAAATTAGAACCAATTAAAAAATCCCTTGAATTCATTTTCAAGGGATTTTTTATTTATATGACATTCGTCATTTTTAGTTCCCTACAAAATATTCAATTTTGTTTTACTTAATAGAAAAATAGATGATAAAAAATATGGGAAAATTCGATCGCGTTTTGCGAATTGCAATCAGTTTGGTATTTGCAATGATGATATTTAACGACGCTGTAAGTGGTTTACAGTATTATATTTTGTCGTTTGTGTCAATCATATTCGTAATTACCGCCGTTGCTGGTACTTGTCCAATTTACGTTCCATTCAATATAAACACCAATAAAAAATAAATAATCTATAGTCTGTTTCTTTGCAATCCTATTTAAATTTGAGAATTCTATGGGATTCTCATTTTTTTTACCCTTATTTTTATTTCGAGGGAAAAATTACAGTTGCAATATTTGTGGGTTTCATGCCCGTGAATTTTTGAGTCGTGGTCATAATTACCCCATCATTCAAGAATTGTCGATTATTGGTGCTGGTAAAAGAAAAGTCGATTGCCCTAAATGTGGTTCTTCAGATAGAGACCGATTGATGTTTGAATATTTCAAGAGTAATTTCACGGCTGAGCAATTGGTTGGAAAAAAAATGCTTCATGTTGCGCCTGAAAAAGCGTTATCGAGAAAATTGGCATCTGAATTCCAATTGGATATTGTAAAAATTGATTTAAGAACACAGGGATATTTATTTGCCTACGACAAATCCGTTATTCATGGAAATGTAATGAATTTGCCATTTGAAAGTAATTTTTTCGATTTTATTATTTGCAATCATGTTTTAGAACATGTTGAAAATGTAGCAACTGCCTTGAGTGAAATTCATAGAACGTTAAAATCTGGGGGCACCACCATTACCCAAGTTCCAATGTCGGTCAAAATCCCTCAAACCATTGAAGGACAAAAACATTGGGAAGCCAAAGACCGCATAAAACACTTGGGCCAATTTGACCACTTACGTTTATTCGGTGCGGACTTTAAAGAACACTTAAAAAGAGCAAATTTACTCCCTAGTTATTGGACAATGAACAACTTGCAATTAAAAGAAAAATTAAAGCTAGGCAGCGATGAATTTGTTATTGCGTCTAAGAAGCATTAAACAGCGAAAATTCACATTGTCAAGATTTTTATTTATATTTACCACGTAATAAACTGCCTAAATTGAAAAACATGCATAAAAAACTACTTAAATTAACCATTCTACTTTTCATCGTTTCTGCTAATATTATTGAAGCCCAAAATGTGGGTATCAACGAAACAGGTGCAACACCAAACGGTTCTGCAATGTTAGATGTCAGTGCAACGAGTAAGGGTATGTTGATTCCAAGATTGAGTAGGGCTCAAAAATTCTTAATTCCTACCCCCGCAAATGGTTTGATGATTTATCAAACAGATGACACCGCTGGATTTTGGTATTATGAGCAAAGCAAATGGGTACCGGTAATGCGTTCTATTACTTTTGGCCCTGGATTAACTGGCGGAATGGTTCAAGGTAAAGGAAATGTAGATATTGCAAAAACAGGTGTTCTAAAAGGAACATATGGTACTGTTAATGAATTTCCAATTGTAACAATCAATGATTACGGTCAAGTTACACTTGTTGCAAAGCAAAAATTGATAGATAACGACACTTTAAACGAAATTCAAAAAATAAGACTTTCAAATGATTCAATCTTTTTATCAAAAGGTGGAGGGTTTGTAAACTTAACCAGCCAATGGAGAACAACAGGCAATTCAGGTTTAAATGCTTCAAATAACTTTATTGGAACTACTGATAATATCGCATTACGTTTCAGGGTTAACAATACTTGGTACGGCGAATTAAATCCATCAAACGACAATATTTCAATTGGTTACAGAGCAAATTTATCTTCAAGTGGATATTCTAATATTGCATTGGGTAAAGATGCTTTGAAGAGCAATGCCGGTGGATATTACAACACCGCTTTGGGTTGGCAAGCCATGTATGCCAACAATAACGGGTCATACAACTGCGCGGTTGGTGCAAGTGCATTGTATCAAAATACAACAGGAACTTATAACGTAGGTATTGGATTCGAACCCTTAACTGCAAATACTTCGGGATCATATAATGTGGGTATTGGATATAGAAGTTTGTACTATAATACCACAGGAACCTACAATACCTGTTCTGGAATTTATTCAATGATCTACAATGTGGGTGGAATTATGAATACCGCAAATGGTTGCTATTCTTTAGGGAGTAACTCTTATGGTCATTACAACACTGCAACAGGTTCTTATTCATTGGCTTCAAATGGATTGGGCTATGGAAATACCTATGAAGGTTATGCAAGTGGTTATTACAATACTTCAGGGTATTACAATACTGGGATGGGTTACTATTCAGGGTATTACAATTATACAGGTTATTACAATACCGCAATGGGTTATTATTCGGGAACAAGTGGCAATATGGATAACACCACAGCACTGGGTAATGCAACAACAGCAACCGCTTCCAATATGGTACGTATAGGGAATGCTTCTGTTACCTCTATAGGCGGCACAGTTGGTTGGAGTACATTAAGTGATGCTAGATTTAAGAAAAACATCAAAGAAAATGTAGCGGGTTTAGAATTCATCATGAAGCTAAAACCAATTACATATAATGTTGATATTCACAAAATGAATGTATTCAACAATTTACATGATTCAGTGAAGTGGGATAGCAAATACGATGGAGAAAAAACAGTAACTAGTGGTTTCTTGGCACAAGATGTAGAAAAAGCAGCGAAAGAAGTTGGTTACGATTTTGACGGTGTTGATGCTCCAAAAAATGAGAAAAGTTATTATGGATTGCGTTATGGAAACTTTGTTGTGCCAATTGTAAAAGCAATTCAAGAACAACAGGCGCAAATTGATGAATTAAGAAAGCAAAATCAAGAATTAATAGAGTTAAACAAAAAACTTTTAGAACAGCTAAAGAAATAATTTAGTGATTTAAGTTATAGTTTAAGGATTCATGAAAATGCTAAGAAACATATTCCCTGCCCTATTGGCCCTTGTTTTTTCAAACTGTGTTTGGGGACAAGGACTTATACATGCCGGTGGAAGTATTGTAATGACAGACGGAGCATTCGTCATTGTTGATGGTACTACCGGAAACTATGCCGCTACTTCGGATGCCTATATTTCTATGATGACAAATAGCCGTTTAAGAATAAACGGAAATTGGTCGAACAAAGGTAATACTGTTGTTTTTACTAGTAATTTAGGAAAAGTTGAATTTTATGGAAATAACATTTCTGTGGGAGGATCAAAAATCACCCATTTTCCAGATGTTGCTTTTCAAGGAACTGGAGGTGTGACCTTGAAACAAAATATGTTGGTTGGAGGCGGATTTAACGGTGGTGGAACGGGTTTATTGCGTTTAAATTCAAATATTTTAAATGTAAATACATATAGCCTTATTATCAATAACCGAAATCCAAATGCAATCACTTATACATCTGGAGGAATTCTTACAGAAACCTCTCCAGGTTTTGGTTACAGTCGTTTGCAGTGGAACATTAGAGACGGAAGCACTGGTCCAATATTTATTTATCCTTTGGTAAATGCAGTCGGTACAAGATTGAATTTCACACTTACATGCAGCTCTATTGGGGTACAAATCAAAGATTCTGGTTACGTGGCAATTTCTACCTACCATACATCGGATGTGGCAGTTCCAAATAACAGACCAATGCCAACTGGTGTTCAAAATACCGATAACGAATGTGACGGCGAAAACAGCGGAAGAATGGTAGATCGCTTTTGGATGATTGAAGACAATGGATATGCCAAACAACCTGATGCAACAATTAAATTTGGGTATACCGATGCAGATTTAATTACTGCCAACAATACCATTACTGAAGCCAATTTGGGCGCAATTAAATACAACACAGGGGTAAACAAATGGCTATACCCTGTAAATGGAACAGTTTCAACCCCATTAAATGAAGTAACGCATCATACAGGTATTGGGTTTTCCGGAATTTGGACTTTAAGCGATACAACGCCTTATCCCAAAGCAGCGTTTTCTGTAAAAGGGAATTGTGAATATGACAGCATTCTTTTTACAGATAATTCAGGAGTTACCACCGATAAAATAGTTCAATGGCAGTGGAATTTCGGCAATGGAAAATTGAGTGGATTGCAAAATCCGTTTACAACTTATACTCCAGGTGGATTATTTAATGTGCGACTTGTAATTCGTTCTCAAAGTGGATGTCCTGATACGGCAATTAAGCGCATACAAATATTGGCTGCACCTAGAGCTGTTTTTACGGTTGCTGATACATGCGAAAATAGTTTTATCAAATTTGAATCATTCAGCTGGCCAGGAAGCGGATTATTGAAATCTGAAACTTGGTCATACGGTGACAATTCACCAACAGAAACTGGCAAAAAAGTAAGCCATTATTATGGAGCCGTTGGTGTTCCTGATGTGTTCTTGGTAGTTTATAACAGCAATGGTTGCAAAGACACCATGAGAAGACCACTTTTCATTGCGCCAATGCCAAACGCATCTATGAGCTTTACCGACAATTGTCAAGGTTCTCCAATTAGCTTTTCAAATGGCTCGACCCCAGGCGGAGGAACCATTGTGAAATATTTATGGAACTTTGGTAATGGCAGAATGTCATACAATCAAAACGATATAGTTGCTTTCCCAGACTATGGTACCTTTAATGTTTCTATGGCTGTTTTTAATAGCTTTGGCTGTTCGGACACTGCAATCAAACCGATTACCATTTATCCTAGAGCAGTTGCAAATTTCGACTACTCTCCAACAGAATTGCATGCCGCAGATCCTGTAAATTATAACAATTTATCTATTAACGATGACAATTGGACTTGGGAATTTGGTGATGGGTATTTCGACAATAACAAATTCACCACCCACTCTTACGACAATTACGGAAAATATAAAGTTACTTTAATTTCATCAACCATTCACGGTTGTGCCGATACATTCTCAAAAGATATTTACGTAAAATCGTCTCCGTTATATTGGTTCCCCACCGCCTTTACTCCTGGTACAACAAAAGATGTGAATGACAAATTTGGATTGAATACAACCAATATCATTACAAAATACAATTTGATGATATACAACAGATGGGGTCAAATTTTATTCACCTCTACTGATCCCGCTGATCATTGGGATGGATATTACGACAATGAACTTGTTCCAATTGGAAATTACGTTTACCATGCTACTTTCTTGAGTCCTGAGGGACAATTGCAGGTTTACAAAGGTGATGTAATGGTATTGCGTTAAAAATCTCGTCCTAAAAATTCTATATGGTTTCTATGGAGGATTAAAATTCCACGTTGTTCCATTTTTTTCAAAAGTCTAGAAATCACTTCCCTTGAAGAATTCAAATCGTTGGCGATGGTTTGATGGTTAATTTGTAAATCATTGCACCCACAATTTTCAACTTGTTTTTTTAGGTAGAATTCCAGGCGTTCGTCCATCCCTCGAAATGCTACATTATCTAATACCAATAAGGCATCTTCAAATCGTTTACGGTATGTATTGATTACAAAATCTGACCACGTTCTATAATTGCGAATCCATTCATTCACTTTTGCCATAGGAATAAAAAGAATGGTTGTTTGCTCCACTGCATTGGCCGCAACTTGGCTTTTTTCTTGATGGTTTAAACAAGTGAGAGACATTGCGCATGCTTCACCGGGTTGAATATAGTAAAGGAAAAATTCTCCACCGTCATCTCCTTCTCTGAAAATTTTCAAAGTTCCACTTAATAATAACATAGCAGATGCGAGATGTTGACCAGTACGCATTACAATTTCACCCGCTTCAACTTGTTTCACAATGGCGGTATCCAAAATATCTTGAATCAAATTCGGTTCAAAATCATGAAATATTCGTTTTAAATGTTCTAAGGACTTTTCCATTTGCACTTTCAAAGTTCGTGAAAATATGTTATGATTTATTTTAAAAACAAGTGAATTTCTATTGAATCGAAACTTAATGACGGAATTCAATAAATAATACCGAATTTTGCAGTTCACATGATTACCATCGGAATTACCCAATTTTTAAATATCGACAGATTAACCGACTTTGGTTTATTCTTAGGCGATAATGAAGGAAACGAAGTTTTATTGCCAAATAAATATGTCCCTCAAGAATATGAAATAAATGACCAAATAGAAGTTTTTATTTACAAAGATTCTGAAGACCGCATAGTGGCAACAACATTGATCCCTAAGGTTGAAGTTTACCAATATGCTTATTTACAAGTAAATGCTGTGAATTCTGTTGGTGCTTTTATGGATTGGGGACTTGAAAAAGACCTTTTGGTTCCATTTAGAGAACAAAATGGCCACATGATGGTTGGACAATGGTATGTTATTTTTGTTTATCGCGATTTTGTTACTGACAGACTTGTAGGTACTACAAAAATCAAAAAATCATTACATGTTGAAAGCGTTGATTTACAATTAAATCAAAAAGTGGAGGTTATGGCCTTCGAAGAAACAGAGCGCGGAATGCAGGTCATTGTTGAAGGAAAATACCGCGGTATTATTTATGCCAACGAAACATACAAACCCGTTTTTGTAGGCGACATTTTCACCTGCTATGTAAAACATATTAGAACAGATTTACTCATTGATTTAAGTTTAGAACGTATTGGTAGAGGCAAGATGGATTCTAGTTCTGAGCGAATTCTAAACAAGCTTGATAAAAACAAAGGCTATTTGCATTTATCAGACAAAAGTGATCCTGATGAAATCAAAGATGAATTACAAATGAGTAAAAAAACATTTAAAATGGCAATTGGAACACTTTATAAAAAAGGACTCATTGTTATTGCTGAAGATTCAATTTCATTAAAACAACACTAACGCTAAAAAAAATATTCATTTGTTATTGAAAAAACCAACTGAAAATTAATAAATTCAAACTATTTTTGTATAGACTTTTGTCTATTATTCACAGATTATCAATCAACTCAAAACAAAGAGCATGAAATCATTCAATAAAATAAATTACATTCTTATCATTGGTTTATCCTTGTTAACCACCCAATGTAAAAAGAATGACTTAGATTTTAACAAATTTAAAAACGGCGCTAATCCTGAGGTATTAAGCCCACTTGCAAATGCATCAATTACCGCTGGTAAAATCTTAAAACAAGACGATATCATTAAATATGATCCAGATGGACTAATTCATTTGAAATTCAAACAAGATTCAGTTTTCAAATTATCTGCTGATTCTATTCTGAAAGATATTTCTTTAGGTAAAAGTTCTGTAAATATGAGTATGGGAGAAATATCCCTCCCAGGAATCAATGAAAAATCAGTAGTTACATTGATGGATTTTTTCGGTAGTACTGATACAACTGCAAAGAAAGTTTTCCGATTAAAACAAGGTACTTCAGATGTTTTTCCTTCGTTCAATACAACGAGTACCAAACCAACAACCATTGCGAAAAGTACAAGTTTTGAATTATTGAAAATTTCTAAAGGGTATTTGGTATTCGATATTAAAAACAATTTACCAACCAATATTGCTGAAATTCAAATAACAATCATCGATAATTTACCAACTCCACATACATTGGGAACTGCAAAAATATTGAATATTCCTGCTAATGCTTCAGGAAGAGACAGCATTAACCTTGCAGGTGTTAATTTATCAAACGATTTGAGTTTTATACTTCCGGTAACAAAAGTTGACCAAAGCCCATCAAATGTAATTATTGATACATTAAGCAATGTGAATTTATCTGTAATTGGGAACAACCTAAAATGCATTGGTGGTAGAGCAATTATTAATTCTCAATCAATCAAACCACAAAATTTGGTTCTAGATTTATCTGATCCATCTTCTGATGCGAGATTAAGAAATATCCTTTTCGGGAACGCAAATATTCCGGTTACAACGGAATCAAAATTCTGCACCGATGTTGCCATTGATGTTGATTTCCCGGACGCAAGTAAATTGGGTAATCCTATAAGTCCTATGGCAATCAATGCCATTTCTAAGTCAACTACAAATTCAAATATCGATTTCACAAACACCAATTTGTTCTTGGGAGCATCTACACCGAAAGATTATAACATCTTACGAACCAATGTTTCGGTAACCATTAAAGCTTCTGCAGGTATGGTGAATTTTGATTCTTCAGACAATATCAAAATCACTTTGGATCCTTCTACCGCAAAATTTGATTATTTGGATGGTTATTTAGGTACAAAAACCTTTGACATCAACATCAATGATCTAGATGTTAGTCAATTGGCTAAATTAGGAAAAGGCATTCGTATGGAAAATCCAATTATGGATATTTACGTTGACAATTCATTTGGCGTTCCAATTTTGGTGAAATTAGACATCACCTCTAAAGACGATAAGAACAACACCTTGCCTATGAATGTAGATTCAATGCAATTCCCATTCCCTACCATTGCGCAAAAAGGTCAAATTAAATCTCAAACTTTCGCTATCAATAAAACGAATTCAAATATTGTAAATTGTTTAGGTATGCCAGCACAAACATTTACCATTGTTGGTAAAGCAATCATGAATCCCAAAGGTTTTGTAAGCTATACCGACCATATTGTAAATACAAGCACAATTGTAGTTGGTTTTGATGCAGATATTCCAATGACATTTACTGCCAAAGACTTTTCATATACAGACACGGTTGAAAATGGAACTTCGCTTCAAGGCAAAACAAACTTTGATTTCTTAGAGTTGAAAATTAAAACAATCAACGGGTTTCCACTTGATGGATCTTTAGATTTGATATTTACAGATGATAAATATGCAAAAATTGATTCCCTCATGAATGTAACTTTATTGAAATCAGGAATTCCTGATGCAAATGGACATGTAGTTACAACTTCTGAAAACATGACTTCATTCTTAATGCAAAACGACATGTTGAAAAAGCTAGATGCTCAAAAATGCAAATACATCTTGATCAGGGCAAACTTCAATACATATAACGCTGGAACGGTTCCTGTGAGTATTTACACCGACAGTAAACTAGATGTTTCAATTGCATTTAGAGGAAAATTAAAAATTTAATGATTAGGAGATATATAAAATGAAAATGAAAAATCTTTTAATCGCAGCAATTTGCATCATTCAGTTGAATTTTGCAAAAGCACAAATGAACTTTGATTTCAACAACTGGCATTTAAGTCAATCTGCTATTGTAAATCCTGGATTTTTGCCACAGCATAAATTTACAATAGGATTCAATTCCTTCAATAGTTTAAATTTAACTGGATTTAATTTAAATTCAATTTATAACAAATTTGAAAGTGATTCTCAAACGGCTAGAAATTTAATGAATTCAAGTGAAAAGCAAATGGGCATAGATTTGCTTTCTAATACCAATTTGTTCCACTTTGGAATACGCAGTAAAAAAGCATATTTTACTTATACTACTTCTCTTGTTTTTGAGGGACAAATTAACGCCCCGAAAGATTTATTCGGTTTAGCCACTTTTGGAAACAGTGCATTTATAGGAAAAGAAGCCAAAATTGATTTTTCAAATACCAACTTTTCATCTTACGTAAAAAATGAAATTACCTATGGCCGTCAAATCACCAATGAATTGTCGGTTGGCGTAAATTTGGGCTTAATCAATGGACTTGCAAACATGCAAGTTGACAAAGCCTACCTAGGTTTACAAACCGATACCGGAGTAAATTCAATTTACCAAATTAAAGCAACGGCAGAAGCAAATGCGAGAGCCTCAATGCTGGGTATTGATTTAACCCAAATTGGAGATAGTGCATACCGTGTAAATATAAATAAAACTATTTCTAACCAAATGGGCAAAATGGGAATTTCTTCAAACCAAGGATTTTCTTTTGGAACTGGTTTTGTTTATAGAATCAATGAGAAATTCAGGGTTTCAGGGAGCATTCAAAATTTAGGTAAAATTGTGTGGGATGTTCTACCAACAGAACACAAATTATTCAAAGGACAATGGATATTCACTGGGTTAGACACGGGCCAAACAAACAATTTAAGCAAAGACATAGTAAAACAAATTAGAGACACTCTGAATTTGAAATTCCAAGGATCTTCTACTTACCTTTCAAGCTATACAACTTATTTAAAACCAAGATATACTTTAGGATTTGAGTTTTTCCCATTCAAAAGAACCAATATTCAATTGGTAGGGGGATATGGTTTTGGATACACCGGCGACAAAGCATTTGTGTCTGCTGCTGTTCACCAAGAAATAGGTGAGATTGTTGATATCAGGGCTTCATATTGCAAGTATGATTTTCAAAATTCACAAAATAGAGTATCTGTTGGTATGAGTTTAAATTTGGGAGTTATTCAGCCTTACTTTAATATCAATGATGCTTGGGGTGCCACTGAATATGCACACACCAACAACATTTCTGGTACAATGGGACTAAACATTTACATTGGAACTCAGAAAGACAGAGACAACGATGGTGTTCCAGACAAGAGAGATAGCTGTCGTAAGGTTTTTGGTGTAATGAGCAACAACGGTTGCCCATATGGTTTCTTGGGTGAATCAATGAACAACGAAGAAGAAATGACTCAAGGTACGCCTCAGTTAGAAGAAGTACCTAAAACAACTGAGCAGCCAGAGTCAAAACCAACTCCAAAAGAAGCTATTCAAACTCCCATAACAGAAACAAAAGCGGAAGTGAAAACTTCAGAACCAGTTAAGGAAACTACTCCGGTTGTAACAAAAACGGAGCAAAAAGAAGTTGCAACTGTTGAACCAGTAAAAACTACTGAAGTTGCGCCAAAAGTTGAGGCAGTTCCTGTTGTAGAGATACCTAAAACAAATAAAACCGAAACACCTATTGTACGTTCAAAGAGCTATCAGTTCTATGTAAATGAAATGACTGAAATAATGAAAAAATAAATTTCTTATTTCTTTATCATTTCAAGAATATTTTGACCCAACAGCGGAATTAAAACCTGTTGGGTTTTCTTTTGCTTAATAGCTATATCATTTAATAATTGGCCAGGTAAACAAACTGGCTCATCGGCTAAATCAAAAGTTCCGTAGTGCATAGGCACCATATACGTCGCATTTAAATCTTGAAAAGATTGAAATGCTTTTGTAGGCGATGAATGATTTGATTCCATGAACCATTCTGGTTCAAATGCGCCAATACCCAATATTGCAATGTCTATCTTAGGAAATAATTCAGCCGTTTCCTTGTAATGACTTCCATATCCACTGTCTCCCCCAAAATAAATTACCAAACCATCAATTTCTAAGATAAAGGATCCCCACAAACGGATATTCTCATCTGTTAGACCTCTTTTGCACCAATGCCTCGTTGGTAAAAACCACAACTTAAACACATGGTTTTCTAAGGTGTATTGTTGGTACCAACCTGCCGTTTGTCCCTCATTGCCCTTCATGAAACCTCCCAACACCTTATCCATTTCCAATCCCGCAAAATATTTCATCTGGGGATTTTTCTTGGAGAGGAATTTAAGGCTCATTTTGTCGCAATGGTCTCTGTGGTCGTGAGACATCAACAAATAATCTATTTTAGGTAACTTTTCAGGAGAAATCGGCAAAACCGATTCACGCTTCATGAATCCCGAAACCTTGCCAAAAACAGGATCTGTAATAAATGTTTTGCCACCCAACCGAATGAAAAAGGTAGCATGCCCCAACCAGAAAATTCCATCTCCAGTATCGGTTATTGCTTTTTCGGCACCTTCAAATACTTTGATTTTGGTAGTATCGGTTTTTTTAAATGCCTCATATGGATTTTTCATTCTTTTCCATTTCATCACATCTTTAAAACCAATGGTATGCGGAAATTCTAGATTTACATATTTGCCTTTTAAAAGCGGGTTCCCCGCCCAAATATTTTTCTTAGCCCCAATAAAAGGGAGATTGGGATTATGGGTTGGGAGTTTTGATTGCGAGAAAACTTCTGCAGATTGGGATACCATATAGATAAATAAAACAAAGGTGTTTCGAAAGAGTTTATGCATGATCTATTAATTCACGGTTTAGATAAGTCTTCCACTCCCCTAAAATATGAAGTGCTTCAAAAATATCGTTCACCAAGTTTACTTGCACTATTAACGCTTTGTCTGTTTGTTTTACTGCAAACTTATTCTGATTTTGTGCAACAAAACCCATGATTTCGGCGAAAGCACTACTTTGATATACAGAAGCGTTTGGATCACCAGGGAAATAGCAACGCATTTTCATTTCTGACAATACAATCTTCTCCATTCCAAGTTCTTTTCCTGCCCATTTTAATCGAACCGAATCGATCAACGAAATTACCTCGGTTGGCATCTTTCCAAAACGATCTACCAATTGTTGGGTGAATTCCCTCAGTGCCAATTCAGAATCTATATTTGATAAATCACTGTATAAACTCAAACGTTCAGCAGTTTGAGAAACATAATTTGATGGAATTAGAATTTCATAATGTGTATCAATTTGACAATCTCTGCTTTTTATATCAAGTGTTGAATCAAAAGTATCCGTAAATTCTTCATTTTTCAGTTCCCTAACAGCCTCATCTAGTATTTTATGGTACATATCAAATCCCATTTCCGAAATGAAACCGCTCTGCTCAGCACCAAGTAAATTTCCAGCACCACGAATATCCAAATCGCGCATTGCCACCTGAAACCCACTTCCCAATTCACTGTATTCTTCAAGTGTTCTCAATCGTTTTCTAGAATCATCAGGCAATAAATTAACCGGTGGCGATAACAAATAACAAAAGGCTTTGACATTCGAACGACCAACGCGGCCCCTCATTTGATGCAAATCAGACAAACCAAATAAATGGGCATTGTTTATTACAATGGTGTTTGCATTTGGTATATCTAACCCACTTTCAATGATTGTGGTTGCTACCAATACATCGTATTCTCCTTCAATAAACTTTACCATCACATCTTCAAGTTCGTGGCCTTCCATTTGTCCATGAGCAATACAAACCCTTACTCCCGGAACTTCAGAAGCAATTACATGGGCCAATTCGTGAATATCTTTCACCCTTGAATGCACCACGAAAACTTGTCCTCCCCTGTTCATTTCATCAGTTACGACCTTTCCAAGTAGTTCTCGGTTAAACGTAGCCAATTCAGTATGAACGGGTTGCCTATTGGGCGGTGGAGTGTTGATAATACTCAAATCTCTTGCCCCCATTAAGCTGAAATGTAATGTTCTAGGAATTGGAGTAGCAGTTAGGGTAAGTGTATCAATATTTACCTTGATTGCTTTTAATTTCTCTTTTGCACCCACCCCAAATTTTTGCTCTTCATCAATGATCATCAAACCTAAATCTTTAAATTCAATATCTTTTCCAAGCAAGCGGTGGGTTCCTATTACAATATCTACTTTCCCCGATTTCAATTTTTCCAAAGTTTCTTTTTGTTCTTTGGCAGATTTAAAACGGTTTAAGTAGTCAACTTCTACAGGAAAACCTGCAAATCGTTTTTTAAATGTTCTATAATGTTGTTGCGCCAAAATGGTTGTTGGCACCAATATGGCTACTTGTTTGCTATCGCAAACGGCTTTAAAAGCAGCGCGCATTGCAACTTCCGTTTTGCCAAAACCAACATCCCCACAAATCAATCTATCCATGGGCTGTTCATTTTCCATGTCACGCTTAATGTCCTCAGTGGCTTTGGCTTGATCAGGGGTATCTTCATAAAAGAAGGAAGCTTCTAATTCCAGTTGCAAATAACTGTCGGGAGCAAAAGCAAAGCCCCTCTCCTTTTTTCGTTTGGCATAGAGCGCTATTAGCTCTCTTGCAATATCTTTAACCTTTTTCTTGGTAGTGCGCTTTTGTTTTTCCCAAGCCCCACTTCCTAATTTATGCATGGAAGGAGCTGTTCCGTCTTTACCCGAATATTTGCTAATTTTATGCAAACTATTCACCGATAAATACAGTAAATCATTGTCGCGGTATACTAAACGAACAACTTCTTGAGTTACCCCATTCATTTGCATTTTTTCAAGTCCAGCAAAACGTCCTATTCCATGATCTATATGGGTTACAAAATCGCCAGGCTTTAAATTCTTTAATTCTCTTAAAGTGAGGGACGTTTGGTTGGAGTATTGTTGCCTTGATTTGGGTCTGTAATATTTGTCAAAAAGTTGATGTTCAGTTACAAAAGCTATTTTTGCGTCCGCATCCACAAATCCACCAGATAAACCAATATAAACGGGAGTGAATTCATGCTCAATGGAAGTATCCTTTAAAATTGTTTGAAGTCGTTCTATTTGTCGGCTATTGTCGCTAAAAACTAACGTTTGATATTGTTTCTGTTGATTTTCGGCCAACCACGATTTCAACATATCGAAGTTGCGTTTAAATATAGGTTGAGGTTCTTGCTGAAATCCAATGGTAATAAATTTTTCCAACGGTTTTTCTCCCCCCAAATAAATCTGCCTAAATTTTGAAATAGATTGCACCCATTGTTTGGGACTCATCCAAATTTCTTTTGGGTGAATGGGTGTGTTTTCACTTTTGAGATCAATGGCAGCTTGGTGATTTTGAAGTGCAGTTTCCCACCCTTTTGCCAAATCTTCAACTTGCAAAAACGAATCTAATGAAAACACCAAGGTGTTTTCATCTAGATAGTCAAAAATGGTCGACTTTTTTATGTCGTGAGTAGCATTGATTTTAGGCACCAACGAAAACTGAGCCATTTCTTTGATTGACAATTGATTGTTTACATCAAATGCGCGAATGCTCTCTATGATATCGCCGTCTAATTCAATTCTAAAAGGATATTCATGGGCAAATGAAAACAAATCGAATATCCCTCCGCGCAAACTAAACTGACCAGGCTCGAATACAAAATCTACACGTTCAAATTCGTTGATTTCTAAAAATTCCATCAAAAAATCTACGTCAAGCGTTTGACCTTTTGCTATTTCAAATGAATTTTGGGTAAGTTGAACCTTGTCAATTACAAATTCAGCCAAGGCACGGCCATAGGTTACGAGGATGCGTTTGTTGTTTTTGCGAAAACTACTTAACGTTTCAATTCGCTCTTGAACCGACATGGCACTTTCTCGCGAAGATTGAAATGGTTTAAGAAAAGACTCAGGCAAGAAATAAATGTGTTCGCCAATGAGTAAATTTTCAAGATCTGATTTCAAGTAGGTTGCCTCCTCTTTGTTTGGCATTACCAATAAAAGAGGACGTTGCAGCGACGCGTATACCGAGGCCACCGCCATTGCGCCTCCGGAACCGCACAAACCCTGTAAAAAAATAGTTTGATTGGCTGTTTGACAATTTTCCACCAATTCTTGAATTGGCTCTATTTTCAAATACTCACTTAAGATTTCCCTTGTATTCATTTGGCTCAACAAAGGTACAACAGAAATAAAATGAAATATTCGAGATTCCAATATTTCAAATGCATTTATCTTTGCAATGCAATTATAAGATATGGTTTTATTTATTTCACCAAGTTACTTTGTACAGTCATTGCTTATTTTGGCGGTGTTGGTTACATTTTTGGCGTGTGGAACAATTTTATCCGAAAAAATAGCAATCCAAAACTAAAGTGGTTGCTATTTATAATATTGTCAGAAATTGGTTTACATTTTATAGTAATTATGTTCATTCTTACCGGCGTAATTATAGATTTCCCATTTTTGTCAAGAGGATTATACCCTTATTATTATATTATTCAACCTGCAATTTATTTTTATGTTTTAGTTAACCTCAATGAGAACTATAAATTCACTCGAAAAGATTTATTTCATTTAATCCCTCTCGTACTCTCGTTCATAGATAATTGGGGATTTTATTCCTTAGGCCCAGAGCACTGGCAATATTGGGCAAATTCTATTTCTAACAATTTTGCTTTTTTGACCAAATATCCGGGAAAATTAATACTATCTAAATTTTATTTTATTTGATTTGTTGACGATTTCATACACTTTATTTACTTGGCGGTACTATTTTCATTACCTCAAAAACAACACTGAAATTAAAGATCAATTCGTTTTGAAATGGTTACGATTATTTTTGATTGTTATATCAATTTATGTTGTAACCGTAGCTTTAAGTTCTGTGAGCAATTTTATCTATCTCGATACAATAATTGACAATTCCAGTGTCTCCGTATTGATTACCATTAGCCTTATTGGCTTATCTATTTTGGCACTGTCGGGTTATGTTTTATTTAATCCGATTTTACTCTATGGTTTGCCAAAGATTAATTTTAAAACAATCATAGACAATGAGAAATCGCTTTCGAAATTTAAAACATTAAAAAATGAAAACAACGAAATTGACAGCAGTGAATTCAACCTTGCGATTACAATTATTTCTGAAATAAAAGAAAAACAACTCTATAAAAACATTGACTTTTCATTGGCTGTGGCTTCAAATTATTTTTCAATACCAACACATCATATCTCATTTTTAATCAATAAATATATCAAAAAGTCTTTTCCAGATATTGTTTGTGAAATGAGAATTGATCATGCCATTGAATTATTAAAAGACAAAAACAACAAAAAATACACAATGGAAGCCATTGGCAGTTTATCTGGCTTCAATTATAGAACTACATTTTATGCAAGTTTTAAGAAAATCACGGGTATAACCCCGAATGAATACCTGCAAAATCTTAAAAAATAAAAATATTGAAATTAATTTTCAAAGTAATTTAATTACTCTTATTATTTAATTAAATTTGTCGAAATTAATTTAAACCGAAGCATAGTAAACGGTTTTACAAACTTTCATATACATAATCAAATTTTATTTTAATGTTTTATTTTATCGCACTTAGTCCACTTGTGTTGACATTGCTAATAACTGCAGTGTTATTAACCTTCATAACGTGCGGAACAATTTTGGTTGAAAAAAATGGAAATCCGAAACTTAAATGGCTCATGTTTGCCATGTTTTGGGGTATAATCAATTACTATTTGGTACATGTATTTGTGATTACTGGATTAATAAAAGATTTTCCATTTCTTCTGAGAGGTTTTGTTCCTTTTTATTATATCATTCAACCGGCAATCTACTTTTATGTTGTTGTTAATTTAAATGAAAATTATTCCTTCTCTAAAATTGAACTTCTCCATTTCGTACCCGCGTTTTATTCTATCATTGATAATTGGGGATATTATTCTGGTGGACCTGAGCACTGGCACTATTGGGCAAATTCAATTTCAGTAGATTATTCTAAAATATCCAACTACCAAGGTACTTTAGTGAAAGCAAAATATAATTTCATTCTGCGGGTTGGTTTGTATATCTCTTATACATTATTTGCATGGCGATATTATATAAAAAACATTCAACTCAACAAAGAAATAAAAGTGAAATTCGTTTTAAAATGGTTAAAATTATTTTTAATAGTAATTTCTATTTTTGTTGTATCAATATCTTTTTCATCGATTTATAATTCTATTTTTATTACATCAATCAACGATCAATCAAACTTATTTCTAAGGGTTCCCCTTTTTGTTACAGGACTTTCTATCATTACATTGGCATTGTATATTTTATTAAATCCAATACTCTTATATGGATTGCCTAAAATCAATTTCAAAACAATTGAAGACAATGAAAAGTCACTATCTAAATACAAATCAATTAAAAGCAAGAACGAAGAAATCGATTCCAAAGAATCCAATTTGGCACAAACTATTATTTCAGAAATTAAAGAAAAACAACTGTATACGAACACTGATTTCTCGATGGATTTGGCTTCGAAACATTTTTCACTTCCAAATCATCATATTTCATTTGTTATTAATAACCACCTAAACAAATCGTTTCCAGACATAATCTGTGAAATGAGAATTGATCATGCCATTGAATTATTAAAAGACAACGGCAATAAAAAATACACCATGGAAGCCATTGGCAATATTTCCGGATTTAATTCTAGATCCAATTTTTATGTTAGCTTTAAAAAAATTACTGGAATTACACCAAATGAATATCTTCAAAACCTAAAAGCGAATTAAATTTGTACAGCATTTGTAATGTAATTGTCCAATAATTCAAAACACTAAAATATAACAAAATGTAACATATTGCTATATTGTATTTAATTTAAAAAATGTCCCCGATTACAATTCTTACACAATTTACCCCAATTGGGATGTCCATATTCGATTAAGTTTGCAGAGATTATTCTACAAATTCAATTGATACAACGTGTTAATTGAATTTGTGATTATCAAATCCTTCAAACTATGACTTTTTTTATTCATTTCACCAATCAATTACACGCAACCAAAGTTAGAAACTTGGTTTGTGCGTACTATCCAAATACAAAACTACAATCAATTGAAAAATTCAAATTGGTCAACCACGATTCAAATAATGAGAAAATATACATTTTTACAGATAATCATAATTTCAATACCATTGCATCTGAACTTAAACTCAACGGAATAAACAGCAAAAATATTTTTCTCATCATGATTTCTGAAAGTAACGATTATGCAATTGATTGTTTGCGAAATGGTTTTTATGAATACTTATTGTTAAACAAATTACAAACTGATTTTAAATTGTTTTCTGATAGATTGAACGCTCAATTATTACTTGATTCAAAAAGAAATATAAACAATTATATTTTAATAAAGGATCATAAATCTACAACCAAACTTCATTATACAGATATATTATTTATTGAGGCCCATGGCTCATATTCAAACGTTTTCACAAGTACTAAATTCTTTACAGTTACCAAAACTATAAAATCATTGATTCAAAATTTCCCTGAATCATTTATTCGAGTTCACCGATCTTACTTGATTAATCTTGGACACGTTAAATCATATTGCAGTGAAGAAGTAATTATGAACAACGAAACCAAAATTAAAATCGCGCGAACAAAAAAATTGGCCCTAATTGAAGCCATTCAAAAAACTGCTTAGTTTTGTAAATAGGTTATACTTTACTAACAATAGCCGGCATTTCTTTTTGTTACAATGCCTTGCTATTATGTGGTACTCCATTCATGATTCATCTGGAGTACCACTTTTATCAATCCTTTCTTTAGCAAAAAATCAAAAAGCAGTCAAATCTGTTCGGTTTCACAGTTTCAAACTGTGCCGAAATGAAAAAAACATGCAATATATGTTTTATAAGAATGAGAATTATTCCTTTTCAAAAAAGGATTTAATCCACTTGATTCCTGCATTGTATTCAATCATTCACAATTATGGATTTTATACTGGTGGCTCACAACATTGGAAATATTGGACTAATTCAATAGCCGATAATTTAAGTAACATTCTTAATTACCCTGGAACGATAATGAAAGCAAAATACAATTTCTTAATGCGGGTTGTTTTATATATTTCATCACTAGTGTCCCGTTAACTTTTTTTCAATCCTTGTAGTGCCAAGTAAAAACAGGCTTTGACAGCGAAAATAAGTTTTTTTGATTTGAATTTCCCAAAAATTATTCATAGACTATTTTATGAACAGGGGAAAAACGGTGTTTTCGCAATTGATGTCCTTGTTGCCTGATTATGAATTCAACAAATGTGTAGCTCGTTATAACGGCGACTATCGAATCAAGGAATTTACTTGTAAGGAGCATTTTCTGATAATGTCGTTTGCCCAGTTAACATATCGAGATAGCCTGCGAGACATAGAATCGTGCCTTCAGGCCATGAGTAAAAAACTGTATCACAGCGGCATCAAAAAACCGGTGGCTAGAAACACACTCGCCAAAGCCAACGAGCGCAGAAATTGGCGAATCTATGCCGATTTTGCTCAGGTTATGATTGCCGAAGCGCGCAAACTTTACGCTCATGAAAATACCTTTCTAAACGATCTTAACCACATGGCGTATGCGCTCGATAGTACGACAACTGACCTTTGTTTGCAGATGTTTCCCTGGGCAAAATTCCGTCAAAATAAAGGCGCTGTTAAGATGCATACTCTAGTTGACTTGCAGGGATCTATACCCACTTTTATCAAAATCACAGCTAAAATACCCGGCACACCTGCGGAGAATCAAGTTCTACGATCGAGAAAAAAACAAGACCTTTATATTTCTGACCAACCACTTTGAGATAGACGCTACTACAATCGCCGGTCTCTACAAGGAACGCTGGAAAATCGAACTCTTTTTTCGTTGGATCAAACAACATCTGAAAATCAAATCGTTTAATGGCACATCTGAGAACGCTATTCATTGCCAGATTTGGATTGCCATTTGCACCTATCTTTTGGTAGCCATAGCGAAGAAAAAGCTGAAAATCGGCCAATCTCTCTACAGTTTTTTACAGATAATTAGCATTTCGATTTTTGAGAAAGAGTCTGTAAATCAATTAGTTAGCAATAGTGATTCGCACTTTAAAGATTACGATTTTTCTAACCAATTGATTATCTTATAATTACAACGAGGCAGCACTGATTTTTGTTGATCAATATAATTTCAATGTGCTTTCCAATGAATTTCAACTCAGCGGTATTAAAAGGAAAAATATTTTCTTAATAATAATTACTGAAAATACTGACTTTGTAATTCAATGCATACGACATGGCTTTTATGATTATCTGTTGTTCAATACACTGAAAGCTGATTTGAAATTATTTTCTGATCGATTGAAAGCTCAATCATTACTTGATTCAAAATCAAACGTTAAAAATCATATTTTGATAAAAGAGCATAAAGCGAATACCGAATTACAATATAACAATATTGTTTTCATTGAAGCATATGGCTCTTATTCCAATTTGTATACGGAAAATAGATTTTACACCATCTCTAAAACAATCAAATCTATCATTCATAATTTTCCAGAGACTTTTGTAAGGGTACACCGCTCCTATGCTGTAAATTTAGACCATGTGCAAACATTCAGTTCGGAGGAAGTGATCATGAATAACAAAAAACGGATTAAAATTTCACGCACAAAAAAAATGGCCCTTTCAGAGGCCATTCAAAGAACTGCTTAGTTTTTTAATGGGTTATACTTTTCTAGCAATAGCGCGTAAAGCTGCATCGGCAACGTCTTGGCTATCTAGGTGATATTTCACCAATAATTCATCTGGTGTACCACTTTCTCCGAAGCTATCATTCACAGCAACCATTTCCAAAGGAGTAGGCATTTTCAATGCCAACAATTGCGCAATACTATCGCCCAATCCACCATTCATTTGATGTTCTTCGGCAGTTACCACACACCCTGTTTTCTTGGCTGACGCAATCACTGCTTCAACATCCAAAGGTTTGATGGTGTGAATATTGATAATTTCAGCACTAATGCCCTTTTCAGCCAATATATGACCAGCTTCTATGGCTTTCCATACCAAATGACCAGTAGCGAAAATACTCACGTCTGTGCCTTCATTTAACATTAACGCTTTTCCAATTACAAATGGGGTATCTTCAGAGATAAATACAGGCCATTTTGGTCTACCAAAACGCAAATAAACCGGTCCGTGCATTTTTGCAATGGCAATGGTTGCCGCTTTGGTTTGGTTATAATCGCAAGGATTGATAACCGTCATTCCTGGCAACATTTTCATCAATCCAATATCTTCTAAAATTTGGTGGGTTGCACCATCTTCACCCAAAGTTAAACCTGCATGAGAAGCCGCAATTTTTACATTGGTATGGCTATATGCAATACTCTGACGAATTTGATCGTACACACGGCCAGTAGAAAAGTTTGCAAACGTTCCTGTAAATGGAACCTTTCCTCCAATTGCCAAACCAGCAGCAACACCCATCATGTTTGCTTCTGCAATACCTGCTTGGATAAATCTGGTTGGAAACGCATCCTTAAATGCATCCATCATTAACGACCCTGTTAAGTCGGCACAAAGTGCAACAACATTTTCGTCCGCTTGTCCAGCTTCTAATAAACCAGCGCCGAAACCACTACGTGTGTCTTTGCTACCTAATATTTCAAATTTTCTCATTTTATAACGATACTTGAGTATTTAATCCTGATTGTACTTTAAATTCTTTTTTCTTTGTGTATAATGTTCTGGTTTCACTTTTTGGTCTATATACGACTGTATAATCGCCAGGTTGTAAAATATGAACTTGTTTAGGCTGTGAACTATTAAAATCCATCACCCAAACCATTTTATTGTCTATTTTTTGAAAAACCGCAGCTGTTACATCTCTGTTTATACTTAACTGCACCATTCCTGGTGATGGAATTTCAACGGTAGTGGTTTGATTCTGACGCACTGAAATATTTGGAAATTTCAAGCGCGGAATCGACAAAACTTCAATGTCGTAGCCACCAGTTAAATATCTTTTCACAGTATTGAAATCCTGTGCATTGATGGTTTCCATGTCTCCCCCCTTGCGCACAATGGCCAATAGCCTGCCGTAACCCGTTGTCCCTCCAATTTTAAAATATAAATTCCCTTGCGGGGTATTCAATGGTATGGTATTGTGCTTACCCGGAATTACTTCAAAATTATCAAGCGTAACCGGCGGCAATGTATGCGCCACAACACGATATCTGCGAATTGGATCCAAATACAAAGTATCTGGAATACCTTTTCCATTCATCGTATGCACAAAATTCTCTAGCAATACCCCGTTGTCGGCATCGTATAACGTAATAGGAACATCCGTTTCTCTAGGTAAACCTTGCGCATCTAACAAATTAATTTGAACAGTTGTATTGTTTAATGCTTGATTAATGATAACACCAATGATTTTTTGAAACTCACCCGCATTTTCGGCATTGTAATATCTTCCAGCACAACTGTATGCTTTTCTAAAAACTTCGGCATCGGTGCCCAATCCAATAATAAAAGGACGTAAAACAATTCCCTTCTTTTGCAATTGCTCACTCACTTTGCAAGGATCGCCCCCACATTCCTCAACCCCATCGGTAATGATAATAATTACATTTCTGGCATTTTTATCTTCAGGGAAATCTTTTGCAGAAGCCAATAAAGACTGGGTAATTGAAGTAAATCCAAGTGGTTTAATTTGCCTTAATCTACCAACAAATTGCTTGTGATTATATGGCGAAAAAGGAACTTCCAATTTGGTATCGTTGCAATCGCGCCTGTCGTTTGGTTGATTATGTCCAAAAACGCGTAACCCAACTTCCACATCCGGAATTGTTCTAAGCGTATCAACAATTTGCGACATCAAAGTAACTGCCACAGACCAACGATTCGATTGATCCATTTCGGCAAGCATACTTCCGCTGCCATCTAACAAAAATAGAATCCTCGTTTTTTTACCCTTAAAGCCATTGATCATTTGGCTTTGGGCCAAATTAAAAAGGCAAAGAATAAAGAGAAAGAGGGTTCCTTTTTTCATTATTTTGAGGGATTAATAATCGCCTAATTCAGTAACTGGCAATTGTGCCATGGCATTATTCATCTGCTCTTCGCTCGGCGCTTTTCCATGCCAAGCATGGGTGCCCATCATGAAGTCAACACCTTGACCCATTTCGGTTTTCATGATAATTACAATTGGTTTACCTTGACCCAATTTTGCTTGAGCTTGAGGTATAACAGTATCCATGCTGTTCCAATCGTTGCCATCCATTTCAAGAACTTCCCAGCCAAATGCCAAAAACTTACTTGAAAGTTCAGTAATACCCATTACATCACCGGTGCTACCGTCAATTTGTTTTTGATTAAAATCAACAGTAACAATCATATTGTCAATTTTATAATGTTTTGAGAACATTACTGCTTCCCAAATTTGACCTTCCTGTAATTCCCCGTCGCCGGTTAATACCCAAACGGTGCTGTTATCGTTGTTTAACTTTTTCTCAAGAGCCAAACCTGCCGCAACACTAATTCCTTGTCCCAAAGAACCAGAAGCAACCCTAACCCCAGGTAAACCTTCATGGGTAGTAGGATGGCCTTGTAAACGTGTATTTAATTTACGAAAAGTAGCCATTTCTGGAACTGGGAAATAACCGCTACGTGCCAAAACGCTATAGAAAACAGGAGAAATATGTCCATTACTTAAAAAGAACACATCTTCTTGATTTCCGGTTAGCTCAAATTTTGAAGGATTGTGCTTCATATATTTGAAATATAAAGCCGTTAAAAAATCTGCACAACCTAAAGATCCGCCTGGATGGCCGCTTTTTACAGCATATACCATTCTAAGAATATCACGGCGCACTTGGGTTGCGATGGTTTGTAACTCGTTAACAGTTCTCATAAAGTCACAAAAGTACAATTTCATTATCGCAAACAATAAACATTTTATACATACTCTATTAAATTATGAAAAAACCTTTATTTTAGGTATATTTGCAAGGTAAAATGCAAAAAATCGCAAAGTATATAATTCTTGCTTTAATTCCTGTGCTGTTTGCTTGTAGCGACTATAACAAAGTCCTAAAATCAAAAAACCCACAGGTGAAATACAAAAAAGCCATGGAGTTATACGGTAAAAAAGATTATTTGAGAGCTGTTGGATTGTATGACCAACTGCGCGATTTATACAAAAATTCGGATAGCATGGAAACCATCTATTATTATTCTGCAATGAGTTATTATCAGTTGAAGGATTATCAATATGCGTCCATGTTTTTTAAAGATTTTACAGATAATTTCGATAAAAGCCACAGATTTATTGAATGTTCTTACATGAGTTTGTATTGTGATTTCCTCGCAATTGGTTCATACGAACTCGATCAATCTGAAACCAAACACGTAATGGAGGCATTTCAAACATTTACCAATTATTATCCCAATTCAGAATACACCCAACGCTGCAATGAGCACCTCGATGTTCTTCGTGCAAAATTGCAAATGAAGGAATACGATCATGTTATGCAGTATTTCAAAATGGGAGAATACAAAGCCGCTGTTACCTCTGCTAAAATTGCAGTGAAACTTTATCCAGATATCAAACAACGCGAAGAACTTGAATACTTAACAGTGAAGGCACAATATATTTATGCCTTAAACAGTATTGAAAGAAAAAGAAAAGAACGCTTTGAAGAAGTATTGGTTAACTTTGAAGATTACAAATACAATAATGATAAAAACAGTGCCAATTACAATGAAGCATTGGAGTATAAAATTAAAGCAGAAAAAGAAATTAAATTACTAAAAGAACTATTATGAGTATAAATAAAACATCTCGAAATGCTGAAACACGTGATCTACGTAATATGGATCGTGAAACTGACAACATCTATTTAAGTGCTGTTGTAATTTCAAGAAGAGCGGATCAAATTGCTGAAAAGCAAAAAGAAGAGTTGCGTAGTAGATTAGAACCATTTGCAAACGATGGCGACAATCTTGAAGAAATTCAAGAAAACCGTGAGCAAATTGAAATCTCTTTGATGTACGAACGTATGCCAAAACCAACTTTGTTAGCAACACAAGAATTTATTGACCACAAAACCTATTGGAGAGTACCAGGTGCTCCCGAGAATGTTAACGGGTAAAAAAATATTAGTCGGAGTTACAGGCGGCATTGCCGCCTATAAACTCCCTCATTTTGTTCGCCTTTTAAAAAAATCTGGCGCACACGTGCAAGTCATTTGCACCCAATCGGCCTTGCAATTTGTAACCGCCGAAACCCTCTCTGTAGTTTCAGAAAACCCTACCCTAGTAAATTTTTTCGACGAAAAAACAGGAATGTGGAACCACCACGTTGAACTTGGACTATGGGCCGATGCTTTTATCATAGCCCCTTGCGGGTCAAATACCCTTGCTAAAATGGTTCATGGTGAATGCGATAATCTTCTGCTTACTACTTACCTTTCTGCCCGATGCCCTGTTTTTATTGCACCAGCAATGGATTTAGATATGTTTCAACAACCAGCAGTTACTGAAAATCTTTCAACCCTTTCAAAACGTGGAGTCATCATTATTGATGCTGAGGAAGGACAATTGGCGAGCGGACTTGTTGGAAAAGGTAGAATGGCAGAACCAGAAACATTGTTTTCAACTTTAGAAAACTTCTTTGCCCCTCCAATTACCCACTTTAATGGGAAAAATATTTTGGTTACAGCAGGACCAACATTCGAAGCCATTGATCCAGTTCGATATATTGGCAATCATAGCTCCGGCAAAATGGGAATAAGCCTTGTTGAACAACTGATTTACCTTGGAGCAAACGTAACATTGGTGTTAGGTCCTTCACATGTGAATGTCCCTCAAAATTGCAAATTAATGCGCGTTACTTCAGCCCAAGAAATGATGGATGCTTGCTTGTCTGTTTTTCCAGATATGGATGGATTGATCATGACCGCAGCCGTTGCCGATTATAAACCGAAGGATTATCAGTCCTTCAAAATAAAAAAGAACGACAATGACATGTCTATCGAATTGGTTAAAAACCCAGACATTCTAAAAACATTGTCGATGAATAAAAAACCCAATCAATTTTGCGTGGGTTTTGCTTTAGAAACCAACAACATTGAAGAATACGCACAGAAAAAATTAAACGAGAAAAATCTGGATGCCATTGTATTAAATACGGTGAGCAACGAAACTGGATTTCAATCGAACACCAATCAAGTAAAAATCTTTGGAAAAAACAATCAAAGTATAGAAACTGCAATACAATCGAAGGAAGAAATTGCCGTTATCATTATAGAAACCTTAAATTCGTGGATATTTGAATAAGATGAAGAAACTCCTTTTTGTTTTCGCTTTATTATTTTGTATTCAAAATGCAAAATCACAAGAAATAAAAGCTACGGTACAATGTGTGGCTCCACGAGTTCAAATATCTGACAAACAAATTCTTACAACTTTACAAAACAGTATTCAACAGTTCATCACTACAAGAAGATGGACCGAAGAAAAAATTGAAACCAATGAAAAAATTGAAATTTCGTTGTTTTTTGATATCACTGCCATTTCCGACAACAATGAATTTCAAGGAACCATGCAGTTGCAGGTTATTCGCCCTGTGTTAAACAGCACCTACAAAACTACAATCATTCAATTTAACGACGAAGACGTAACGTTTTCATACCGTGAGTTTGAAAATTTAGAGTTCCAAGAAAATCAAAATTTGAACGATTTAACGTCCCTACTAGCCTATTATGTTTACATTTCGTTGGGACTAGATTACGATAGCTTTGGTGAACTCGCTGGAACACCATTCTTTGTGAAAGCACAAACCATTGTGAATTTAATGACCAATAAAACAGGTTGGAATCAAACCGACGGTAAAGGCTTTAGAAACAGATTTTATTTGGCAGAGAATTTAAACAATTCTCGTTTTAAAGACTTTAGAACGCTCAATTACAATTACCACCGCAAAGGAATGGATAAATTTCACCAAGACCCTGAAATGGCGCGTAAAAATGTAACTGAATCACTTAAAACTTTCCAAGAATCAATCAAAGGAAATCAAAACAGTTTATTACAAAAAGTATTTTTCTTCACCAAATGGCCTGAATTGGTTGAAATATATAAAGGCGCCTCAGTTCCTGATAAGACTACGGCAATTAAATTGTTGAATGAGCTAGATGCTACAAATGGACAACGCTACGAAAAAATAAGGGGATGATTTTATCCTTCGAACACCTAAACCAGAATATCCAAACTTTAATATCGGAAAACACCCCCGATAAAATCGTTTTTATATTTTCTGAGAATTCATTCCACCACTGTGGACCTCACTTTGAAATACCTGAGAACGCCAACGTCGTGAAAATCAACGATGGTGAATCCGGTAAAAATTTAAATGGAGCCGCTTCACTGTGGGAGAAATTTTTAAATTTGGGTTGCACCCGCAAATCTATCATCATTGCTGTTGGCGGTGGAACATTGCTCGATTTAACGGGCTTTTGTGCATCAACCTTTATGCGTGGCATTGACGTTGTGTATGTTCCTACAACATTGCTGTCAATGGTCGACAGCGCTGAGGGTGGCAAAACAGGCATTAATTTAGGAGGAAAGAAAAATATCATTGGTACATTTCAAAAAGCCAGTAAAGTTTGGATTGTACCTGCCTTCATTAAAGGTTTACCACAAAATGAAATGCTTTCAGGTTGGGCCGAAATAATCAAACACGGAATATTAGCCGGTGGTGAATTATTCGAAACAATCGAATCAAAAATGCCAGTTAAAACTTCAGAAGACTGGGATTTGATTATACAACGCAACATTGAATTTAAGCAAAGCATTGTGAATCAAGATTTCAAAGAATCTAGCATACGTAAAACCCTCAATTTAGGCCATACAATAGGACACGCACTTGAAGCATTGAATTTTGGAAAACCGAAAATCAATCATGGCATTTGTGTTGCAAATGGAATTCTAATTGAAACCCAAATTGCACACAAGATGGGACTTTGTAGCGGCAGTTTTGTGAAACAAATTGAGAAAATCATTTTTCCGTTGTTTCCAAAAGTTGAATTTCAAAGAAATGAAATTGAAAGAATTTGTAGTTTGATTGATGGCGACAAAAAGAATGAAAACAACCAATGGTTATTTTCATTGCCTGAAAACATTGGAAAAGTAACATTCAACACCGTTGTTGAACGCGAAATGGTAATCGAAGTTTTACAAAACTGGATCTAACATGGCTTATTTGTTGAAATACAGACTAATTGATTCAACAAACATTCAAATTTCTTTGCCCGGCTCAAAAAGCCAAAGTAACCGCGCGCTTATTTTGGCACACCAAGCCAAAATGAATTTCGATTACATCCATAATTTATCACAGTCTCGAGATACCCAATTGCTCAAAAGTGCATTGTTAAAACTCGATGCACTGAAAAAGATTAAGGAGGAAAACACCGATTTCTTTTCATGGGCCCATTATCAATTGAATGAAAACGAAGTTGTTCATTTGAATAACCACGCTTCTAATCAATTGGAGGAAGAATCTTTTGATTTCATGGATGCAGGTACGCCTGCCCGACTCATTCTTGCCTATTTTTCAGCACTTGGAATCATTACCACGCTCACTGGAAATGAGAGCTTAGAAAATAGAAGCATGCAACCCCTCATTGACGTTTTAGAATCAGGTGGGGCCAAGTATGAATATACGAAAAAATCAGGACATTTCCCAATTGCCATAACCAAAGGACTTTGGAGTTTCCCTAAAAACACAATAAATAGATCACAAAGTAGCCAGTATGTTTCGGCGCTCATGCTAATTGCACCTCTTTATCCTGGTATCAAAACCATTCAGATGGAAGGTGTGGCACATTCCGATGGTTATATTGGTATGACGCAGAAAGTGATGGCTGATTTTGGAATTGATTGTAACGTTGATCATGAACTGCAACAAATTGTGATTCACGATCAAAAGCCAATTCATTCAGCGTTGTCAATTGAGGGAGATTGGAGCTCAGCGAGCTATTTTTATGCAGTTTGTGCGTTAACAAAAAACACCATTTTGATTGCTGATTTGGAAGAACAATCCTGCCAAGGAGATTCACTTTGTGCAAAGTTTTTTAAAGAGTTGGGTGTGCAAACAACCTACACAAAAAATGGATGCGAACTTACCTATTTCGGCACACAAAATGAAAGCATAAAATGGGATTTATCTGGTGTTCCAGATTTGGCGCCTACGTTGATTGCTACAGCTGCAGCGCTTAATATTGAAGGAACTATTATCGGAATTGAAAACCTGAAATATAAAGAATGCAACCGCATTGAAGTGTTAAATAAAAATTTGGCTCAGTTTGGATATGCCCTTTTGCAAAATCCAGAAAATTTAGATGTTTTTTATTTGCAAAAAACGCAAGAATTACCTGGTGAAGATGCAATTAAATTGATTCATACCCATTCCGACCACAGAATGGCAATGGCCTTCGCGCCTCTAGCGGTGCAATACGAATTAGAATTTGATGATATTCAATGCGTAGAAAAATCCTTTCCTAATTTTTGGAAAGAGCTTCAAAAGTGTAACTTTGAAATTCAATAAATCATGGCTAGAAACAGCATCGGCAAAAACCTATCTTTAACATCCTTTGGCGAAAGCCATGGTCCTGCCGTTGGTGCCGTGCTCGATGGATTTCCATCTGGCTTTCAAATTGATTTGAAACAGTTGGAGCAAGATATGCAGCGCAGAAGACCGGGCCAAAGCAATTTAACAACTTCTAGAAATGAAGCCGACGAAGTACAATTGATTTCTGGTGTTTTTGAGGGACAAACTACAGGTTCTCCCATTACGTTCCTTATTGCCAATAACGATACCAAGCCAAAAGATTACGACCATTTAAAAGACGTTTTCAGACCTGGACACGCCGATATTTTATATCAAAAAAAGTATGGAATTCGCGACCACCGAGGTGGTGGAAGAAGCAGTGCTAGAATTACTGCCGGCTGGGTTGCGGCAGGTGCCTTGTCGAAACAATACCTTGAAAATACAAATGCAACCAATCTTCCTGAACCCATCAAAATTACTGCTTGGGTAAAGCAAATTCATACCATTGAAATTCCCAAAACAGATCAAATTCCCTCAAAATTAGTCATTGAAGAAAGCCTTGTACGTTGTCCAGACAAAGACACTTCAATCAAAATGATTGAAGCCATCGAAAAAGCGAAATCTGATGGTGACAGTTTGGGCGGCATCATTGCCTGTTCAATTGAAAATTGCCCAATTGGTTTGGGTGAACCTGTTTTTGGAAAATTGCAAGCAATTTTAGGATTGTATATATTAAATATCAATGCGGTAAAAGGCATTTCATTTGGGGAAGGATTTCACGTTGCAAATATGAAAGGATCTGAGAATAATGATTCTTGGGTTGTGAACAACAACAATGAAATTGGCACCGTAACCAATCATTCCGGCGGCATTATTGGTGGAATGGCAACCGGCGAACCCATTTATTTTGAAATAGCATTCAAACCTACGTCTACCATTGGGAAAACCCAACAAACATTAAATGCCGAATTAACTCCAATTGAGTTGTCTGCCACTGGCCGCCACGACCCTTGTGTGTTGCCTAGGGCAGTTCCTATTGTAGAATCCATGGCCAATTTGGCCATTATGGATTTATTCCTCGAAATGGGCACCAAACGTTTCTAAATCCGTATTTTTGCAGCATGAATCGCGCAGAAATACTCGAACAATTTTCAAAATTATTGGATGTGATGAATGATTTGAGGGAAAAATGTCCTTGGGATCAAAAACAAACCATGGAAACCATTCGCACCTTGACCATTGAAGAAACGTATGAGTTATCTGAAGCAATTATTGAGAATAACCCCGAGGAAATTAAAAAAGAACTTGGTGATATTTTACTTCATATCGTTTTCTACAGTAAAATTGCCAATGAAAAAGACCAATTCGATGTTGGCGAGGTTTGTAAATCCCTCATTGAAAAACTAATCCGCCGACATCCCCACATTTATGGTGAGGTAAAGGTTGACGGCGCAGAAGAAGTCCTTCAAAATTGGGAGCAAATAAAACTTCAAGAAAAAGGCAGCAAGAAGAATGGCATTTTAGATGGTGTTCCTAAAGGATTAAACGGTTTGGTAAAAGCGTATCGCATGCAAGAAAAAGCATCGCAAGTAGGATTTGACTGGGATGAAGCTGAAAAAGCGTATGAAAAGGTAACTGAGGAATGGCAAGAATACCAAGAAGCCACTACCAAGGAAGACAAAGAGGCCGAATTTGGCGATTATCTATTTGCGTTGGTCAATTATGCAAGACTGAGTGGTATCAATCCAGACGATGCCTTAGCACGCACCAATAAGAAGTTTAAAGATCGTTTTCAATTCATGGAAAACGAAGCCGAAATCATGGGCAAAGGATTAAAAGACATGACCCTAGACGAAATGGAAGAACTCTGGGTGAAAGCAAAGGGGTGATTATTCACAAAGAATACCTTTAACTTCATCAATATGCTTGTTTTGTAGCGTATAACGTACATATTTCAGTACAAAGACCGCATGCGAATTTGGTCGTTTATCCTTTAAGAAAAATCCTTTTTCTGCTTCGCTTTGTTCCATTTTATAGATTGGATACATATCGAAAATGTATTTCTTCCCGTCATTCACAATCTCAAGTTGCTGGTTGTCTACAACAGATGCCTTAGTGTTGCTCGTAGATACATAGTAGTCAAAAACCACGTCTGTCATTTGACGAACACCAAAAGGCAGTTTACAATCAATTGGGAAATCTAATGATTTAATTGTTGCAGGTTCAATCATCATTTCTGGAGCCATATTAGCACTTAAATTGTCTCTCAAAATATTCAATTTCAACATCATTGATTCAAATTCTTTCTTTTGAATGTTTTTAAGTTCATAATAAGATCTCAAATCTGTTCTAACAAAAGTATGTTTAGAGGCTTCAATTAGTTCATTATTTATCTGTTGGCAAGATTTTATTTTCAAAAATGGTTCCAACCCTGTAATGTCGTATTCATCAACCATGTAATATAATTCATTGTATAAGTCTTCAGATTTTTGAATATTGACAGCATCTTTCTTAGTTAATTTCTTAAATGGCTTCAATGTTTTACCATCAAACATTTTCATTTCTGTAACCATCTGTTCAATGCGGTTTTTTCTACTCCAAATTGTGACATTGGTGGCACTAAATGGACCAATTACCGAAATTAGGGTAAATACAAAGATGACCGCGGGGATAAAAATCAAATTCTTTTTCCTCAACACCACATAATACACAATCATACTCACAACGCATAAAGCGGTAGCTAAGACCAAGTAGCGTTCTTCAGTAAATCCATATTGACTAATTCGGGTAATAATTCCAACCAATTGCATGGCAATAACTGGTATCAAAACAATAAAGAAAAACTTGGTATAAAAGCGAATTATTTTCGAATTTGATACATATTGAAAAGGGTAAATGAGCAAATAAGCAAACATCCCTAAAACCAACATTGCATGAACAAAATACGTTAAAAAGCCCTTGGGTAAATTGGATTCAATTACAATTTTACCAAAGTATGCATACATAATCACTAAGTAGATGATTACCAAAGGAATTAATACAAACTGAACAAAAATTCTCAATACGTTTGAATATTCATCGGTGTTTTCTAACTCGTTTAAATCTTTGGGCACCCCAGCACAAAAGAAAATGACACTAACTGGTCCAAAACAAATCGCCCATAAATCAAAAAACACATCCGGTACTATCTTAATTCCAAACAATTGAGAAATTGCACCCAATGCAGCCGCCAATCCCAAATAGACAGTGGCAATAAAAATTGCAGTTAATAAAATTCGGGTAAATAGAATTCGGTTATAATGCCAAAATCCCATGTTCAGTTTATTTCCTAAAAATGGCAAAAATGATACGAGTAAATGAAAGATAATGGCGTATCGAACGATCAATAATGGGCAATTTTCCAAACCGAACAGTTGCATTTCTCGGAGCTGAAAGAAAATACACACCAAAATAATTGCAGCCGTTAAATGTGCCCCTATTTTAAACCAAATTGAAAAAATACGATTTTCAAAAAAAATAGCCAATGCAAAAAACAAAGAAATACCCAAGCCCACTGTAATAAGAAGGCATATTATGTTATCTGAAAGTTCTTTTCCATTGAAAGAATAAATAGCAATGCATGCACCGACCAAGGATAGAACAATAGGAATCACAAACCGCGTTACCGCCAACTTACTGTCTGTTAAGAAATCCGATAAAGAGAATTTTGCCTTCATTGAATACGAATTAACTACTTTTTATTGATTATTTAATCAACCTTTTGAAATTGAACCCTAGATAACTTTCCAGATTCATCAAGTCCTTCAATAACATACATCCCAACAGGCAAATCTTTTACATTCAATTGAAATTGAATATCATTACAAATCACTTTTTTTACAAGTCCCCCAATTGGGTTAAAAACATTCACACTGATTAGACGCTTACTAGAACAGATATTCAAATTGTCATTCACCGGGTTAGGGAAAACCTGTAATTTGGGCTGATTAAAATTCCAAATGCAAGAATTCGCTTTAGGAACATACTTCGTATACAATGAATCTGAAACGTAATCGCAATCCGTTTGGCCTTTGGCCACAAATATCAATTGGTAGTAACCACTATCTCTGATAATCAATTCATGAGAAGTATCTTTCAAATACACTCCATTTTTCAGCCATAGGAAATACCTGGCATTTTTAGGCAAATTGCTACAATACAAAATACTGTCGGATTTCAATTGCAAGTGTGGACGTCCGTCAAAAAGCGGATAGGTATAAACACTGTCGGTTGACATACAACCACCCACGTTTTTGGTATTCAAAACCACCCACTCCCCTTTTTTCGAAACCTCAAACCTCCTAATGGTAGAATCAAGTTTTGTTAGCGGATTCCAATACAACGACACATTCATGGTGTCTTTGGGTACCAAATATTCTTCCCCATGTCCACAAAACGGCATGCTATCAAAATCGAACTGTTGATCATTCGGGGCCCCGATCTTGGCAACCTCAGCGAATCCATTAATGGCAGGATTCGTAGTTCTAAAGCGGAATTTATACTTATTCCCACCAGGTGTTTTGGTTGGAATTTTCACCCTCAAATAAAATGGCTGTAAGGTATCGTTTGTTACAGACAATACCGTAGTCGTATCAAAATTCCCAGAAGGTGAACTCAGTTCTAACACAAACTGATTGTTGCTGTTGAATGTCCCCAAACATTTAATTAATGTATTTTTATATACGTCAACCGAATCTCCGGCACAAGCATACATTTCAATGGCTGGACCAAAAGTATGCAATTTAGCGATGTACACATTTCCGCAAATTATGCAACAATACACCCATTCATCTTTTGCCGCATTCACAAAAATATCTCCGGGCTTGGGCTCTGCAACTACCCTTTTGGGACTTCCGGTCAAATACTTATTCCACTGGTAAATATTCTTTTCGTATTGGCTGCTGATGTAAATATTACCTTCGGCATCTTCTGCCAACCCCGATAAATTACTCAATCCGGTTGAACGCAACACACTCACAGCTGCCGATGTTAAATCAATGGCCAACAAATCGCTGAACGCTGTATCTTGAACCAATAAAATTCTATTTTTCTTCTTTTGTAAAATCAAATTTGAGGGACGCGAAATACCGCTTACCCAAACAGAAGTTGATGGTGTGAAGTTCGGCGCTGCACCGAATGTGGTTTTATAAATAACACCACGTTCAACATCGGTTGAAAATATTGCCTTGAGGCTATCGTCGTATACCAAATCAGTGAGCTTTTTCGCATTTGAAATACTCACTGAAGCAAGTAAATTCCCCGAAGTATCAAAGACTTTCCCTTTGTTCGAATCCAATACTACAAATGCTTCTCCAAATGGGAAAACCCCATAAAGAATATTATTGGGGGCATCTAAATTTTGAATAAAGTATGATTTGTTTCCAGATCGATCGGTTTTTACCACAGATTTACCTAAATAATTGGTAATGTAGTAATGGTCGTTATTGGGATTATACGCTGAAGCATTTGGCCTAACGTATGAAGCCTGAGAAAATCCATTTGCAATCAAGTAAAGGCAAAATACCGAACATAAAAAAAAGCGTCTAACCATAAATAAATCAGTTGATTCTATGGTTAGACGCTTTATAGATACCAAACGTGGTATCTAGTTATTACCAAATTTTTACACGGTCGGCTTCTGCCCTGTACATTTTGTTACCTGGTTTTACGTTAAAGGCTCTATAAAATCCTTCGTGGTTTTGCAAAGGACCTATTGCCCTGAAGTATCCAGGAGAATGAGGATCAGTCATTAAGCGCATTGCCAATTCTGCATCTCTCACTTTAGAACGCCAAATGGTAGCCCATGAAAGGAAGAAACGTTGGTCTTGGGTGTAACCATCAACCAAACCAATTTTAATATTAGCTAAGTGCAAATGTAAACCGTCGTATGCCGAAGCTACGCCGCCCAAATCACCAATGTTTTCACCTTGGGTAAATTCACCGTTTACAAATTTACCTGGAAGAGCTTCAAAGCCATTAAACTGTTCAATCAATTTATTGCCTCTTTCTTTGAAAGCTTTTGCATCCGCTTCTGTCCACCAGTTTACCAAGTTTCCATTTTCATCAAATTGAGCACCTTGGTCGTCAAAGCCATGAGAAATTTCATGTCCTATAACTGCACCAATTCCACCGTAGTTTACAGCAGGATCGTTTCTAAAGTCAAAGAAAGGAGGTTGCAAAATTGCAGCTGGGAAAACGATTTCATTGAAAGAAGGATTGTAATATGCGTTCACCGTTTGTGGCGACATATACCATTCAGACTTATCAACAGGTTTGCCAAAACGCTCCATGTTTTTTGCAATCATGAATTTAGAAGCATTGATCATGTTTTGATAATAGCTGCCACCCATTTTGTAGTTTTTGATTTCCAATTTAGAATAATCTTTCCATTTGTCTGGGAAACCAATTTTGATCATCAATTTGTCAAGTTTCAACAACGCTTTTTTCTTGGTAGCATCGCTCATCCAATCTAGGTTTTTGATTCTACCACGATACGCTTGAATAATATCATCAACCATTTGCTTTGCAACTACTTTGGCTTCATTTGGGAAATATTTGTCTACATACAATTTTCCCAATGCTTCACCTGCAATGCCATTAACAACACCCAAAGCGCGTTCTTTCAAAGGCTTTTGAACAGGTACACCGCGTAAGGTTTGTCCATAGAATGAAAAAGATAATTTTTCTAAGTCTTCACTCAATAAACCCAATCCACCACGCATGGTAGACCAAGCAAAGAAAGCACGAACAGTTTTAAAATCTGTAGATTTAACCAATTCGTTCATAGCACTTAAAAACTTAGGTTGACCCACAATGATGGAGTCAGGTTTGATTTTATATGCTTTTAAGGTACCATTCAAATCAAATGCATTTAACATCTTAGCCAAATCTTTGGTAGATATTGGATTGTATTGCGCAACAGGATCACGGCGTTGTTCACGCGTAAGCATTGGCTCCGCCAAAGCCTTTTCAAAGTTATAAATTGCAATTGCATTCGCTTTGGCAGCCATTGGGTCGGTGCCGAATTTCATGAATACATCTTCTATGAATTTTCTGTATTTCTCTTGAATGCCCGTTGATTTCTCATCTGTTTTCAAGTAATAATCGCGGTCAGGCAAACCCAACCCGGTAATACCAATACTCACCACATTGCGGTTGCTATTTTTTGCATCTGCATCAACACCCAAATCAAACATGGTATTTTCGCCAGCAGTTGCATACTTAACAATATATTTTTTAAGTGCTTCTAAATTTTTAAGCGCATTAATTTCATTCAAATAAGGTTTGATTGGTGCAATTCCTTGTTTATTTCTGTTTTCAATATCCAAAACAGATTCGAACAACATTACAGCTTTACCTTGATCTGTTTTTGCAGCATATTTATTCGATTTAATTGATTCTTCCAATACAGCAAGGCTCATACTATCTGCACGTTTGCCAAGTTCATCAAACGAACCCCAACGACTTCTGTCATTTGGAATTACGGTTTGCTTCATCCATTTCCCGTTTACGTAATTGTAAAAATCATCTGCAGGCGATACCGCAGTATCCATGTAACTTAATTCCAACGCTTTGTATTCTGAATTAGATACAAAAGCAGTCAAAATTGTGGCTCCCATAAGCCCTAATATTCCTTTTTTCATAAAATTAGACCTGCAATTTAAGTATGAATTTAAATCACAGCAATAAATTCTCAGAGAAAGACAAAAAACATCGATAATAATGATATTTTCTTAGTTTAAAAGCACAAATGCATTAAAGTTCTTTTTGAAAAAGTTTCTTTTTCAGCCAAAATGAAGCATTTACCAAAGCTATTAAAGCAGGTACTTCTACCAATGGTCCAATTACTCCCGTAAAAGCTTCTGGGCTACCAATGCCAAAAACACCAATCGAAACGGCTATTGCCAATTCGAAATTATTTCCTGCTGCCGTAAATGAAATGGCGGCAGTTTGACTATAATCTGCACCCATTCTTTTACCCAAAACAAAGCTTACAAAGAACATAATCACAAAGTATATCATCAAAGGCACTGCAATTTTCAATACATCCAATGGAATATCAATAATTGTTTGCCCTTTCAAACTGAACATATATACAATGGTTAACAGCAAAGCAATTAAAGTAATTGGTGAAATTTTAGGCAATACATGCGTTGTAAACCATTCTTCACCTTTGGTTTTTATAAAATAGGTTCTCGTAACAATACCCATTAAAAATGGAACGCCTAAATAAAGCCCTACAGTTTTTGCAATTTCAATCATGTTTATATTCACAATACTTCCCTCAACACCAAAGTAGCCGGGCAAAACTGTTATAAAAATGTAGGCATAAACACTAAAAAACAGGACTTGAAATACACTGTTCAAAGCCACCAATCCTGCGGCATATTCTCTGTTTCCCTCAGCCAATTCATTCCAAACAATCACCATAGCAATACATCGTGCTAAACCAATTATTATCAACCCCACCATGTAATGCGGCATGTCTTTCAAAAAGGTAACCGCCAATACAAACATCAAAACAGGGCCAATTACCCAATTCAATAACAGCGAAACCCCTAGTACTTTTTTGTTTTGGAAAACTTCTCCCATTTTTTCATATTTCACCTTTGCCAATGGCGGGAACATCATCAGAATCAATCCAATGGCAAGTGGGACGTTCACTCCCCCATTGCTCGTATTTGATTTTAAAACAGTATCGGGGAAAAAATACCCAATACCCACACCAATTGCCATGGCCAAAAATATCCATAAAGTTAAATATCGATCTAAAAACGACAAAGATTTCTTTTCCTCACCAACTTTCACACAAGCAGGCTGCAATTCGTTCATCACAAAATCTTTGCAGTAAGTTTTTATCAATTCACGAACCCTCGCGAATTCGGTTGCAATTTCTTCGTCATTGCCTGTGGCTTTTGCTGGATCCGGAAAATTAAAATGATATCG
>CANFLS010000013.1 GCA_947447955.1 Flavobacteriales bacterium | reverse complement strand
TACTTTTTATTGGCGGTGGTAAAAGATTTTCAGCTGCTGAATGTTTTATAGATGCGGGTAAAAAATTAGGAATTGATATTCGAATTTTCGCTTATGAAATGGGATTCGGATTGCCAATTGAAAAAATTGCAACTGTATTTCAAGGGTTGAAGTTTTCAGACCCAAACATACTCACCGACATTAAAAATACAATTGCAGAAAATCAAATTGAAATAGCCATACCGTATCACGATCACGCTGTTGAACTATTGGCTCAGCTAACAGATTTTGTGTTTACACCAACATCAGATTATACCCAATGTGAAACTTTTTTTAGCAAAATTGCGTCCAACAATTTCTTTAAGTCAATTGGAATGCCTGTTGCGGGTTTTGAGGGAAAAATTCCAGCCATTGCAAAACCAGACAAAGGTTCGGCTAGCAAAGGATTAATCTATTTTAACGACCAAAAAGAACTTGATGTATTTATAGCCTCAGAGAATTCGAAAAACTACGAGATTCAAAATTGCATCAAAGGACAAGAATATTCGGTTGATGGATATATTGCTTTAAATAGCGATTTTCAATTTTTTGGAATTAGAAAACGACTTGAAACTTTGGGTGGCGAAGCTGTAAAAAGTTTAACGGTTGACAATGAAAAAATCAACAATGCCTGCAATATTCTTGCAAAACAAAACGGAATTAAAGGCGCAATTACCGTTCAATTTATTGAAGATTCAGAATCGAAAGAAATTTACACCATGGAAGTGAATCCTCGATTTGGCGGCGCTATGCTAACCACTTGGGGCGCTGGAGTTCCTTGGTTTGAAATCGTACTTTGCGACTATTTAAAATTAGAAATACCTAAATTCTCTTTTAAACCAAAAACACTGATGGTTAGAAGTTTTAGAGAACATTTTTTTGAAGGATATACCCATGACTAAAACGTTTATCATTGCCGAAATTGGAGTGAACCACAATGCCAACTTCGAATTGGCAGTAGAAATGATTGAAGCCGCGTCTAAATGCGGTGTAGATGCCATAAAGTTCCAAACTGCGATACCGGAATTGGTTCAAACGTCAACTGCACCTAAAGCCGAATACCAAAAAGTAACCACTGGAAATGCAGACGAAAGTCAATTGGAAATGTCTAGAAAATTCCATTTCACACATGATATTTTCCCAATGCTAAAACAAGAAGTTGAAAAGCGTGGAAAGATGTTTTTGTCTACGGCATTTGATCTGAAAAGCTTGGATTATTTGACTGGAATGGGCGAAACCATTTATAAAATCCCTTCTGGTGAAATTACAAATTTGCCTTATATAAGAGCAATTGCTCAAAGGGCTTCTCAGGTTTATATATCTACCGGAATGGCAAACATGGAAGAAGTTGAAGCCGCTGTAAACGCGATTTTGGCAAGTGGTCAAACAAAAGAACAAATTACCGTATTGCAATGCAATACGGAATATCCAAGTCCCATTGAAGATGTGAATTTATTGGCAATGGTTGAAATGGGCAATAAGCTTGGAATCAAATATGGATACAGCGACCATACCCCCGGCATTGACATTTCAATTGCCGCAGTTGCTTTAGGAGCCACTGTGATTGAAAAGCACTTTACCACAGATAAGAATTTGCCAGGTCCAGACCAGCAGGCGTCATTAGATCCCTCAGAATTCAAAGCATTGGTAGATGGCATTCGAAATATAGAAATTGCACTTGGATCAAAAGAGAAAATAACCTCTCCCAGTGAAGGAAAAAACAAGTTTATTGCCAGAAGAAGTATTTTTTCATCGAGGAACATTGAAGCTGGAGAAATTTTGAGCATGGACAATTTGGTGATTTTACGTCCTGAATCTGGAATTTCACCCATGTTTATTGATGAATTCATTGGAAAATCCGTAAAAACTGCCATACCACGTCAAACTGCATTGAGTTGGGAGCATATTCAATGAAGGCAAATACAATCATATTTGATTTAGACAATACCATATATTCAGAGTCTGACTATTTTCATTGTGTTTTTAGTCAATTTTGCGAAGGAAATAACATTGATTTTGAAATCTTTCAATTTTTGTTTGATGACTTCGATTACTTCCGTTTTAACAAAAAGGATATTTTTAAATTTGCTTTGGAAGAGGTCAATTTATTTAACGTATCCTATCACAATCAACTGTTTCAACTTTTTGTTGACATTGAATGTGATATCAAACCGTATTCGGGAATCGCTGACTGGTTTGAATATTGCCTCAACAACAATTTCAAAATTGCCATTCTTACAAATGGAATTATAGCGGCACAAAATAACAAATGGCAGTGTTTGAATTTGACCAATAAAGAGAAATGTCATTTTGTTCCTGCAAGAACATTTCAACATGAAAAACCATCAATGGATGCTTTTGAAGGGATCTTAGAACAATTAAATGTTTCTTGGGATCAATGCATTTTTGTGGGTGATAGATATGAAAACGACATTGAGCAAGGAATAAAAAATGGAAGCCAAGGTATGTTAATTGGCAATAAATTGAACCACATAAATATTCCCTCTTTTGAATCAATTCAAGAGGCATTTAATTATTTTCAAACACTGTAACCAATATTTAAATAGATTTGCAAGTATATGGGTGTTAAAATTGGATTATTAACAAGCTCAAGAGCCGATTATAGTATTTACTATCCTCTAATCAAGGCCTTGAATTTGCTGCCCAATTCAAGCACCGAAATCATTGCATTTGGAACTCATTTATCTGAGGAATACGGTTATACGGTGAATCAAATTCTTTCCGATGGATTTGATGTCCCTCATAGAATCAACAACTGCTACGCAATTGGAGATTCGCCTTCTGACATTGCCAACGCAATGGGAAATACCATGTTAGAATTCTCTAAGTTTTGGGAATTAAATCAATTTGACTTGGTATTTTGCTTAGGCGATAGATACGAAATGTTTGCGGCAGTGGCTGCATCGGTTCCATTCCAAGTAAAAATTGCACATCTTTATGGTGGCGAAAAAACGGAAGGTGCCATTGACGATTGCCTAAGACATGCTTTGAGTTTAATGTCTAAGTATCATTTTGCAGCTTGTGAAGCCTACAAAAACAGAGTAATTGAACTCACATCGAATGCCGATAACGTTTTTAATTTCGGGCATTTGAGCATCGACAATTTAGAAAGATTGAATTTACTTTCTACCGAGGATTTAAAAATAAAAACGGGAGTAGATTTCGCTCTGCCAACCATTTTATGTACATTTCATCCAGAAACTGTGAATTATGAAGCCAATGCAGATTATGCCCAAGAAATTTGCGATGCATTTTCAGAATTAAGTGATTTTCAGATTTTGATAACTATGCCAAACAGCGATACGGGTGGTGCAATTATTCGGAGTTCATTTGAAACTTTGGCAAAAGAAAACACACAGATATTTACAACCGAAAACTTAGGCACAATTGGCTACTTATCGGCAATGAAACATTGCAAAATGATGGTGGGCAATACATCAAGTGGGTTTGTTGAAGCATCTTATTTTCCAACAACAGTTATAAATCTAGGCGAACGCCAAACGGGTAGAATTATTACTCCAAATATTTTCAATACCACAATTTCTAAACAGCAAATTATTGATGCAGTTAGAAACAATTGCAACAACACCTACGAAAATACCAAAATCCAAATTTATGGCATTGGAAACACTGCCGATTTAATTTGTAATGAACTTCAAAATAATATTTTAAAAAGTCACTATTCAAATGATTGATATTTCTGCTCATACCATCAAATACAACGAACCAGTTTCTTTGGCATTGGAAAAGTTAAACTTACCATACCACTTGAGAACAGTTTTTGTATTGAATTCCGAAAACCAAGTTATAGGAACAATTACCGACGGCGATATCCGCCGCGGATTGTTAGGCGGAATTGATTTCAATCAAAACGCTGAAAATTTTGCTTTCACAAATTTCAAATACATTGAAGCAGGAAAAGTTTCTATAGAACAATTAAGGGCATGGAGAGAAAAGCAAATTTTCATCTTGCCTTTGTTGAATGACAAAAAAGAGTTAATTGATATTTTAAACTTTAATCAGCTAAAAAGTTATTTGCCGTTAACCGCAGTGATCATGGCTGGTGGTTTCGGAAATAGATTGAGGCCACTAACCATTAGTACTCCAAAACCTATGTTAAAAGTGGGTGACTTGCCAATTTTAGAAATCAATATTAGAAGATTAATTTCCTTTGGAATTAAAGACATCGTAATTTGTGTAAATTACCTTAAAGAACAGATCAAAGATCATTTTGGTGATGGATCTTCGCTAAATTGCAATATCCATTACATTGAAGAGAATGAACCTCTTGGAACAATTGGAGCCTTGTCGTTGATTCCAAATATTCAATCTAAACATGTATTATTATTCAATGCCGATTTGTTAAGCAACATTGATTATGAAGAATTTTACTTTAGGCATTTAAATGGAAATGCAGCTTTGAGTATTGCTACCATCCCTCATAAAATAACATTACCATATGCAGTTTTGGAAAATGAAGGCAATCAAATAACTTCAATTGCAGAAAAACCAACCTATACTTATTTTGCAAATGCTGGTTTCTATTTATTTGAATCCGAATTGGTTTCAACTATCCCTCAAAATACATTTTACAATGCCACAGATTTTGCAGAGAATTTGATCAATACCTCAAAATCAGTAATCAGCTTCCCTATCCATGGATATTGGAATGACATTGGATCGTTAGACGATTATCAAAAGTCAAACGAAGACATACAAACCATAAATTTTTTCTAAATGAAAATTTTATGTATCATACCGGCCCGTAGAGATTCAAAAGGCATTCCTGGTAAAAACTGGAAATTATTGAATAATGTTCCATTAATTGGATATTCTATAGAGGTTGCAAAACAAGCAACGGGGATTGATGACATTTGTATCAGCACAAATTCTGAGCAAGTAATAGAGATTGCAAAAAAACAATACGGGTTAAATGTTCCTTTTATACGACCTGAGGAAATTAGTTTAGATACGACATCATCTCACGATGTATTGATTCATGCAATTGAATATTATGAATCTAAGGGCATGGGTTTCGATGCAATTTTATTGTTACAACCAACATCCCCATTCAGGAAGGTTGAATTCATACACGATAGTATTGAATTGTTCAAAAAATCGGATTGTGACATGGTTGTCAGTGTTTGTGAAACTCCTTTGAATCCTTATTACAATTTATACAACGAAACCGACGGATTTATACACCGCAGTATACCAAGTAATTTCACACGCCGTCAAGATTGCCCCAAAACATATTTAGTAAATGGCTCTATTTATGTAATTTCTGTAAATTCACTTAAAAAACAGCCGTTACATGAAATGAAAAAAGTAATCAAATATGAAATACCTGAAGAATTTAGCTTGGATTTGGACACATTGAATGATTGGGAAAAGGCAGAAAAAATATTGAACAACAATGAAAATAATTGATACCCTTTTGTCTTTGGTTAAAATAACACTGAAAAGTAAATTTTTCCTAAAGGAGTTTCATGCAACAGAAAAATCAGTTGTTATTGTTGGAAATGGTCCTAGTGCTAAAGGATTTTTAGACAATTTCAAATTAGACGAACAGATGCCAACGATGTGTGTAAACATGTTTGCCGCAACTCCCTCTTTTCAAAACATTAAACCCAAGTATTATTTGATGTCTGATCATGCATTTTTGGATTTCTCAGAAGAGGTTTTTAATGATGCTACAAAATTACCAAGACTAAAAAAACAGCCCGACTTTCTCCAAATACAAGAATTAATAAATTCTGTTTGGAAATCGATTTTTTCAGCAAATTGGGATTTGATTTTATTTATCCCTCAAATTTATAAAAACACATTCATAGCAAATTATGCTTTGAGCAAGAATATTAAAATCCAATTTTACAATTACACCGTTGTAAAAGGATTTACCGGGTTTGAAAACTTCATTTATAAAAAGAAGTTTGGAAGTCCACAAAGTCAAAATGTAATTAACTCTTGCATATTCCAGGCAATTAATTTAGGTTTTGAAAGTATCTATTTGGTAGGCGCTGATAACAATTTCCATATGAACATGATTGTAGACGACAACAATCAACTTCAATTTGCAGACGATCATTTTTATAAAGTAAATAAAAAAACAACTCCGCAGTTACATGCTGATGGACGACCAGTAAAAATGCATGAATTTTTTCAGAGTTTGCATAAAGCTTTTTATGCCCACCATCGTTTGCAACAATATGCCGAATATATGGGAGTAAAGATATACAATGCAACCAAAGGAAGTTTTATTGATGCATACCCAAGAAAAGAAATTCAATAGGTTTAATTACTTTTGCAATTGTAAACATGAATATTTCAGGTAAAAAAGTACTTATTACAGGCGCCGATGGATTTATTGGTAGCCATTTAACAGAAGCTTTGGTTGCTCGTGGAGCAAAGGTAAAAGCTTTTGTATATTATAATTCTTTCAATTCTTGGGGTTGGTTAGACACTTTACCTAAAAGTATTCTCAATGAAATAGAAATTTTTTCGGGGGATGTAAGAGATCCTAACGGAGTTTATACTGCAATGGAAGGCTGTGAAGTTGTATTTCACTTGGCTGCTTTAATTGCAATACCATACAGCTATCACTCACCTGATAGTTACATTGACACCAATGTAAAAGGCACTTTGAATATTGTTCAAGCGGCTAAGCGTTTGAATATTGAACGCGTTTTAGTTACTTCAACCAGCGAAGTGTATGGAACTGCTCAGTTTGTGCCTATTACCGAAATCCATCCAAAACAAGGACAATCACCGTATTCAGCATCTAAAATTGGTGCCGATGCCATTGCCGATAGTTTTTATAGAAGTTTCGAAACACCAATTACCTTGGTACGTCCTTTCAATACATATGGACCAAGACAATCTGCCAGGGCGGTTATCCCTACTATCATTACACAATTGGCAAATGGTGTAGAACAAATCAAATTAGGTGACACTACTCCTACTAGAGATTTGGTTTTCGTAAAAGATACCGCTGAAGGATTTATTAAAATAGCCGAAACAGAATCATTGATTGGGCATGAAATTAACATTGCCACAGAAAATGAAATTAGCGTAGGAAACCTTGCGCAACATATTATCAATCAAATAAATCCCAATGCAACTATTTTACAAGACACAGACAGATTGCGTCCACAAAATAGCGAAGTATTTAGATTGTTAGGATCAAAAGAAAAGTTGGTTCAACATACAGGTTGGTTCCCTCAAACAACAATTGAAGATGGATTGGCTTCAACCATTGAATGGTTTAAAGATCCAGAAAATCTAAAACAATACAAGCACGAAATTTATAACGTTTAATTATTTACGCTTGATGACTTTGTTCATCATGCTTTTAACGTCGTCGCTTAAGTTGAATTTATAAATTGCAAACATGGCTAGTCCCATGATTGTTGCTGTTTTAATTCCCCCAAAAACTATAAAATGTATATTCATGGTGTTCTGCCAAATTGAATTAATACCAAACAGCGCAGCAAAGAGAACAACTACCCAAAGTATATTCCAAGTAAGTGGGTTCATTTTGTAAATGCGCCAAATAATCAGTGCAATTATAAAACCAGAAATTCCCCAAGTAAAGGCAGTAGCAATTGCAGCACCTTCCAATCCCCAGCGGGGAATGGCAAAATTATTAAATACAATTCCAAAGAAAACAGCTCCTAAATTCACAATAAGTGAAAGGTAATATTTTTTTGAAAAGGTGAGCATTGCCGATGAATTGCCTTGAATGAGTATGAGCAATTTGCCAATTCCTAAAAACAAAACAGCATACTTTCCAACCGCATATTTTTCTCCATTGGGCATCAATTGGAAAAACATGTCAATATTTATCCAAATAAGCAAAAGTGCCAAACAACCGAGTATAAATTGATTTAGGCTTGTTTTTTGATATAAACGGGCTATTTCGTTGTCGTCTTTGTGGTGAATGGCTTCGGCTAATTTGGGATTAGAAATTTGCAAGATACTTCTGGTAGGAATTTCAATTAAAACCGCCATGTTTACGGCAATTCTATAAATACCGGTATCAGAAAACCCTTTCATTGAACTTATCATCACGAAATCAATTCTTTGAACAAACAAATTCGCCAAATAAGTCAAAAATAAATAACCCGTGTATTTAGAAAATTCAGAAGTCAAATTTTCAGATTGACGTACAAAATGCAAATCTGGCCTAAAAGAAATATTGGTATTTTTAACAATGTAAGTAAAGTTCAAAATTGCCATTACCCCATAAATCAATGGAATCAAATGCACAGATTGTGAAAAATGCAATGTTTTTATATAATACAGATAACCAATCAATCCAAGTAAAATCCTGACTACATTTTCTCTTAGAAAGGATGCAAAAATGATACTGCCAATTGACGACGAAAAAATCTCAAAAACGTTATTGAAAACAAAAAAGAAAATAAAAGGCAGTAACCAATAGTAATACTGATCAAAATCTGATGAGTTTTTGCCAAAATAGACCATAATTGGGTCTTTAAAAAACAACAGTGCCAATGCCGTGATAAGAAATCCAACCAACGGAATTACAAGAATCCAAAAGCCTGCCCCATTATGTCCTTTTTCATGATTCTTAAACTGCGGAAAGAACTTCCAAATTGAATACCCAGTACCCATTTGGGCTACCCCGGCCAACAAGGCTCCCATTTCAATAAACAATCCAATTACCCCATTTTCAGACTGGGTGTAAACCAATGGAAATAAATAAAATGTGGTAAAAAGCCCAACCAAACTACCCGTATAGTTGACCACAGAGGCCCAAAGACTTTGGCGAGCTATAACTCCTGACATTCACACAAAGGTAATTCGGAATATGAATTTTTGAAATTGTATTTTATTGGAAGATGGTGAGGAATATTATGCATTCAAAATGTCATTATTAATTTTTTTGATGATTTTTGTTGCTTTTACAGTTAAAAACGCATTAATTCGTAGATAAATACTGAAAAACACAAACAACATGAAAAAATTATTACTATTGGCTGTTATTTCTGCAAGTGTTGTGGGAATGATGCAAAGCTGCAAAAAAGACACGCCAACTGGCGCTAGCAGTGCAACTTTAAACGTTGTTAAAAAACAACGCTCTTTGTTAATTTATAACACTGCAACTTGGTGTGGACCTTGTGGCGCATACGGTGCTCCTGAATTCAAAGGTGCTATTGCTACAATGAGCAGCGACGATTTAGTTTCTATCGATTTACACACATCTGGCTCATCTTTGTTGGTTCCTTACTACTATGATGGAACAAAAGATTCATTATTTGTTTCTCAATTTGCTATGCAATTGTACGGACAAACCAAACCTAACGGATATATTCCTCATTTCTATGTGAGCAATTCTTTCTTGGGTAACACTGGTACAACTGCAAAAAACATTACTGATAATGCTGCTAATTACAACAAAAGCGTTACGGATAACAATGCTATCGAAGTTGGTGTTGCTGCAAACGCTAGTTTGAGCGGTAACAAATTTACTGTTAACTACAAAATGCAAGCTTTCAATCCAGAAGCAGGTGCTAAATATCACACTACTGTTTTGTTGGTTGAAAAATCAATCACTTCATACCAAAATGGTGCTGCAAACAACACAGCTGAACAAGAACACATTATCCGTGCTTCTATGCAAAACGATGTGAACGGCAAACAAACTGCGTTCTCTCAAACTGCAGTTATGAGCAATCCAGCTGCAAATGCAACTGTTGACAAAACTGCTACTTTTGATTTTGTTCCTGTTTCTACTAAATGGGTAAGCGCATTAAATGCAGGTTGCCAAACTAACTATGGTCACGATTTCGGTTGGTGGACTTTAAACAAATCTAACACTGCTGCAGTTGTTATCGTTTGGAAATATATTTCAGCTACTGAAATGTTCTTTGTAAACGCAGTTTGGGCTGACGTTAAATAAGACAATAAATAAACAAAATATTAATTTCACTCTACTTACAAAAAAAGAGCGACCAATTGGTCGCTCTTTTTTTGTGGTATGTAATTTGAAAATTACTTATTCTTAAACTCAGGTTTGCGCTTTTCTATAAAAGCATTCATCCCCTCTTTTTGATCTTCTGTTGCAAACAACATATAAAAGTTCTTACGCTCAAAAAACAATCCCTCTTGTAACCCTGAATCAAACGCTTTCAATACGCTTTCTTTTGCCATTTGAACCGCAATTGGGGACTTCTCAGCTATTTTACTAGCCATTTTAATAGCTTCATCTAAATAAAGCGGAACAGGTACTACTTTATTGATCAATCCTGCTTCGCGGGCTTCTTCTGCACTAATGAAATTACCGGTAAGAACCATTTCCATAGCCCTCGCTTTACCAACTGCCCTAGTTAATCGTTGCGTACCTCCGGCACCTGGCATTACACCAATATTGATTTCCGGTTGACCAAACTGAGCGGTTTCACTTGCTACAATCATGTCGCACAACATACAAAGTTCACATCCTCCCCCTAAAGCAAATCCACTTACTGCCGCAATAATTGGCTTTTTTGTCTTTCTAATGCTATCCCAAGTGCTAAATTGGTCAATTTTCAACATGTCAATGGCATTTCTTCCCGCCATTTGTTTGATATCAGCACCTGCGGCAAAAGCCCTTTCGTTTCCTGTAATAATAATTGCACGAATATTTTCGTCTTCATCAAATTTCAACAAGGCTTCTTTAATTTCACCCATTAATTGCAAATTCAATGCATTCAATTCCTTAGGCCTATTTAATTGAATTAATCCAACAAAAGGTGCTACCTGAGGATTAACCAGAATAAATTCATAACTCATAATGCGAAGTTAAATTAAAATTCAATTTTTCAAGGCAAATACCTTGAACTTATTTTCCCAAATGCGACTGATTAATAGGAAAATCAAATAGCCCAATATAGCGCCACCAATAACATCAGCCGGCCAATGAACCCCATTATAAATTCGAGAATAAGCCACCAATGAAGCCAAAACAAAAGCAACTGTAATATATTTTCTTCTTTTTTCGAATTCATTAAATCCAAAAATCAAAACAACAAATAACGGATACACCGCAAAAGCATTGGCCGAATGTGAACTTACAAACCCATATTGACTTCCCGGCTTACCATCAGGCAAACGAGGATTCATAGTAGTGCAAAATGCTGGTCTAGTTCTTTTAAATATAGGTTTGCAAATTCTAGAGCTGATGCTATCTGAAAGCCCAACTGCCAAAACACACAATAAAATGGGAACCCAAAATTTCTTTTTATAAATTTTAACAAATTGATAAATTGCAATTAAGTAAATTGGAATCATTGCCCACTTTGAACTCAAAATATGCATTAATCCATCGAGCCATTGACTTGAAAGCGATTGATTAATCGCTACAAATAACTTGTGATCGAAATTTATCAAAAAGTTCATCATATTTTTTGCGAAATCAAAATAATACGGGGTGAAATGTCTTCATCAAAATCATCCAAACTATAGTTGCCAAAAACAGAAATCAATTTCAAACCAACTTTTGAATACATTTCAACCAACTCGTGTTTTGAAATCATTTTCACCCTTTCCATAAATTCATCTTCAAACTCGCCATGTTTTACATGAATATGCTTTTCTATGAATTTCCCATTCACCATTTTCGAAATCCCAAATTCTACATCATCAATAATCTTCGTTTCATTTTGAGGCAAATTCGAAACCACAATTTTTGCGTTTATATAATCTTGAATAAAAAAGCCTCCACTTTTCAAAGCCGTAGAAATATTCTCAATACATTGATAATCTTCATTGGAATCTTCAAAATACCCAAAGCTGGTGAATAAATTGAAAATATAATCGAAATTTTGCTCAGGAAATGGTTCCCTCATGTCATGAACAGAAAATTCAGTTCTATCGTTTGCATGTTCTTTTGCAAACTGTATGCTATTGCTACTCAAATCCATCCCCCAAACATTTAAATCGTATTTAGACAATTCCAAACTGTGCCTTCCCTTGCCACAAGCGATATCAGCAATATTTGAATTTGAAGGGATTTTTAATAAATTCACCAAATTTCGAATAAAGTAACTGGCTTCTTCGTTATTCCTATGCTTATACAAAATGTGATAGTACTTTGTATCAAACCAACTCTTGAACCAATTATTTCTAATTTCTAACATTATTTTACAAAGTTATTGTAACTTTTGCAATATATATCCGTTTATTATTCTAGCGAATGACCATTGAAGAGTACAACCAAATTGTATATTCCCAGAGTGATGCTCTTTATCGGTTTGCGCTGAAGAATATCAAAGTGGTTGAAGATGCGCAAGAAATTGTACAATCATCATTTGAAAAACTTTGGATAAATAGAAACAATGTGGATCCTACAAAATGCAAAGCTTATTTATTTAGAATTGCATACAATTGTATGATCGATATCATTAGAAAGCAAAAAAGAGAAGTCGATATGGAATTGATTTCAAATAGAGAACCACAATCAGAACAAGCCGATTTCAAAGGGCTAAAACCTATTTTAGACAATGCCCTCAGTCAAATTAGCGAGATGCAAAGGAATGTGATTCTTTTAAGAGATTATGAGGGATATAGCTACTTAGAAATTGGTGAAATTATGAACCTAACCGAAAATCAAGTGAAAATCAATATTTTTAGAGGGCGACAAGCCTTGCAAAAAATCTTGGGAAAATTAGAGAATTATTTATGAAAGAGATATCAGAAGAGTTACAATGGGAGATTTTTGAATTGTTAGAAGGAAACTTATCTCATGAAGAAAGTTTAATTATTCTTAACAAGGTAAAATCCAACAAAGACTTAGAAAAGTACTATTCTTCTCTAAAACAGACCTATTTGGAAAAAGAAAGTGCTATAGTTTATCCAAACAAACAAAATTTAATCAAGAAGTCTATTTGGAATATTTATGTTTCTCCGTTAAAGTATGTGGCGGCAGCGGTTGTTGTTTTGTGTGTTTCATATTTGTTAAACAATAATCAACCAACTCCAGTAGCATTGCAATCGAGTGTTACCAAGTTTGACTCTAAACCTTTAATTGATTCTAACGAAGCCACAAAAATTGAAGTGGCGACACCAAAAAAATCAACCACTTTGGTTTCTTTAGTAAATAACAAACAAAACTCACCTTCAAATATCCCTCTTGAAAAATTGAGCTTGAACAAATTCAACAAACGTAAAAAACAATTCAACCCATCAACCAAGTTGATTGAAGAATCTGAATTTTATAACAATTTAACTGCCAATACTTATTTATCAGAGGAAGAAAAAAAGCAAATCATGTTGAAATGGTTACTCATTCATTCTGCCAATTATTGTGCGTGTCAAGATGATTGTATTGACGTTCAACCGGCAAGAAATATTGCTATGAATGATGTTGAAATAAAGAATGACCAACAATTAAGCAAGAAATGGATAAGCGAGGTAAAGCAAATGATAAAAAGCGGAACCATTCCAAAAATAAAATTAGTTTCAAGCCGTAAGAAAGAAAAATGGCTTCCTACATTAGGTATTCAAGTTAACACGGAAAATGCTTCTATGGTTGCCAATCTAATTAAATAATCAAATGAAAACATATACAAAAGAAATTCTAATTTTATTGCTGGGACTTCTCGGTGCCATGCCCATGTTAAATGGTCAAATTGCAGTGAAACCAAAAAAAACCACAACTATTGTTACAATTATTCAAAAAAATCACGATGTAAATTCTGAAAAAATCATAAAAGAGTATGCAGAAAAATTAACAAATTGGGGTGATTCTTTGATTCCTAACACTCAAAACAAACCAATGCCACTTAGTCCATTTATGAATAATTTTGATTTTCTGGTAACATATAAAATCATTAATGACACACTAAAATTCAATATTTTAGCCACAGAGATTGATTCTAGAATTCAGTTTAAATATATTGAACCAGACACTATTGAGCCTGAAAAAACACATGGCAAACGCCCTCGTTTGGCAAAACTGAGAAACAGACATAAAATCAAAAAAGTAGTTACATACTCTCATTTTGATTTGGGATTTTTACAAGTAAGAGCCCAAAAACCTATTCCTAATGGAACAATTCCGCCGCCAACAGTTGATTTTCATCAATTGCCAGAGTTAGATAACTTTAGAACATTGCAAATTGGGTTTGAAAAAGATTGGGGTTATAATATTTCAAAAGGCAAATTACGCTTTTGGGTGGGAATCAGCTATAACATTCAAAACTATAGATTTAAAGATAACCGTGTTCGATTAAAGCACAACGCTCCTCAATTTGAATATGAACTGGCCCCACCGGCGCAAAATCCAAACGACAATGCCGACAAATCAAAAATTGTAACCAATTACTTAGGCATCCCTATTTCAATTGGATATCAAAACAAGCCTAGAAATCCGACATTCTCCGCAAAATTTGGTATACAAGGTGGATATTTGGTTCGTTGCCATAGTAAAGTAAGAACCGTAGAAGGTGAAAAAATCAAGTATTTCGATGATTTCAATATGAACGATTTTGCAGTACATCCGTTTGCTTCAATTAAATTAAAAAATATTGAATTTTATACCAAATATGGCCTAACTGATATTTTCAAACCCCACCAAGGTACACCAAGCCATAATTTTTCCTTTGGAATTATTTTGGCAACTGCAATTGATTAATGATTTTACACAAATTATCTAACAAAAAAGGGTGCGAAACGCACCCTTTTTTGTTAGATTTGCAATTCAATTATGAGCACTAGAAATTGGACAACCATTGAAGAGTTTTCGGATATTTTATTCGAATTTCATGAAGGAATTGCAAAAGTAACAATCAATAGACCTGAGGTTTATAATGCATTTAGACCACAAACAGTTATGGATATGTTGAAGGCATTTGATGTTTGCCGCGAACGCTCAGACATTGGTGTTGTAATATTAACAGGAATTGGAGATAAAGCTTTCTGCTCAGGTGGAGACCAAAATGTGAAAGGCGTTGGAGGATATGTAGATGACAATGGTGTTCCTCGATTGAATGTACTTGACTTACATAAAAAAATTAGATCGCTGCCAAAGCCAGTCATTGCCATGGTAAATGGCTACGCCATTGGTGGTGGACATGTTTTGCATGTAATTTGCGACCTTACCATTGCTTCAGACAATGCTTTATTCGGACAAACCGGACCAAAAGTGGGTAGCTTCGATGGTGGTTTTGGAAGTAGTTATTTGGCAAGAATTGTAGGACAAAAAAAAGCCAGAGAAATTTGGTTCCTCTGCAGACAATACACAGCAATTGAATGCGAAAGAATGGGATTGGTGAATAAAGTTGTTTCTCTTGAGCAACTAGAAGACGAAACCATTGATTGGTGTAATACCATTATGGAAAGAAGTCCTATGGCTATTAGAATGCTCAAAAGATCATTTAATGCCGAATTGGATGGGCAACACGGGTTAATGGAACTGGCAGGAGATGCTACTTTGCTTTATTATTTAACTGAAGAGGCACAAGAAGGGAAACATGCATTTTTAGAAAAGCGCAAACCCGATTTTCAGAAATTTCCTAAATTCCCATAATTTACGAAAAATTTGAATCATTGAGTCGTCTAAATTTAATATGAAAAAATACCTTTTTATCTTTCTTTTGATTTTCACATCAAAACAGATTACAGCCCAACCAGAATTATCCTCATGGATATTAAATGTAAATAATGCCACTGGATACAGCGGTATTTCTTCAAATGTTCAGAAGGTACAATATTCTCCTGATTATGTTTATGTGAGTGCGACCTGTATTCCTGGATATGATATTGGACCATGGACAGCCAACCCAAATAAACCTGCAAATCAAAATTTCGTATTTAAAATCACTAGAAAACCAACTCAAAATACGGGTACTGCCACCAAAATTGCAGGTGGACATATTGGCATTTGGACCAATGGTGTGAGTATTTTCAATGCTTGGGATGCTCAATCATATAACAACGCAGGTGTTTGGAACAGAAATGCATACTTTTTTGAGGGATTGAGTTTCGACAATTGTTTGGGTCATCCTGCTCCAAATGGAGAATACCACCATCACGTAAGTCCTAAATGTTTATACAATGCAGCTGATTCATCTAAGCACTCTCCTGTTATTGGATATGCGTGGGATGGATTTCCAATTTATGGCGCCTATGCTTATACAAACGCCGATGGAACTGGCAAAATAAAGAGAATGATACCTGGCTACAGAATCAAACAAGCCACTTCACGCACAAATGGGCCTATGCCCGACCAAACCTATCCATTAGGTTGCTTTTTAGAAGATTATGAATTTGTAACTGGACTTGGCGATTTAGATACGAGAAACGGTAGATTTTGTAAAACCCCAGAGTATCCAAATGGAACTTATGCTTATTTCGTAACCATCGATGAAAATCAGGTACCGGTTTACCCTTATGTGTTTTTTGGCAGTTATTATGGCGTTGTTACTGCTGGCAATACCGGCCCTGGTTCTGGACATGTTACCATTTCAGAAACCGTTCAAACTTATTCAAATAGTGCCTCAGTTACTCCAAAAAACATTGAAAACAGTATCAAAATTTTCCCGAATCCGAGTTCTGGAAATTTCAATGTTATGTTAAATGATCTTGAGGGAAATAATTTCGACTTGAATATTTACAATGTAACGGGTCAATTGATTTATAACCAAGCAAATTTGCAACCTACAATTGGTTATCCGATATCTATTGGCAATAACAAAGGAATCTATTTCTTAGAGTTAAAATCAGAAAATAAACTAATTTCTAGAGAAAAATTGATAATCAATAATTAAAAAAACCTCAATTCCATTATTTTCTTTGAAAGATCACATTCTCAATGTTATCACAATACATTATCTTTGTAAAAAATTCATTTTCCCCTAAAAAACATGAGCAAAATTAAAGTTGAGAACCCAGTAGTTGAACTGGATGGTGACGAAATGACCCGCATTATTTGGCATTTTATTAAAGACAAATTAATTCTACCTTACCTAGATATCGATATCAAATACTTCGATTTGGGTATGGAATACAGAGATGAAACCAACGATCAAGTTACAATTGATGCTGCTGAAGCAATCAAAAAATACAACGTTGGTATCAAATGCGCTACCATTACACCTGACGAAGCTCGTGTTTCTGAATTCAATTTGAAACAAATGTGGAAAAGCCCGAATGGTACAATTAGAAATATTTTGGATGGTACCGTTTTCCGTGAGCCTATTGTTTGTTCTAATGTTCCTCGTTTGGTACCAAACTGGACAGCGCCTATTTGTATTGGACGTCACGCATTTGGAGATCAATACCGTGCAACTGACTTTGTAACCAAAGGAAAAGGAAAATTAACCATCAAATTTGAGGGTGAAGATGGACAAGTAATTGAACATGAAGTATACAACTTCAAAGGCGATGGCGTTGCTTTGGCAATGTACAATACCGATGAAAGTATCAGAGGCTTTGCGCGTTCTTGCTTTAACCAAGCAATTGCAAAAAAATGGCCTTTATATTTAAGTACCAAAAACACCATTTTGAAAAAATATGATGGTCGTTTCAAAGATATTTTCCAAGAAATTTACGAACAAGAATTCCAATCAACGATGGAGTCTATGGGTATTACCTATGAACACCGTTTAATTGACGATATGGTAGCAAGTGCATTGAAATGGAATGGTAACTTTGTTTGGGCTTGTAAAAACTACGATGGTGACGTTCAAAGCGACACTGTTGCTCAAGGTTTTGGTTCATTGGGATTGATGACTTCTGTTTTGGTTACTCCAGATGGAAAAACTATGGAAGCAGAAGCAGCGCACGGTACAGTTACCCGTCACTACAGAATGCACCAACAAGGAAAGAAAACTTCTACCAATCCTATTGCATCAATTTTTGCATGGACAAGAGGTTTGGAACACCGTGGCCGTTTAGATGGCAACGAAGCCTTAATTAAATTCTGTCAAACTTTAGAGCAAGTTTGTGTTGATACAGTTGAAGCTGGCAAAATGACCAAAGATTTGGCAGTTTGTATCTATGGAAACAATGTTCCAGAAGGAAGTTATTTATACACTGAAGACTTCTTAGAAGCTTTAAACGTAGAATTACAAAAGAGATTGGCTTAATTCCTAAGTCAATTATAACAAAAAAAAACCGCGATAAATCGCGGTTTTTTTTGTTATATAATTATTTAGAACAAATAACTTATTCCAACTGAAGCTTGAAAAAACTTAGAAGTACTAAAGTGTTTCATTCCCATAGTTTGAAATACAAGTTCTTTATCACTAGAACTGCTTTCACCATCAACCAATTCAAGCAACATATTGGGAGTACTTTGGTAAATGGTATATCCCATTCCAAAATTATAATCTAATCCTATCTGATCTGTTAGCATTTTTCGACCGCCTGAAATAAAACTAAGCGTAACAATACTAATTGGAGCAACACTTGAGACGGTGTCATTTATTGATGCTCCCATATTACTATACCATTTTATATTTTCGAAATCGCTAAATGACATTCTATCTAGTGTAAACTCTAACCCCATATATCTACCATAAGGAGCAATTGCACCTTTTACTTCTGAATAAAACTTTGAAGCAACCTTGATTTCGTCCACATGATAATTAAAATTACCATCGGTAAGATAAGTATTTTTGGTGCTTCCGGGAAAATTAGGATCAGGTATATCATAGGTAAAACTTTCTCCTAAGCACATAAAAGTATTCATTGTTTGATTTATACTTTTATACCCAATGTTCCAAGCAAAATCTTTAGCTCTAGCAAACTCATAAGAAGCACCAAAATTCAAATTCATAATAGGTCCTTCAAAAATGAGATTCCCCATTGATCCAGTAATATCAATTTGAACCAAACTTTTTCTTCCTAGATATCCAGGATTTGCTTGACCGAAAGTATTTCCAACCCCACCTAATGTAGTAAGAAAACAAACCAAAGCAATTCTAATATTTATAGTTAATCTATACATGATTTTATTTCCCTTCAACATGTTTAATTTCATAAATTGTATTGTATATCTGAGCCTTTAAAAAGTCATCCTTTATTTTATGCTCAAGCATATTTTTGTTATTATAAATTTGGCGACCTGTTTCAGTGTTATATACCAAAATTCGTTGATTAAAGTAGCAATCATTTTGCAACTGTTTTGCCAAATAGAAAGGAAAATAAACAGGTAAATATAAAGAGTAAAACAAAGCCAAAGGATCGAATGGTCTCGGAACTTCGGTATAGTCATAACCCACCCATCCAATATATTTATCTTGAGCCTCTGTTTTTAAATACTGACTATAAAATAAAATCATTTGACCAGTATCATTGTTTAATCTTTCAGTAAGCCAATCGTTCATTCTTGAATAATTATTCAAATCCTCAGTTTTCAATGTTTTACTTACAGAATTATTGAGCATCTGAATATCCATATTCGTATAATCAGAAACAAACTTCCATTGATCAAGAATATTTTTCTTGGTAATTTCTTCCAAATAATAATTCCTGTTTGATTGAATATCATTACCATAGCTAGTGACCCTACCTAAGGAAAAAGTAAATTTAGGTTCCAAAAATGTAATTGAAGAAATATTTTTATTGGAAGACAAATACCTCTTTTTGTCACGTTCTACTTTTGATGCATACGTTTCTTTCTTTGGTGTACCCATTGAACTATATGATTGTTCAACAGAATTAATATAACTTTCTAACGCTTTTTTGTCGGCAACTGTGTAAAAAATACCAGTGTAATAAGCAGAATTAATCGCTATTTCATTACCCGATGTTCTTGTAATTCGAGAACGAGGATTTTTCAATTTACCATCAGTTGATATAACTGCAGATGTGTCAACGTTCTTTTTGGCTGTTTCAATGTCTTGTGGTTTGAAATTTAAAAAATCTTTCAAATTGATGTCCAGTTTGCCCTGAATAAGTTGAAAGGTACGATTTGTAATTTTCGTTAGGAATGAATCTTGACGTTGTACTGAGTAAATATCATAGATTAATTTAGAAGCAAACGCACCAAAATCTTTGGCATCTAAGGTTTCAATAGCGGCTGTAATTGGTCGCCAATCACCTCTGTTTTGATTAATTCCGCAACCATAATCTGCCAAATCGTGTTTTTTTATTTTATGTTCTAAAATCCCATACAAACTCATTGCTTTAACCTTGTCAATAAAGTTCCCTTTGCCGTATAATATTTCAACAACAGACGACAAATAAAAACTTCTTCCATAGTCGCCTCTGCGAACAAACAAAAGCAACAACTCATAACGAGACATTTTTTGAATTTCTTCAAATTGTTTTTGTCCAACAACAAACTTCTGTTTACCTGCGAAATTCTTTTGTTCAACCAAATTCTTTAAAATATTGATTCTTTTATCTAATGAGGGATGGGTACTCGTTTCTTCATCTAGTTCTTCCTTGTCAGATTTTTCATCTGCGGCAACTGCTTCTGTGAGTTTTTTAGCAATGCCCTCTTTAATATGTGTTGGATATTTATAATATGGAGTTTCAAATGACTCAATTTTCATTGTGGTTTCTAAAAATGGATAATCAGAATACTTAAGCATTTCAAACACATAAATTCCCTCCGATAAATCATATTTAGAATTTTTAATTAATTCATAACCCATCTTATCAGCCTCTAACTCTTGATCTTTACTGAAACGATATAAATGTTTGATTTTGGACTCTAAATCCGAACTACCTCTTCTAGACCTAGAATCAGCAATGGTTTGTTTCACTTCTTTATATTGTTGCAAAGAATGTTTTAACACATAATGTTGGATTTCATGTGCCAAAATAACAGCCAATTGAGATTCGTTTTCCAAACGGGCCAACAATCCAATGGTTACTACCACAATTCCGTTGTGGGTGGTATAAGCATTGGGAACATGAGATTTCATTACAAAAAACTGCAGTTCATCGCGCAACTGTTTTTTATCGGTTAATAATTCATCGGCAACCTGATTCACAAATTCTGCCATAGGATCACCATATAAAATTTGACCACTGGTTAACAATTGATCTTCAAAAAAACTTGATTCAATTGCATGATCAATTTCTGTTTTTTTCTCTGATCTTTTGGCATTGGTGCTTTTGATTGTTTTGGTTGCTTCTTTGGCTTTTGAGCTACTCGATTGATTTAAAATAGACGGAATTACCCCTTCGCAATATTGCGGTTCGTAATTGTTGTAATCTTTCACTTTCGAATTCTGAGATTTCAAACTCAATTGTGAAAATAAAAGAAGGAGCAACATTAAATTGCTTTTAAAATATTTCATAGAATACATTTAGTACAACAAAAAAACAAAATAAAAATGAAGTATTAAAATAACATTTAAAAAAAACGCCGTTTTGTCATAAAACGGCGTTTTTTAATACTTATTAAATAATATTACAGAAAAATTACAATTAAAAAATATCCTTCATTTTATCAAAAAAAGACTTCTTTTCTTTTTCATCTGGTTTGAAGTTTTTGCTTTCTTGCAATTTCATCATGATATCTTTTTCTTCAGAAGACAATTTAGTTGGAACGAAAACATTCACAACTATCAATTGATCGCCTGTTCCATATCCATTCAAATCTGGAAATCCTTTTCCTTTTAAACGCAGTACTTTTCCCGCTTGGGTACCAGAATCAACTTTGATTTTGGCTTTACCGTCAAGGGTAGGAACCTCTACGCTCGCGCCCAAAGAGGCTTCCGGAAAGCTTAACCACAAGTGATAAATAACATTGTTATTCTCACGGTGTAATTCTTCATGTGCAACTTCTTCAATTAATACAATTAGATCGCCAGAAGAACCACCTGCAGGACCTTGATTTCCTTTTCCATTCACACTCAATTGCATTCCATCGGCAACGCCTCCTGGAATTTTAATAGAAGTTTCAAAATCTTGACTGATTAAACCTTGCTCGTTGGCATCTTTTGGTTTGCTTTCAATAATTTTACCCAAACCTTGGCAAACAGGACAAGCGCTTTGTGTAGCCATTTGGCCCAAGAAAGTATTGGTAACTCTTTTAACAGCACCCGTTCCATTACACTGTTTGCAACTGTCGTATTTAACACCTTCGGCTTGCACCATTCGGCGATATTTCACCTTTTTCTCTACCCCAGAGCGCATTTCTGCTAGGGTAAGTTTCAATTTGATACGAATGTTTGAACCTACTGTTCTTCGAGAGCCACCACGTGATCCACCTCCGCCACCAAAAAAAGAACCAAAGACACTGTCATCTCCGAAAACATCTCCAAACTGGCTAAAAATATCATCCATGCTAAAGCCACCTGAACCACTGAATCCGCTACTTCCACCTGGACCGGCATGTCCAAACTGGTCGTATTTGCGCTTCTTGTCTTCATTGCTTAATACATCATATGCCTCGGCAGCTTCCTTGAAATTATCTTCTGCCTGTTTGTCACCAGGATTTTTATCTGGATGGAATTTAATAGCTAATTTACGGTATGCCTTTTTAATCTCATCAGCACTCGATGATTTTGTAACCCCCAATATATCGTAGTAATCTCTTTTACTCATACTTTTTTTAATTAATTACCAACTACAACTTTAGCAAATCTAATTACTTTATCGTTGAGCAAATAACCTTTTTCAACTTCGTCTACTACTTTTCCAACCATGTCTGGGCTTGGCGCTGGAAATTGGGTAATGGCTTCATGTAATTCTGGATCAAATGATTGACCTTGTGCATTCATAGGTTTCAAACCGGTTTTCTCCATAATTGAATATAATTTTTTATAAATTAATTCCATTCCTTCAATGGCAGATTTGGAAATATCACTTGCAGTTTCCATAGATTTCAGGGCACGCTCCATATCATCTATCACGGGCAAAACATTCAAAATTACATCTTTACTTGCTGTTTGCATCCATTCTAAACGTTCTTTTGTGGTGCGGCGTCTAAAATTTTCAAACTCGCTATACAATCTTAGATACTTTTCTTTTTCAACTTGAAGTTGATCAATTCCAGTCTCTTCACTTTCATTATCAACAGGTTGAGTTTCTGAAGAATTTTCAATTGTAGCATCAATATTTTCAATTGATTCTTCTTTAGATTTATTTTCTTGATCTTGCTTCTTAGTCATAATCATATCAGATTTAGCAAAGATTTTGCCACATTTTTTTTGTGCCATTCTGTCATTAAAACAAAAATGTCACATTTATTGTTATTTTCGCATCATGTTTACTGGAATAGTTGAATCATTTGCCACCATTTTGGATATCAAACCAAATGGAACAAACATTGTATTCCACTTACAATCAAGTATTTGTAATGAATTCAAAGTAGATCAAAGCATATCACACAACGGTATCTGCCTTACAGTTACAGCAATTGATGGGCTAAAGTATTCAGTAACTGCAATTAAAGAAACTTTAAGTAGAACCAATGCCGGATTATGGAAAATTGGTGACAAAATCAACATTGAGCGTTGTATGAAAGCCGATGCAAGATTTGATGGCCATTATGTTCAAGGTCATGTTGATTGCATTGGAATCGTAGATGAAATTCATGACTTGGATGGTTCCTTTATGATTTTTATTTCTCATCCAGATGATGCAGGAATTACTGTAAACAAAGGAAGTATTACTGTAAATGGTGTAAGTTTAACCGTGGTAGATAGTTTTCCAATAGCATTTTCTGTTGCAATTATTCCATATACTTGGGAAAACACCAATTTCTCTAACCTTAAAGAAGGTGATTCAGTAAATTTAGAATTTGATGTATTGGGCAAATACTTCCAAAAATTTAAAGAATTGAATACCTAATAAACAGATCATTCGGTATTTCTTTTGTTGAATTTTTTCTTTGAAATTATTCTAAATAATAAACTTCTGCTAATTATCAAAGGTATTTCACTCACATTTGTTAAATTTGCAGCCAATCAATTTAAATATATAAAAATTATTTATGGGAGTTTTGTCGTTCTTGTTTTCTTCTAGCATTGGTAGAAAACTAGTTATGGCAGTGACGGGAGTTTCACTCATCGCCTTTTTGGTGGTTCACTGCGCAATTAATGCTTGTGTTTATTTTATGGATGGAGGGGCAACTTTTAATGCTGCCGCTGAATTCATGGCTCATAATTTGTTTATTCGTCTTGCTGAGGTTGGATTGATTGGCGGTTTGTTGATTCATATTGTACAAGGTTTGTCTTTAACGTTAGACAACATGAAAAAGAGAAACAACAAATACGGATCATCTCCAAAAAGATCAAATAGCACTTGGTACTCTAGAAGCATGGGTTTACTAGGAACCATATTGTTATTATTTTTGGTCATGCACCTTAAAGATTTCTGGATTGTTAGTCGCTTTGATGCCCAAGGTGGTTTAACTGAAACTAAAACACTTTACCACTTTATGGTTGAAGTTTTTGCCAATCCAGTTCCAGTTACTTTGTATGTTTTGGGTTGTATTAGTTTGGCTTATCACTTATTACATGGTTTCCAAAGTGCATTTCAAACTTTTGGATTAAATCATCCAATTCTAACACCTATGATCAAATCAATAGGAGTTGCATTTTCTATCATTGTTCCATTGGTATTTGCGTCAATACCACTTGTTATACATTTAGGCTTGATTAAATAATTTTATGAAATTAGAATCAAAAATTCCAGAAGGTCCAATATCCGAAAAATGGACGAAATTCAAAAGCACGGCTCCATTAGTGAACCCTGCAAATAAAAGACATTTAGAAATTATTGTTGTTGGAACAGGTTTGGCTGGAGCGAGTGCTGCAGCTTCACTTGCCGAAATGGGTTATAAAGTTTCTGCTTTTTGTTTCCAAGATTCTCCGCGTAGAGCGCATTCAATTGCGGCTCAAGGCGGTATCAATGCAGCAAAAAATTATCAAAATGATGGTGATAGTGTTTTCCGTTTGTTCTACGATACCATCAAAGGTGGCGATTATAGAGCGCGTGAAGGCAATGTTCATCGTTTGGCCGAAGTTTCTACTTCTATTATTGACCAATGCGTTGCTCAAGGTGTTCCATTTGCACGTGAATATGGCGGAACTTTAAGTAACCGTTCTTTTGGGGGTACCCAAGTTCAACGTACGTTTTACGCAGCAGGCCAAACGGGTCAGCAACTTTTGTTAGGTGCATATTCTGCACTTGAACGTCAAGTTGGTTTGGGCAATGTAAAAATGTACAACCGCCACGAAATGGTTGAAGTTGTTACCATTGAAGGCAAAGCCCGCGGAATTATTGCCCGCAATCTTGTTACAGGTAAATTAGAACGATTCTTTAGTCATGCAGTTCTTTTGTGTACTGGAGGATATGGAAACGTATTCTATTTGAGCACAAATGCAATGGGAAGTAACGTTACAGCTGCGTGGAAAGCACACAAAGCAGGTGCCTACTTCGGTAATCCTTGCTTTACACAAATTCACCCAACTTGTATTCCTGTTTCAGGCCATTATCAATCTAAACTTACCCTTATGAGTGAGTCTTTGAGAAATGATGGACGTATTTGGGTCCCTAAAAAACAAAATGATGACCGTCATCCAAATGATATTCCTGAAGATGAACGCGATTACTACTTAGAAAGAAGATACCCTGCTTTTGGTAATTTAGTACCGAGAGACATTGCCAGCCGTGCCGCGAAAGAGCGTTGTGATGCTGGTTATGGAGTAGGTCCTAGCAAAATGGCTGTTTATTTGGATTTCAAATACAACATGATGCAAAAATATGGCCGTACCGAAGCAAGCAAACACAATATTGAAAATCCTGATGATGCAACATTGTTGCGTCTTGGAAAAGATGTAGTGAAAGAAAAATATGGCAATTTGTTTGACATGTATAAACAAATTACCGACGAAGATCCATACGAAGTGCCAATGCGTATTTATCCAGCAGTTCACTATACAATGGGTGGATTGTGGGTAGATTACAACTTAATGACAACCGTTCCAGGTCTTTATGCATTGGGTGAAGCAAACTTCTCAGATCACGGTGCAAACCGTTTGGGAGCTTCTGCTTTGATGCAAGGTTTGGCTGATGGTTACTTTGTAATTCCATTAACTATTGGTAGCTACTTGAGCGGAGAAATTCATACAAAAGCAATACCTACATCACATGAGGCATTTGAAGCGGCTGAAAACCGTGCCAACGAAAGAATCCAAAACTTCCTAAATATTAAAGGTACACGTTCAGTTGAAAGTTACCACAGAGAATTAGGTTTGATCATGTGGAATAAATGCGGTATGGCTAGAAATGAAAAAGGTTTAAATGAAGCCATTGCTGAAATTAGAGCCCTTCGTGAAGATTTCTACAAAAATGTTAGAGTACCAGGTACCGATAAAGAATTCAATCCAGAATTAGATAAGGCAGGAAGAGTTGCTGACTTCTTAGAATTGGGTGAATTGATGTGTATCGATGCATTAAACAGAAACGAAAGTTGTGGCGGTCACTTCCGTGAAGAATTCCAAACAGAAGAAGGCGAAGCATTGCGAGATGATGAGAATTACAAAAATGTATTCGCTTGGGAACATACCGAAAATAACAAATGGGAACTTCACAAAGAAGAACTTGTTTATGAAAATATTAAAATTCAACAACGTAGCTATAAATAATTAGAGAAACATGAAACATTCAATGAAAGTAAACCTTCAAGTTTGGCGTCAAAAAAATACCCAAGCTCAAGGTAATTTTGAAAATTATAGCGTTGAAACGAATCCTGACATGAGTTTCTTGGAAATGTTCGACGTTTTAAACGAACAATTAATTCATGATGGCAAAGAACCAGTTGCTTTTGATCACGATTGCCGCGAAGGTATTTGTGGTATGTGCAGCATGGTAATTAATGGCAATCCCCACGGACCAAAACAAGCCATTACCACTTGCCAATTACACATGAGAAGTTTCAATGATGGCGATACAATTGTTGTTGAACCTTGGAGAGCAAATGCTTTTCCTGTAATTAAAGATTTAAGTGTGAACCGCTCATCTTTTGATAGAATTATTGCTTCAGGTGGTTTCGTTTCTGTGAATACAGGAAACGCGGTTGATGCAAACAATATTCTTATTCCAAAAGATATAGCCGATGAAGCTTTCGAAGCTGCAACTTGTATTGGTTGTGGAGCTTGCGTGAGTGCTTGCAAAAACGCTTCTGCCATGCTTTTCGTAGGTGCTAAGGTAACTCAATTGAGTTTGTTGCCACAAGGTCAGGCTGAACGTCAAAGTCGCGTTGTTGCCATGGTGAATCAAATGGATGCTGAGGGATTTGGTGCTTGTACCAACACCGGTGCTTGTGCTGCTGAATGTCCTAAAGGAATTCCTTTGTCAGTTATCTCAACGCTTAACAGAGAATATACAAAAGCCAAATTAAACGGCAGATAAGCCAATTAATGTATTAAATAAAAAAAACCCTTGAAGTCTTCTTCAAGGGTTTTTTATTTAGTGCAAAGGCCAAATAATTCCAATGTCTAAAGATGCTTGCGGACACCAAGCAATTTGAACCCCTCCCGCAGATGGCATCAACGGAATATTGATTTTGGGTTGTAACAATAAGTGCATTGTTTCACCAAACGTATAATCAAATCGTAATCCGGTATTTACAAATAAATTTATTTTAGAAGGATATACCCTTTTGATATCAAAACGACCTTTGTCATTTGAATATTTTCCATTTGCATTGTGCTCCACAGTATAATCATAGGTGGAAATATTATTTCCTTCAGCCAATGTAAATCCTTGGGTCATGATATTTACATCACTATTAAACAAAATACCTGGTGATGCACCAATAAAATACCAAAGTTTCGTATTTTTAATAATCAAGCTCGCGCCGTCTATCCTTCCCAAATATTTCAAATCAACAGTTAGATAAGAATAGTTAAATTGATAATTTAAAATTTGAGTTGGTCCCTCCGAAAGATTTGCATAAACCTGAAGTTCAGGATGTGGCACATAGTTAAACATATTTCCTTCTTTTTGCCTAGTAAATCCAGTTTTCAAATATGAAATTCCAACTGAAAATGCCTTTCTATCTGTTTTTCTATATACGAAATTGGCACCAAAATTCACAAAATCGCTTGAAACATCTGCCTTTGCAAACGAATCCGTTAACTGATTTAAAGTAAATCCACCCTGTATATCCGGAGTAATTGTTCCTAAAATACGTGTTGAAATTGAAGGAGAAACGAACAATTCAAAGGTTCTATCCCATTTTAAATCTTGACCAAAAGAAATATTCGCCATGGAAAAGACGCAGAGAATAAATAGCTTGTTTAACTTCATATTAAAATTTTATTTTATTTAACTTGCTGTAAAAACGATAAACCCCAAAAATCGAAGCCACGAATAATCCAACGGTAAACCCTATCCAAACACCATAAACTTGACCATTTTCCCAAATCGAATTAGGAACATGGACCCTTGTAAAATGACCGTTTAAGAAATGAATTCTATAATCACCGAAATAATATGACAAGGGCAAAGAAACTACCCAGTATGAAACAATTGAAATGATACTTGCCCAAACTACGTCTTTAACACCACGCAGTAAACCCATTGCTCCTGCTTGAATTCCGTCTGAAAGCTGAAAGAAGGCTGCCAATGTTAGCAATGGTAGAATATAAGGCATTACCGAATCATCAACACGATAGAGGGCCGCGATTTGCTTATTGAACAACATAAACATAAATGCATTGAACAATTCAAAAATAGTTAAAAGTAAGAATGTAGCATGTGCAACTTTTTTGAGTTTTAATACATTTTTTTCACCGTAGCTATTTCCTGCCAAAATTGAACCAGCCATAGCAATACCACTTGCAATCATATAAGTAACCGATGCAATATTCAATGCAACAGCATGAGCTGCTAACTGAGAAGCTCCATACCAACCTACCATAACACCTGAAAGGGCAAAACATGCCCATTCGGCAAATGTTTGCAATGCCAATGGAATTCCCATTTTCCAAATTGGTTTCATTTCAGGCAAAACCGATTTCCAACTAGGCATTTTTTCTGGTAAATATTGCTTCATTAATTTTGAATACCTTACATACCAAAGCCCAACGATTGCCATCGCAATTCGTGAAATTAGCGTGGCATACGCCGATCCCTCAACACCCAAAGCAGGCGCACCCCAGTTTCCATAGATCAATAACCAATTTAAAAACACATTGAGAATCAAAGCGGCAATTGTAAGAATCATGAATACTTTGGTATGTCCTAACCCGTCTGTAAATTGCCTAGAACTCATATTAATTAATATTGGCAAAATTGACCAACTCACAATATTCAAGAATTTCGGTGCCAAAACGTTGATATTTCCAGTTTGTCCCAACCAATGAAAATTATGTATAAGTATTTGAAGAATAAAAAATTGAAAAACGAAAAGCAACACACTCACAATCAAACTGGCTCTATAAATGGCAAACCCATGTGAAGCTTTGTTTTCGCCCACTTTAATACTAACTAGGGTACTCACAGCAAACAAAACCCCAAAAGTTAATCCACTTAACATGAAAAACAAATTGTTAGCTTGGTTTACACTTGCCAACGCATCCGTTCCCAACTTTCCAACCATAATGGTGTCGGCTACCCCCATCAACACTACTCCCAACTGACCTAAAATCATAGGATAAGCCAAATAGGCTATCTCCTTTAATTCAAACTTGTAACCCTTAATAGAAAAAAACGACATGTATTGCACAAAAGTACTTCTAAAACTTTAATATTAAATAGCCAACAATTTGGTAAATTTGCAGTATGCTTGAAGTATTATGGGAAGACAATCACCTTTTGGTGGTAAATAAACCAGCAGGGTTGCCAGTTCAAGGCGACGAAACTGGTGATGAACACTTATTGGAGATTGCCGAAAGATATATTCGAGAAAAATACAATAAGCCAGGGGCAGCATTTGTAGGATTGATTCACCGCATTGATCGCCCAGTAAGCGGCACAATGATGTTGGCTAAGACATCAAAAGCGCTCATCAGAATGAATGAGGTTTTCCGATTAAAACAAAATAAAAAAATATACCACTGCATTACCCAATATGCATTACCTGAATCTGAAGGAACTTTAGAAAATTATTTAGGAAAAGATAGCACTACGCATAGGGCGCTTACATATAACACTCCTCGACCTGGCAGCAAACATGCTGTTTTACATTACAAGTTATTGAACAATAGAGGAGATAAATTTTTGTATGAAATTCAATTAGAAACTGGACGTTTCCACCAAATTCGTGCACAATTGGCAAAACAAGGTTCCCCTATAATGGGCGATTTGAAATACGGTGCAAGAGAACCACTACCTGACAGAAGTATTGCTTTACATGCATATCAATTGGTTACACCACATGCCGTAAAAACCAATCCTTCGTTAAATATTAAAGCACCCTACCCAAATAAACAATGGTGGCAATTATTTGCGGATTTGTTGAAAAAAGATGACTTTAAAAAACCTGCAAAAAAGAAAGAATTTTCAAAGAAACCTTTTGAAAAGAAACCTCTTACAAAGAAGCCGGGTCCCAAAAAACGTCCTTAAAATTTTGGATTTGGTCGTCAACCACACTAATACCTTCAGCTTCTAATAACTGTTGCATTTCGTTTATGTCTTTGAAATGGGCTTTTCCAGTAAGAAGTCCATTTCTATTCACAACTCTGTGGGCTGGAACATAAGGTTCAACAGAATGGCTTAAGTTCATGGCCCACCCAACCATGCGACTGCTTCTTTTTGCACCTAAAAAAGACGCAATTGCACCATAAGAAGTAACCCTTCCATGGGGAATTAATCTCACTACATCGAAAATTCGATCATAAAAATTATAGTTTTCAGAATCCATACAACGTTTTGGAACAAAATTTGTCTAAATTTACGGAGATTTTAGTAAAAACAATGAAGCCTAAATATTTTTTAACCCTTGCTTTTGTGCTTACCGCACTTTGGTCGAATGCACAAATCATTCCTTATCAAAGAATTACACCACCAGTAAAACGAAATACTGTTGGAATGTATCCAGAACTTAAGAATAAAACAAGTTGGGATGGCCGCGAGCCAGGTTCTTACAGTATTAAATTTAAATGTAAAGCATTAAAACCAGGTCAAATGGTATTTTTAGCTGATCATCATATTGGAGGGAAATACCTAAGAGATACAGCAGAAATTCAAGCGAATGGAATTGCAACTTTTAACGGTAGTTACAATACAAAAAAACCTAGTCCAACCAAATTACAACGTGGTATGTACTTGTTTGTATTGCCTGAAAAGAAAGATTATTTCGAATTTATGATTGACGATGATCAAGATTTCACAATCACCTTTGATACTTCATTTTACGAAAGAGAATATTACAAAAAAATGAAAGTTGAGGGATCAACAGAAAATTCAGATTTTGTTCAATATCAAGTCTCAAAAATGTCTGTAATTGAAAAATTGGTTGCGTTAGATGAAGAATTAAAAAAAGATTCAACTCCTGCAAACATCAAACGCTTAGAGCCTAAAAAAGCTGCATATTTAAGAGAAAAAGAAGCTTCAGATTCTCTTTTTATCGCTACGCATCCTAAAAACTTATTGTCTCACTTTTTATATTCATTAATTGCGGTTGATTTCCCTTCTGTATTGCCAACCAAAGCAGATGGAACCAAAGACAGCGCATACCCATTCAACTATTTCAAACAACACTATTGGGATCATGTTGATTTCAACGAAGATGGTTTAGTGAGAATGCCTGTGAACGTATTGAAACAAAAGTTGGATTTTTACTTTGATAAAGTGATTGTTCCCGATGCAGATACTTGTATTGTCGCGAGCGAATGGTTATTATCAAAAACCAAAAACACAATTGAAAATGAAAAGTATATTATTTGGTATTTGACAAACAGATTTGAATCTAGCAATGTTATGGGATTGGACAAAGCATTTGTTCACATGGCATTATCGAATTATTGCGCAGGTAAAGCTTGGTGGGTTGATAGTGTAACTGTTGCCAAAATGTGCGAAAATGCTTTTAGACGTTCTCATACATTAATTGGCCAAATAGCACCTGAATTAGAGTTGAAAAACTTAGACAGTGCATGGGTAAGAACCAATTCAATTAGAGCCCCTTATACCATTATGATTTTCTGGGATCCTACTTGTGGTCATTGTAAAGAAGTAATGCCTAAATTGGCAAAAATTTACGCGGAGAACAAAAGCAAAGGATGGAAAGTAGTGGCATTGTCATCGGGCGATAAAAAGAAAGAATGGCATGAATACGCTAAGGAGCACCCAGAAATGAAAGAATTCATTCATCTAATTCGCGGTGAAGTGCAGAGTCAAAAATATGCCGACGCTCTATATGCATATTACGTAATTGCAAGTCCTACAATTTTCATACTAGACGCTAATAAGAAGATCATTGCAAATAGAATTGATGTAGAAAAAATTGCTGAGTTCATTGAACATAGCGAAAAGTATAAGACTAAGTAATTAAACTAAAAATATAAATAAAAAATGGTCAGAAAATTCTGACCATTTTTTATTTAGTAAAATTCCGAATGTCTTTAATTAAATCTTTGGTAAAAACCATAATACCATAAGAATAATATGGAGCGGTATAATAGGTATTAGGAGTTAATGAAGTTCTTACCCCAATACCTGCTGTAAGTCCGAAATATTTTAAAAAACGAATATTTCCTGTTATTCCTGTTTCAATGGGAATAATCATATTTGATTTATATTGAATTTCCTTAGTTATCACGTCCCTTTCTTTAATATCAACGGTTCCGATGCCCGTTTGGATTGTTTGATAAACACGGAAGCGATAGTTTTTATACCAATGATATTCGCAAATTGCTCCTAAAATCAAATAATCATAGGTATTATCTGTTCCTTCTTTGGTAGTTGAGGCTGAATAAAAAGCACCTAAAAGTGCGAGTTTGCCATAATCATAACCCAATCTAATTCCAAAAATATTCACAGGCATACCAACAACATATGAATTTCTTTTGTCCATACCCAAAATAATATTGGGTTTATTTTTTAAAGACAACTTGATACTATCTATGGGTGACCAGGACTGAGCCTTTGCCAACTGAATAAAAAATAAAATCAAAAAGAATACTATAATTCTCCGCATTTCGATACAAAAATAGATTAAATAGCAATGTTATAATTCAATATTTGTAATTTCGAAGAATGAAAACGCTATTTTTTGCAATTTTCGCTTGTTTTATGCTCAATTCGATTTTTGCCCAACCTCCGGCAAAACCAAGCAATACAGTCGCGAATATTAATGCAAATAACAATAATAATTCATCTTCAAACAACCCACCCGCAAACAATCAAAACAATACTGGATCTTATTTGAAAGCAAAAAAAGACAATATTACATTTGAGGGAATATTAAATCTTCAACTCATGAATCAGCCATTGGGAATTAAATTTGAAGAGATAAAAGTAAGATATTTCATTTCAGAAAAGAGAGCATATAGAGGTCGCGGCATGATTACCATGTCTTCTATCAACAAAACCATTACAGGTTTAAATGGCGAAAACGCCAAAACATATGAAACAAATCAATCATTTACTCTTGGTGGTGGAGTTGAACAACATATTAAATCAAAAAATGATTTATCGCCTTATTGGGGGGTAGAATTATTAATATCTATTAGCTCAAAGACTGTAACTGGTTCAAATACAGATGATGCAGCTACATTCAAAAAAGGATATACATATAACTCATCAAATACCGAACAAGGTGTTTACGCAGGGGGAATATTGGGTTTGGATTATTATTTAAATTCTAGTTTCTATATAGGCACAGAAATTAGATATGGATACCAATCAATAAGTTTGGGTAATTTAGATAAGTCTGTATTTGGCCCAGCAGGTACAACTACAACCGGTGAAAGTTTAGGAACAAACTCTTCATTAGCTATGAGTTACACCAATGGAATAAGACTAGGTTATAAATTTTAAACATATAAACATGAAAAACAAATCAATCATAACACTGTTAACATTATTTTCCTTTTGTCAATTTTCAATGGCTCAAAAAGCAGAAAAAGGCAACAAAACAATCGAAACAACATTAAATCTCCAAACTGGAAGTGCACCAATCGGTATCACAATTTCGGAAATTAGGATGAGGTACTTTCTAAAACAAAATATTGCACTTAGGTCAAGATTGGCATTTAACTTTGATCAAAGCACCGATTATTCATATGATGGAATGAACCCTAGCAATCCTCCTTTTACTGTGAATCAACAAAGTACTGACTTCAAATTGATTTTGGGAGTAGAAAAACATTTTTCCGGTACTGAAAAACTTTCACCATTTATTGGTGCTGAAGCAGGAATTGGAGTTTCAAACATGAGTAAAGATGGAACCAATACAATAAACGGTGTTACTTATACAGAAAATGGCCAAATGTCGCTCATTAATTCGGGTGCATTTTCAGTATACGGTGGACTGGTATTTGGGGCTGACTATTACTTCCTTCCAAGTATTTATATTGGTGCTGAAATTGGATATGGATTTGGTTACCAAGATAATGGAACCGCGCAATATTGGAATAATGGCAACAATGAAACCAAAGAAGTATTTTTAGGTTCAAGGATGGGATTTACATTACAAGCAAACTCAGGAATTCGTTTAGGCATCAAATTCTAATATTCTTGTTTAAACAAATGCAATATTCTTTTAATTATAGTTAAATTTCATTGCGAATTGGTTTAATAAGACCTAAATTTGCATAGAATAAACATTCAAAAAAACATGGCTACAATTAGATTTGAAGGCAGAAATGCTCAATTTTTTAGTACTTTAAGATCACGAATCGATCAATATTTTACAGAGAACAACATAAAACCAACTGGAAATTGGAGCTTATACATAAAAACTATTGTTTTTGGGTTATTACTTTTATCTTCCTATGTGTTCTTACTGTTTTTCACACCAGAACAAACCTGGTTACAAATAGTACTTTGCTCTTTGTTGGGAATATCCTTCGCGGCAATTGGATTTAATGTGATGCACGATGGATCACATGGTAGCTACTCTACAAAACCTTGGATAAATAAACTCATGGCCAATAGTTTAAATTTCCTTGGTGGAAATGCATTTTATTGGGTTGAAAAACACAACATTGCCCATCATAGTTTCACCAACATTGATGGAGCAGATGAAGATATCGACATTTACCCATACATGCGCTTAAATAACAATCAAAAAAAGTTATGGTTTCATAAATTCCAACACATTTACGGTATTGTTCTTTATTCAGTTGCCTATTTAACATGGATATCTTTACAAGATTTCACAAAATATTTCAGTGGCAAAATTGGTGATCGCAAAATGAAAGGTAAAATGTCTGCATTCGAACATTTTGAATTTTGGGCTAGCAAATTAGTCTACCTAGGCATCTTTATATTTGTTCCAGCTTTAAAGGTTGGATTATTTAAGGCAGTTATGGGTTACTTAATCATGGCAATCGTTACCGGAATTTGCATTACAATTGTATTTCAATTGGCACATGTTGTTGAAGGAATGGATTTTATTGCCAATGACCCTGAAGAAGTTGTTGTAGAAAACGATTGGGCTACCCATCAAATTAGCACAACCTCAAACTTTGCAACAAAAAGTAAATTGTGGTGCTGGTTATTGGGTGGTTTAAATTTCCAAGTTGAACACCATTTATTTCCAAAGATCAGCCATGTTCATTATCCTAAAATCAATGAAATTGTAAAATCTACCTGTGCAGATTTCAATATCAGATATCAAGAATTCCCTACCATGTTTAAAGCAATTAAATCTCATTTTAATTACTTAAAATACATTGGACAATTAAATCCTACAGCATAATTCTTATAAAAATTATAAATAAAAAAACCGCGATTTTAGAATCACGGTTTTTTTTGTTTTTAATGAAATTTAAATCACCATAAATAACTCAAACCGAATTCCATATAGTCAGCAATATTCAAATGCGCTTTTAAACGCGTTCTAGCAACCCAATTCTGGCTTAACCTATAATCTATACCAATACAATTGTAGAAAGCTGGCTTTTCGCTAAAAACAGGCCTAAACAAATACATCCCTAAATCTGTCCTCAATCCTACCCTACCAAATACATATTGATGGCCAAATTTTAACCCCAACTCCCACTGATCTAAATAAGCAATATCATTAGAATTACCATATTTATCAAATTTGTAATTGTCGTCAGAAAACAAATCAAGGCCAATATCCCAAATATGATTGGCTGATTTTTGAATTCTATACTGAATATCTGTAACTACAGCCGATAATGAAGTTCTATATTCCAACGTATGCTCTCTCATGGCATAACGCATTCCAATTGCCCATGGATTCGTGTAATACCTCTTTTTATGCAAATAAAACGAACTTCTGTCGGTATTATAAACTTCATTGGGGAAATACACAACACCAATATTTGCATGAATAGAATTTAATCCAACATTTGGCTTAGCAAAATTGGCATTGGAAACATGGGTTAAGTTTGCGCCAATGGCAATTGAAAAATTTGGCAAAACATTGTATTGCGCTTCAATTTTAAGCTGAGCCAAAAAATTAATGTGGCTTCCTATTGCAAAATTTATTGGTTTACTAAACGTGTCGTATTTTTCAGAAACATAAGATAAGCCATGTGTGAAATACCAATTAAGCAACCATTCATGTTTAGATGAAATTTCAGCTCCCAATGTAACACCTGCACCAAATTGATATCCAGTAACAGATAAACCATTATTTAAAAAAATAATGGAACCACCAATTTTAGGAGAGTAAGCAACATTTGAACTTGAAGATATTTTAGAGTTTTGATCCAAACGCAATTTCCATAGAGCATCTATTTGAACTCCATTTACGCTTGCCTTTAAAGGCTTGGTATATTCAGAGTGCGGTAACATTTCACCAGCCAAATAATGCATGGATAAAGAATACTGAGAAAATGCGAAATTGCAAATAACAACCAACAGCAATGACAAACCAATATGTTTACTAAATTCTTTATACATTTTTAATGGTATTTAGACAAACCAAATATTGGCAAATAACTTAAAACATGTTAATTGTCTCACTCGGCAAAATTAATATCAAAACGCAGATAACAACCCACCTAATAAAATATAATTCCATTAAAAATAGAAAGTAATAGATAATTTGAAAAGTTGAAATCAACTTTTCGGCAAAAAATAAATAGATTTTAAAAGAGTTTACCCCTTCTTAAAAACAGGAATATTTGTCAATTCTAATCTGCGAAATTCAAATATTTGTTTGACTTTGTTGTCAACAAAAAGTTTGCTCGCTATCCAACCTAAAAAAGACATACCCACATCGTAATGCAAAATATCTGTCATTAATACCCCACCTTCAACAGACTTGAAATGATGTTCATGGTGCCAAATATTGTAGGGTCCTTGACGCTGTTCATCAACAAAAAATTGTCCCTCAACAATATGCGTAATTTCGGTACACCAGTTTAATTCTATATTGAGCATGGGTTTTATTTTGTATTGAATAAACATACCCTCGTACATTTTTTCTGGCAATTCAGAAACGATTTTAAAAACCATATCAGGCGGTGTTATATCATTTAAATTTTTGGGGGTTGCAAAATAATTCCAAGCAGTTTCTAACGACACCGGTAAAAATTGTTCCTGAACAAGTCTTTTCATATTGAGAGAACAAAGAAAACAGATAATTGTTTGGGTAAGTTCACATACCCAAAATGAATTGTGAACTATTCTGATAGATTCTACCAAGGGAATCCTCGGTAAAATTTAAAGTTCAAGAATTCCTTGGCAATTTGTTTTGCTTTATAATCCATATGATTAGCAAACTAATACCCGCCGACATAAAGCACCATGTTGAAGGCAACGCATTGATATAGAAATAGTATGCAATTCCCAATGCTATTGCATTTACAATTGCCAAAACCAATATTTCACGAATTTTAGAAAGAAAAAATGGAATTACCGTTGCTACTGTGTATAAGAACTTATTTATTGGCCAACTCAATTCAGTATTTCTAAATTCGTAAGCAATGTGAAAATCATGAATCCTCGGAAATGGGTTTAAATACTTCATTTGATAGAGTGAATATAGCGCCGTTAAAACACCTGTCAACAAACATACAAACAACCCAAATACGCGCCATGAAGGATGTGTTTCTTTTCCTTTTGAAGAGGGCAAACCCTTCCCTCCAAATTCGAATTTATACAATGCAAAAGGAACCAAAATGGGCCAAATAATCCACGCAAATAATAAAAATGATTGGGTGAAAAAATCTTGATATTTCAAATCCAATTCATGGTTGAGCGTGAGCCAAACAAACCCTTCTGAAAATTGCTGTACCGCAAATAAAAACGGAATTGCCGCCAAATATTTCTGATGCGTGTGGGTTACTGATTTAATGGAATAAATACCCATGGCACCAATTACCACCGATGACGAAAAACTAACCGTGGCTGAAAAACACATAAACAAAGATAGCCTACCTGCGAACAGATAGGCTATCTTATTGAATTTAAATATGTTTTATTACTTCAATAAATACTTTACCATAAGATTTGCGTTAGAATTACCACCCGCAGAAATTTCGAAATCTCCTGGCTCAATGGTTAAATTCATACGATCATTATAAAATCCGAAATCTTCTTTTGTTAATTGAAAGTTGGCAGTAAAAGTTGAATGCGCTGAAATACTTACCTTTTTAAATCTTTTTAATTCTTTCACTGGACGCGTTTTAGAAGCCACCAAATCAGACATGTAAATTTGAACAACTTCTTGTCCTTCCCTAGTACCAGAATTGGTAACATCAACAGAAACATTCACAAGACCATTTCCCACTTCAGAAACTTTCAAATTTGAATACTCAAAAGTTGAATAACTCAAACCGTAACCAAAAGGCAACAATGGCGTATTCGCCACATCTAAATACTTTGAACTGTACTTTTGATTTGGATCAACAGGACGGCCCGTTTTGCGCGAATTATAATAAATTGGAATTTGACCTACATTGCGCGGGAAACTCATTGTTAATTTTCCTGAGGGATTTACATTCCCAAACAATACATTTTTAACAGCTTCGCCGGCCATTGTTCCTGGGAACCAACATTCAAGTACTGCATCGGCTTGATTGAATTCATTCTCAATTGTCATTGGTCTGCCGTTGAATAACAACAACACAATGGGTTTTCCGGTTGCTTTCAAAGCAGCAAACAAAGCTTTTTGTTGTGGTTGCAAATCTAGGTTCGACATAGAAGCGGCTTCACCCGTCATGCCAAAAGTTTCACCCAATGCCAAAACCACAATGTCTGATTTAGATGCAACTTTCACTGCCTCTTTAATTAACTCAGCTGCAGATTGTTTGGCTATTTTTAGTTGACCATCGTGTTGATTCAATTTATTCATCAAATCAACATTTTCAATGAGGTTACAACCCAAGGCATAAGAGATATTTTCTTTTTTAATATTGCCTTGATCAGAAATTATAGCATCGAAAAGTGTAATAGCTTTTTTGGCATCACCTGCTCCACTCCAACTTCCAATTAAATCGCGTTGCCCTTTTATGTGTGGTCCAATTAAAGCAATCTTCTGATTTGATGGCAGTTTTAACGCAATTTCAGATGGCGATACGCCATTGCCTAAGGGCAGTACATTTTTATTGTTTTTTAACAACACAATCGATTCTTCAGCAATATGCAATGCAATTGATTTGTGCTCGTCGGACATGATTTCAGACTGTCTGGCATCATTTAAACCTCTGTATGGGTCTGAAAACAAGCCCAATTTATATTTCGACATTAAAATATTTCTGCAAGACCGGTTTAAATAATCCATACTTAATTTACCGTCCCTCAAAAGACTTTCAACATGATTCAAATACAACTCACCTACCATATCCATATCGGCACCAGCTTCTAATGCACGTTTTGCAACTGTCTTTTCATCGCCCATTCCATGGTTCATCAATTCATTGATGGCAGTATAATCAGTAACTACCAAACCGTTGAATCCCCATTGTTTTTTCAAAACTGTATCCATTAAAAAAGGATTGCATGTTGCTGGAACTCCATTCACATCGTTAAATGATGTCATTACACTTCCAACACCGGCATTTACAGCAGCATGATAAGGTGGAAAATAATCATTGCTCATTTTATAGAGGGACATATCTACCGTATTGTAATCGCGGCCAGCTTCTGCAGCACCATAAAGCGCGAAATGCTTTACGCAAGCCATCACGTTTAAAGGATTAGTTAAACTTGTACCTTGGTAACCACGTACCATTGCTTCAGCAATGCGAGAACCCAAATATGGGTCTTCGCCAGCACCTTCAGAAACCCTACCCCAACGAGGATCGCGGGCAATATCCACCATAGGAGAGAAAGTCCAATTCAATCCATCGGCAGTAGCCTCTTTTGCAGAAATCCTAGCCATGTCTTCAATTTTTCCTAAATTCCATGTACAAGACAATGCCAATGGTATAGGAAAAATGGTTCTATGTCCATGAATCACATCGTAACCAAACAACAAAGGAATGTGCAAACGATGTCCTTTTATTGCCTTCTCTTGTAATTTCCTTACAGCCACAGGGGTGAAAGTATTGAAAACACCACCTACAAGGCCTTTGCTTAATTTTTCATCAACGCCTTGACTCACAACTGGGCCGGTTACATCAAATCCTACGGATGGTAGATTTAATTGACCAATTTTTTCTTGGATGGTCATCAAATTCATAAGTGAATCAACAAAAACATCTGCACGAGAACCAATAACTTTGATTTGGCTAGGACCGTTTTGTGCAATCACTGTTTGAAAAGAAAATACAGAAACAATAAGGCATAAGCCTATTGATTTTGAAACTGAAAATTTGTTTTTATACATAAAATTCATTATATTAAAGTTATAGATAAGGGGCCGAAAAGCCCAATTTTTTCATTCCCGATTTCACTTCGGTGCAGCTTGTAAATTGTTCCCAAAGCAAAGAAGAACGGTAATTTTCAATCATTACAACAATGGGGCCTTGGTCAATTGCCAAGTAAGAATCGGCAACCCAAGTTTCATTGATATTAAAGGCATCAACAAAACCGTATTCTCGCCAAATTTTATCGCCTAATTTGTAATAGAAAAACCGCATTGCCGCTTTTGATTCATTTGGAGTATATGGCATGGACGCCAAAGCCGCAGTTGGTGAAATCACACCCCTATCGTTTGTTGGTGAATGAGCATCGTAACCCCATGGGTCGTCACTCGCAGTTAATCCCCAACATTCGGCGCTATATCCCCCAAAATTCTTTGGATTTTGTTTGCAATACGTATAATTGATTAAAGCATGATTTTGATTCTGCTGCCAATAATCGGCGTACTGATCTGTAAGCCCTCTCGGATCTATTCCCAGAAATGAATAATGTGCAAAGAACATAGGTCCACCATAATCAGAACCTAAAGACAGTTTAAAGCCATAAAACGATTTGCCATTTTTCATTCCACCATTTGAGGCCCAACCGTTTTTATAAACAGCGGTACTTACTGGATAAGTTGGGGACGAAGCGGCCAAAACATGGGTAATTAAACACTCATTCCAACCGCGAATTGGCATATTCATGATGAATCCTTTATTCGGACTCCAATGCCAATACAAATTGGTTTCTGCACCATTTTTGGTAAACCAATTCCATTCAACCCTCCGCCAAATACTATCGATTTTATTTCTGAGGGACGTTTCTTTGTTACCCGCATCGTTAAAATACTGACGGGCAGTTAATAATCCTTGAATTAAGTATGAAGTTTCTACCAAGTCTGCGCCATCATCATTTGTAGAAAATGCAATGGTATTTCCGTTTGCTCCATTTAACCAATGAGGAAATGCACCATGATAGACTTTGGTTTTATACAATAGAAAGTGCGACATGATTGTTAGGTGATCTACCGCTTCGGAACGGCTAATAAAATTGCGGTTAACTCCTGCAATGATGGCCATAACACCCATTCCTGATCCGCCAGAGGTAACCAAATCACCTGAAGTATTGCGCTCACGCGCCAGCCCACTGATTGGGTGGGCAAAATTCCAAAAATATTGTAGGTTCCGGTATTGCACCGAATCCATTAGTTGGTTATCGGAGATAACCGAAAATTTAATTGAAGTATCCATGCCTGTGCGCAGTTGCACCGCATAATACTTAGAAATATGACCTCCACTTTTGGAAATCAAAGTTGTAGGTACTGCTAAAGTGTACTTTGTGAAATATTTCAATGGTTTATCACACTGAATAGATAATGTAGAATCAGAGTGTGAAAAGTAATAACGAACGGGCACAGCGGTAAAACCACCTTCTTTAATTGCCAATTCTTTTTTAGCACTATTGGTATCTAGTGCATCGCTAAAATTGAGTTCAAAAGTTGGATTGACGTTCAAATTTGGAACTACAGTACTAATTTGTTTGTTGTTTAATTTTATGTTAGAAATTTCAAAATTTTTAGCAACAGGAGGCAGGGTAACTGGTGTTTCCTTTTTACAAGAAACAAACAATCCAAGCATTGTAGATGCAAGGATAATAGCGAAAATAAAAGGGGCTGTTCGAAAAACGCACAGCCCCATTGATATAATTTTTTTCAAAGAATTAACGTCCAGCTTTTTCTAATTGATATAAAGCAGTAACATCAGCATCAGCCAATGCTTTGTCATAAATACGGAATTCATCTAAAGCACCAGTGAAGTTTTTCATCCAAGAATCAGGAGTTCCACCTGGAAGGTGTTGTTTGTAGCAACCGAAAACGAATTTGGTAGCATTTTTAAATGCCAATGTTCCCAAAGGTGCACCACCTTTTGTTGGATCATCTTGGAATTTATCAGTTACACTTGCTGGCAAGTTTCTTTTAACACCATCAACATAAACTGCAATTTTTGAAGTAGCAGCATCGTAAGAGCAAACAACATGGTGCCAAGTATTGTCACCAACTTTAATACGGTTTTCACCGCTTAAGTCAGTCCACTGCTCTTTCCAAGCGGTAGCATTCCAATTATTTACTGTGAATTTGATACGGGTTGAATCGTTGTTTGCAGTTCCAGTTTCTTGCAAAATGAACATATTTCCAATCCAGTTACTGTCGTTCAACACTTGGAACCAAGATTGAGCACCATCAGAAACAACACCAGTTTTAACCCATGAAGAGATAGTAGTAGATTGGATTCCAGAAATTTTACTAGAAACTCCAGAATACAAAACATAACCAGCAGAAGCACCTTGCCAAGCTTGTCCTTTTGCACCAGCTACAAATGAAGTACCAGTAGCAGCGCCGCCAGTAATGTTTCCTTTTGCATCGGTTACATCGTTTTCAAAAGAAAACTTAGCTACCAAGTTAGAAGCTGCAACTTCGTCTGAAGTGTTGTAGCCACCAATTGGAGCAGTACCGTTGTCAGTTTTTTTGTCGTCACCACATGAAGTGAATGTGAATGCCAATAAGGCAGCGGCTGCAAAGCCTGTCATTGAGAAAATTTGTTTTTTCATTGTTTATTTAAATTTAATTTAATTTAATTGGTTTTCATTTTAATATCCAGGATTTTGTATGAGTTTGCCATTTGCCAAGTCAATTTGACGTTGTGGAATTGGATATAAATCGTGTTTTCCATCCACATATGCTTTGCCATGTGCTCTCATTACAGTTCCTGCTTGTTTGGTTCTTCTCAGATCAAAAACACGGTCATGTTCCATTGCCATTTCTACCCTACGCTCTTTCCATATTGCAATGCGAATATCAGTTTTGGTTGTGGCAGATGCATTTGCCAAACCAGCACGATTTCTTACCATATTCATATATTTCAATGCCTTAGAAGTATCACCAAGTTCATTGTACGCTTCAGCTGCAACTAGCAACAAATCGCCATAACGCAATATACGCAAATTTTTATTAGTTTCATTGTCTTGCTTGCCCCAAGATTCAACCAATTTACTTACATAGCTTTTGTAGTTATATCTCGCATTTGGCGCCAAAGTACTTGTTTGCCATCCATCCCACAAAATTTGACCCGATTTGATAATTGTTGCATCTCTTCTTACATCTCCAGCTTCGTAGGCATTGTAAAGATCTAGAGATGGGGTATTGAATCCCCAACCCAAACCACCTTGCCCCCTTGGAGCTTGAACAACAAAATATCCTACAATTCCTTTAGCGGGTTCGGTGCCTTTTGCATTCACTTCAAAAATGGATTCTGAAGAAAACTCACCAATTTCCCTCCAAATATGAGAATAATCAGAAAGCAAATCAAAGTTTTTAGAACCAATCAACACTTCTGCATTTGCTGCTGCTTGGGCCCATTTTTCTCTATATAAATTCACCTTAGCCAACAAACCAATGGCCGCATATGAAGTTGCCCTTCCTTGATCAATCAAACGCGTTGATGGCAAAACTGTTCCGGCATATGTCAAGTCTGACTCAATCAAGTCATAAATTTCATCAGGAGTAGATTTTACATTAACCGCATCTATTTCAGCTTGGGTAATTGGAACTTTGTCAATTTTAGGTACTCCACCAAAACATCTAACCAAGTTAAAGTAATAGTATGCCCTTAAAAACTGAACTTCACCTTTAAATATTTGACGTTGCAAAGGATCCATATTCAGCTTATCCATTAAATAAATAGCTTTGTTTGCCCTTGAAATTCCCTCGTAATTTGATTCCCAAACTTCACCAAAAGACAGCGAAGTAGAGGTATGAGATAAATTATCTAATTGATCTTTGTCGGCGCCGGTATCTCCAGGATCGCTTCCTTTGTCGGCATCATCGCTGGCAATACTAGTTATGCCAATCCAAGAAAATGAATGCTGTGACCAATCGTATAATTTATTATAAACCGATGTCACCAATTCTTCGGCAGCTTGTTTCGTGCTCGAAAAGTAATCATCAGGAGTTTGCGCTCTTGGAGGTTCTTCTAAAAAAGATTTTTTACAAGAAGGAACAGTAACCAAAATTGTAGCCAAGCCAATGATGGTAAACGCAGTTTTGAATTTTTTCATATTGTTTTTCATGGCTATATATTAAAATTGGATATTAACTCCTGTTAAAATTGTGTGAGAGGTTGGATAAACATTTAACTCAATACCCGCTTCTGGTGGAGCTCCAGGTAATTCAGCAGTAAACCCAGAATACGCTTTCCAAGTAACCAAGTTTTGCGCAGTTATATAAAAACGATACGATTTCACGTGACTTTTTCTTGCCCAAGTATTTGGCAATTTATAACCAATTGTAAAATTATTCAAACGGGCAAAACTACCTGACTCTACAAAGTAAGTAGATGGTTTTGGCACCCCATTAAACGCCCTAGGGTAATCATTTGTAGGATTATTAGGTGTCCAACGGTTTAAAGCCACATCGTATTCTACGTTGTAGTTACCACCATATCGAACTGTTTTCTTTCCGTTAAATACTTTATTTCCGATGTTTGAAAAGATATCAAAACTCAAATCCCAGCTTTTATATGATATTTGGTTATTAATACCCAAGTAGCAAATTGGCTGATAAGAACCTACATATTGACGGTCTTTGTCGTTTATAACGCCATCTCCATTTACATCAACAAATTTGAAATCACCTGGTTGAACACCGAACAAATGAGGGGTTTTATTAATTTCAGCTTGATTTTGATAAACACCATCAGTTTGGTAAACCCAGAATGACCCAATGGGTTGACCCGCAGCAACCCTCGTAGCGAATTCTCCGTTATTTAAATTACCAAAATTTGTTGGTTGACCTAATCCTAAATTCTCAACACGGTTTTTATTAAATGTTGCATTCAAACTTACAGAATAAGCAACTTTGTGTTTGCGCGCATCGTTGTTGTAACCAATTGTAAATTCAAGACCCGTATTACTGATATCTGCCGCATTGGTAAGCATTGCATTGTTGTTGTCGCCTAACCCGGCCGACAAAGGAATATTAAACAAAGCGCCAGCGGTGTATTTGTAATAATAATCAACTGTACCTTTCAAACGTCCCCCAAAAAATTCATAATCAAAACCCAAATCGTATTCTGTGGTGGTTTCCCATTTCAAGTTTGGATCTTTTACTTCTGCTATGGTGGTCCCATTTTTTACCTGATTGCCAAAAACGGCAGTCAATCCAGATGACAACAAGGTTACAAATTCTGAGGGATAAATTCTATCATTACCTACCTTACCCCATGAAGATCTGATCTTCAAATAATTCATTTTAGGAATATGGAAGAAAGACTCTTTTGAAATTTCATAACCCACACCCACTGATGGAAAATTACCCCAACGATTTTGAATTGGAAATTTTGAAGAACCGTCTCTTCTGAAACTTGCTGTTACAAATAACTTGTCTTTAAAACCATAATTCACCCTAGTCAAATAACTTTCACGACGTCCGTAATCACCAATCGGACTTTGGTACAACAAATTGGCTTGAACAGTTGAACTTCCGGTATTTAAATATCTGTATTGCGATTGTGGTGGAACACCGTCTCTCGAAATTGCCATCTGCTCTCCATCGTATTGCTCAGCTGTGTGCCCAAACATCACCTTTAAATTCTGATCTTTTAATTGTTTGGTATACGTTAAAATATTATCCCAAATCCAACGATATCCTCTTGAAGTGCTCAAGGTTAATGTGGTGGTATCGTATTTTTGAGTTGGAGAAACTTTATACTTTGTTTGATAGCTTTCACCATTGTTTTCGTACATATCTGTACCAAAACTAGATCGAAATGAAAATCCTTTACCCAAATCCAAATCGGCATAAATATTCCCCATCAAACGGTAACCATAAGATTGGTCGTTGGTATAATCCAAAGCAGCCAATGGATTACCTACATCACTTTTGGTGGTATAACCATAAACCCCATTTTCATCTTTAGCTGTATAAATTGGAGCGGCATTGTATGCTTGGGTAAACAAGCTAAATGGTTTGTTATTTGAATGGTATTTACTCAAACCAACATTGTTTCCGATTTTCAGGGACTTATTGATGTTGAATGTATTGTTATTTCTGATTGACAATCTTTCATAATCGTTGCCACTCAAAATACCCTGTTCTTTCATGTAGTTAACAGAAAGTAAAGAAGTTGCCAAATCACCACCACCAGAAACTGAAATAGAATGATTTTGTTGCATACCTGTTCGGGTAATTGCATCAAACCAATCGGTGGTTGGTTTTTTTGAAATGTCAGAAGCAATAATGGCGAATGTACCTGCAGCTTCATTTGAATAAGTTGCAAACATATTTGGCCCTGCCATATCTACCTTGTTCGAAATACTTTTGATGCCATAATAGCCATCATAGGTTACTGATGCTTTTCCTCTTGTTCCTGCTTTGGTAGTAATCAAAATAACCCCATTTGATGCACGAACACCATAAATTGCAGTAGAAGATGCATCCTTCAAAACATCTACAGAAAGGATATCTGCATTATTAATATTTCTAATATCCTCAGTTATTACTCCATCAACCACATACAATGGCTCAGCACCACCAATTACCGAACCCGTTCCACGAATTCTTACAGTTGGCGCAGAACCTGGAGCACCTGAACTTGTAATTTGCACACCTGCAAGTTTTCCTTGTAAAGCCTGGGAAGCTGTTAAAACAGGTTGCTTTGTAAGTGTGGCACCACTAACAGACCCAATTGACCCTGTTAATTCTCTTCTTTTTGAAGTGGCATAACCTACAACAACCACTTCTCCAACATTTTCAACTTTAGGTTCTAATTGAATATCCAATTTCAAATTATCAGAAAGTACAATACTTTGAGATTCATATTCGGATGCACTAATTTCAATGGTTATGCCAGGAGTGGTAACCAATTCCAATTCTCCTTTATCGTTTGTAACTACTTCCTTTTTTATGTTTCCTGCCGATGTATTTTCAGAATATGTAATTTTCGCAGCGTTTATTGATTGGTTGTTTTGACCAGTTACTTTTAAAGAATATACCTGGGGCATATTTTGACCAAAACTAACCGAAATACTAAAAATAGCAAAAAGAAGCAACAAAGAAACTCTCAAGTGATTTGATTTAAACCATCTAAAAAATGACGATTTATGTGGTACTTTTTTTTCCATAATTTATTCATTAAAAAACATTTGGGAGCATAACAACACCATGAAAATAAAGTATATACTCCCAAATGAATTGGCAATATAAGTAATTGTTAAAAGTACAACAACTTATTTCATGAAATTTAGAATAATTCTACATTTTTCGATTCACAATATTTCATTAAATATTTAAGTCTGTGAAACTAAATCATAAAAAAGGCAGACCCTCAGATCTGCCTTACAAACAATAAACCAATCAATTATTCACGAAAGTATTTTCATATTGAAAACCATCATGAATGATTGTTAAAAGAATACTTGATATTGCAATGTTATTGCATTTTTACGTCCGTCTTTAATTACTGCATCTTGACCACTCACAGTTTGCAATAATACACCAGGTCTATTCTGCCAATCCAATGTAATTTTTGCTTTGTGTCCTTGAATAAACCAGTTGATACCTACATTGAAAGTATTCAATCTGTCTTTACCCAGTCTGTCATATTGTGCGGATGTCATAGAAAGATACGGCATTAATTGACCGTTTTCCTTCAATAAATCTTTTGAGCACAAATATCCCAACTGAGAATAAATCACGTTACCAGTTCCAAACATAGGTATGGCATTTCCATACATAGAACCTGCATCTTTTACCAAATTAGCAGTTGTGGTTCCAGAAGCTGGATTCATGATTCCATTAAAGCGCAAATAATTCTTGCCATAATCAGTTTTAAAAACACCCACATAAGCATTGATTGCTGTTCCTTTTTCTTTGTTCACAGGCATATCTAAAAACGATTCAACACACAACAATTTCATATTGTTCATGACTGTATCTTTTTTATTGCCAATATTTTCTGTTCTCCAAGTTGCATTCTTTTGAAAAATACTACCAACACCAATATTGAAAATCTTTTTGTTTCCCAAATAAGTTCCAGTCATATATGGAGTAGTATGATTTTCATGGTCAAAAAACTGATACATCAAATACCCTTGTTGTTGTAAATGATGTCCGATTTTGGCAAAGGTTGCATTGGCAGAAATTTCTGGTAGGGTATTTCCATTGCTTGTTACAGGAAAAGGATCACTTAAAGAAAAGCGATAATCTATCTTACCCACTTGACCGCGTGCGTAAACACTTAATTTTCTGCTAAACAAATCTGTTTGATCAACTGTAGCCTGAGCAAAAACTGGGACATCCATTGTCATGATGCTACCAATAGAAGGTTGCGAAAACCTAGAAAGCCCGTTTGCTATGGTTAATCCACCACCAATTTTCAAACCTAAGCCGCTCGTAACCCTGTATTCACAAACTGCATCATGCAAAAACGCAGCAACTTTTCTATTGGCGCCAATGGCATACTGCGAATTGAAATTATTTTGACCAAATTGGAAATAAACAAAGACACGGTCGTTCAATTGACCAAACATTTGCATTCTGGTTCTTCGTAAACCAATATCAAATGTAGAAGATTGGGCTTCATTTTCAACGGTGGTTCCAGTCAAATTTTGATTTTGCCTAACCCATAATTGGTTTAAAAATGTTACTTGAAAATAATGCGTACCAGATTCATTCAATGAATATTTTAAATCTGTACTTTCTTTTTTTACTTGGGCAAAAGCGCCCAATATGAGCAATTGTATTGCAATTAAACTAAATATTTTTCTCATGCTTATTTAAGATGAATGTTGAACTGAAACTGAAGATCCACTGTATGGACCTAAAAATAAACGGGCATAAATTCTTACCATGGCCAACCCATCAATGATAAGGCTAATGGAAATAATTGCAGCCAAGAAGAACTGATTTTCATGTATATGACTAAAAATCAAATCTTCACCAATGAAAGTAGGCGTAATTGGAAATCCTGTTATTCCTAATCCACAAAGCAAAAACAAGAATGCCAAAGTCTTGTAAGGCACCGCAAATCCATTGAATTCACTAATGTCTAATCTACCTTCTTTATTTCGAATTTTTTTCAAAATAATGGTGCCGAATATTGCCGCTACCAAGGCGCCGCTCAAATATAGAAAGGTTTCTGTAATACTAAAATTCTCATTAAAAGAAACAGCCAAGGCAATCCAACAATGATTGAGTGCAATTAACCACCAACTCATTACCACATTTTTGTATTCTGCAAACGCCCTTAAAACCATAATTAGTCCAATAAGTGCGAAAACGATTTCCAAAACCCGAACCAAATCAATAGACAACAATTCTTTATTAACGGAAGCAATAACACCCAAAATAAAAACTGGCAAGAAAATCATCCAAATATGCCTTTCTCTTACAAATTTGAATATTCTCCCTCCCTTTTTTAGCGGATGCCAAAGCCATGCATAATTAAATTGGTCCAAATTCCATTCCTTTAAACTTAGCAAATACACAGAGTTCATTAATTTTTTAGGAATAAATTTATTTGCACCTCTGTGAGCAGGATTGAAATTAAAGAATTGTTCTCTAATTAAATAACTGGCAACTGAAGGAGAAACCAATAACTGATAGGTTCTTAAAAAGGCATTTCCCGCAAAGTGAATCAATGCCAAAGTTTCAAAACCTAATGCAATTTCAATAAATATCAATCCAATTTGAGAAATAGAAGAATAAGCAATTTGGCTTTTCACCGACGATTGTACCCGAGCTATATTCATTGCAACGAAACTGGTAAACAAACCCATTGCAATCATGATTCCCCTTACAATATATTGATTTTCAATAAACGGATAAGTTCTTAACATCAAAAATGCACCAAGATGAACAGACAATGAACCATAAAAAATGGCACTTGATGGAGTTGGCCCTTCCATGGCCCTTGGTAACCAAGAACTGAAAGGCAATTGCGCGCTTTTGGCATAAGCCGCAATCAGAACCATTAACGCAACAATTGTTCCCTCAAAACTATGATTTTGCAAATGTTCATGTATGATTTCATAGTTGCTCAACTTTGCAAATGTGATATTCTCGTGCCACAAATGGTGACTCAACCACATAGCCAAAATCAAACCAATGTCGCCAATTCGATATATAAAGAAAACTTTAAGTGCATTTTTTACGGGTAAATATCGCTCTCTGTAAAATGCAATTAACAAGAAAGAAGAAATACCCAAAACTTCCCAACCCATAAATAATGTTTCGAAATTCCCTGAAAACACGGTAATGTTATATCCCAAAAAGAAAAACAAAATGGTATTAAAGAATCTTTTGTAGCCATTTTCTCTATGCAGATAAACCCGACTATAAATTGTAATTAAAAAGGTTAAAAATCCGCCAACAAAAGCAAAAATTGCTGTAATTCTGTCAAAATAGAAATCTATATAAAATTCATATTCATCAGAATGATAAATAATCACATCTTTTAAATTCAAAGCTTTATGGGGCCCAATTAACCAGTTAATTGTAAAGGCAATTAACGCCAATAAATAGATCCCGACTGTTGAATAGGCAACGGCAGATAATGTTCTTTCCTTTTTTTCTGGAATAAACAAACTTATTACATACCCTAGCAAAGGCAGTAAAACGAATAATTGAAGTAGCAATTCCATAATTAATTCATTAAATAAACAGGTAAATTATCGTGGTTATTACGAAAATTCGCTAACAAATCTTTCGCAATTTCTACGGTTGAACTAACTGGCTCGTAAGCCTCAAATACTTCATTTTGAAATTTAAAATAGGTTTTTGTTTCAGGATTGAGCACAACCAAATGAACCCAATTGTTTTTAAACCACTCATATGTATTTGCATCTTTTTGAATGGTTTCAAGCACTACTTTTGGAAAATGCTCAACTATGATTAACAATCTAATTGGATCATGAACTTCAATCATTTGACTAGGAAGCCCAGGGCGCAAATCGCCATCTATTCCATTTGCAACGCCAAATAAGCCCATTACATTGTGAGGCAATTTAGAACCAGCACCGAGGTTTTGGTTATCCACCCTCGAAAAATAATATTCAAGGTTAATTCCACCACAAACGGGGGCACATGCCTTTAAAATCCCAAACAAATATTTCCCATCGGGATCAACTTTATAACTGTAAGAATTCATGAAAGCCCTGCGGTCTAAAAACACATTCTTTGTTAATTCCCTTCCACCCACAATGCATAAAGTATTGGTTGCATGATTCAATTCCGGACGTGGTTCAAAAAGAGAAACCGAACGTAATTTTACTTTTTCATGCACTTTTTCAGGGGTATTCAAAGTATCAACCAATTCAAATCTACGCGAGCGTTCAAGCGCATTCATGTCAGACGCAGCTATGAATGATTGTTTGTTTTCAGAATGCATTTTCTTGTTTTCAACTGACAAAGCATCTTCATCGTAGAAAACAATTTCATCGCGGGTGGTATCTTGCAATCCTCCAACAAATTGTGTTTTTTGAGGGATATTAATTCCACGTTCTGCCAAAATTTCTCTCACACTAGGGTGATTCCCTATAAACGACATTACCCTTGCATTTACTGAGCCTGGACGACCAGAACAAGCACCACAATCATAAGCCGCGTAATGCGGATTATTTACACTGCTAGAACCATGTCCTATCAAATAAATAATCGGAGCAAAATTCTCAACCAAACCAATACTGCGCAATAACGTTTCAATCCTATCGGCCATTTCTTCTACTTTGTACCCCACTTGCAATCCATTTTCTGTTTCACCCTTAAATTCGATTGATAAAGCAGAAAACTCATCCATATGCTTTAAAGATGATGCCGTAGCTGGACTCATTGTAGGCCTGAAAATACTCACGAATAATTTCATGGCCGACCAAAAACCTAGCGACTGAGAAATCAACCACCCGAATAACAATGAATGTGTTTGGTGATGAAAATGCAAATCGCGCTTGTGTATTTGAGTAGCATCGGTTTCCTTTATTAAAAACTTAGGAGTAACTGGTGCTGGACAATGCTTGGTATAAAACTTCCCATTTTCTGGTTGATAATAAAATTCTACCCCAAAAAACCCTGGAGTACCAAATGTTTTGCAATTTGGATCTTCTGTTTCCAAATGGCGGCGAATACTACATTCCCTGTCGTCAATACAAAAGAGAGCTTGGAAACTTTGACTGGTAGTATTTTCAAATTTATTATTGAAATTTTGTTTTAACCCATTTAGCACTGAATCGTAATAATTCCATTCATAACTAATTTGCCACAGACGAATTACTTCAAAATGCTCAGAATAGGCAATTGGCGCAAATAAGTCTACATTTTCAATAGGCAACAATTGACACATGGGTAGAAAGTCCTCACCCATTTTAGATTCTAGAACATCAATTTCAATTAACAATTCGAAAGCAATCAATTCTTTTAATGCAATTCTTCTTGTATCGAGCAGTGTTTCCGGCATGGCTTCAACTGTTGAAACCATACCCGACCAACCCGGATGAGCAAATTGCTGATCAATTAAATATCTCTCAAACAATTCCTCATTTCCAATCACCTTTTGCAATAAAAACTCAATATCCCATTGCTCAGTCAGCAAATATTTTCTCGCAGTTTTGCCTTGAAATAAACTTACATAGCCGGAAGATTCAAGGGCTTTTAGATTTTTTAAGAATCCACCTGAAATTTCAGGAAACCTCCAAATAGAAATACCTTGGTCTAAATAACTACAAATAACCCGGAATAAAATTGGATGAGAAAGTGCGTCCATATCCAATCCATTTTTGGTTTTCCATAATTTCCTCAAACTCCCTACCCTCGTTTGTGAATGATTTTGAAATTGCTCATGAAGCATTTTCTCTTTCCAAAGTTGAGTATCTTCTTTATTTTCAGTTTTTAGGATATGCGTAATGGAAGCGTCAGAAATTTTTCCCTCGGCATACAACTCTCTGTATTCGTCAATGCCCAAAGTAACGTTATAGCCAAAGATTGCATTTGCTTTTTCAATTCCCTTAAAAAATTCATCGTGCTGAAAAGCATGTAAGGTATTGTGATGGATAAAATCCTTCAAAGGCGCTTGAGCAGGCAAATAATGGCTCAATTCATGAAGAACATGTTCTTCATTGAATTTTGAATGTATTTTTTCCATAATTCAACGATTTTACAATTTCCTTCCCGCCAAATGATGGGTAGAAAAGGCTTTGTGATTATTTAAACCTTCAACAATAACAACACCACCTTCTCTTTCATAATTTTCATGAAACAAATGCAATTGTTCCATTGCAGAATGGTCAATTACCCTTGCATTTTCGAAAATGATAGTAATATTTGAGTTTGCAGGAATTGATTCTAATTTATTTTTGATACCAATAAAATTAGAGAACACAGCTGCCTTATCTACATGAACTTCGTATTTGTCTCCAACAAAATTTACTTGACATTGAGATTTAAATAGGGAACTAATGGGTGTTCCATTTACATAAAGCACTATTAATTCTGTTACAATACCAGCTGCAATCCCAACCAATAAATCTTCAATTAATGTAAATGCAATAGTTACCAAGAAAACAAGAAGTTGTTCTTTCCCAATTTTGAACATATGAATAAATTCACGTGGGTGAGCCAATTTAAATCCTACCCCAATTAACAAAGCTGCCAATGCTGATTTTGGAATCATTTCAATGATACCAGACATAAAAGCAACAAACAAGAACAACACAATTCCGTGAAAGAAGTTGGCCCAACGCGTTTTTGCGCCGTTATTCACATTTGAAGAACTACGCGCAACCTCCGAAATCATTGGTAAACCACCAAATAAACCAGCTATTGCATTACCTGTTCCAACTGCAATCAAATCTTTGTTGAAATTGGTTTTTCTTTTGAATGGATCTAATAAATCAATTGCCTTAGCTGTTAATAATGACTCTAAACTTCCAATGATCGCAAACAATGCAACGTACTGAATGAAAGAACCCATATGATCTCCAATATGAGAGAAATCTGCATGTACTTTTAAAATACTCCAAAAATCACCCACTTTTACCAATTGCTTATTTTCTTGGGTTAAACCAAATTTCATAGCTAACGGAATCGCTACCAATAAAACAACCATTGGTGCTGGTATTTTTTTCAAAAATGAAAATTTAATTAATGGCCAGGCAAAAACGATTACCAAACATATTAATCCAACAATAAATGAACCTTGTGAAACTGGACTTGCCATTAACTTAGAAAAAGTATGAGGCAATGCTCCAATTAAATCCAACGGAGCAACCATTGGTTTACCGGCAACCGATTCCCCATGATGCATAGCGCCATCTCCAAAAACAGGATTAATACCCATCAATACATGAAGTTGCTTCGACATAATAATTACACCAATTGCAGCAAGCATACCATGCACTGCCGACAGCGGGAAAAAATCACTCAATTTACCTAATTTCATTAAACCGAAACCAATTTGCAAAATTGCCGCTACAACAATCGCAGCCAAGGTGGTTTCCCAACCCAACACGCTCATTGCTCCAGCCACAATTACAATTAATCCTGCAGCAGGTCCTTTGATGGTTAAGCGAGCTCCCATAAAGAAACTCACGATGATACCACCAATAATGGCAGTTAATACACCAAACAAAGGATTGGGAAAATCTGATGCCGATGCAATTCCTAAACTTAATGGCAGAGCCAATAAAGCAACAATAAATCCAGAAGGCAAATCCGACTTCCAGTTTTCTACTAAACCTTTCCATCCATCAGATGGGATAGTATTTGTTTTATTTTTTGTCATAATTTTTTGTTTTTGTTTGTTTCAACTTTGAACCAAGTTGATAGGTTTTTTCATTATTTCCTTTGCCAAAAAAGGCATTGCATTTTGGGATTGCTTCTCAATAAAGCAAAATCACACGATAGAACTCGTGCAGTAGTTATGAAATAAAAAATTACCCAGCAATTTTAATCTGCTGCAACAAAATAACCAATGACACTTTGTGCACATTGACTTTTATTGTTTTTTCAAATGTATAAACCCAAGAAAAGAACGCTTGGGGTATTTGAATATTAGAATATGTAAGATTTTCGTCAAAAAATGAAAGGAATACTACTTTGTCGTCATTGTCGTCTGAATCCGAGTCAACAGTTTCTTCACATTGAGTATTATTACCATTAAACTCAGAATGGATTGTCCATTCAACAAAAGATGCCGTGAATAGCAATAAAATGAGGGATAGACCCAACATTTTAGAATATTTCAACACGCCTTTCATAGTTTTAATAAATGCAAATTTACTGATTTTTATTGAGGTGCCTACATTTCCCAAATAAGTATCACGGATTTGACCTCATTTTTAGACGGTTATATCGTTTTTATTGACCAAACATAAATTTCATGGGAATATTCAACCTGTCGCTCCAAGACAATTCGGAATGATCTTTTCCCTCAAAAAACAAACTCACACAAGAAGTACCCTTTATGAATTTTAATTTCTTTAAATCAATTTTATTTTCAACTGCATAACCAAGATCAGCCATGATTTGATTTACTGAATTTTGAGCAGGGCCATAAATAGAATCAAGTGTTTTGTTTCCATGATCAAAGTAAATCTTATGCGTTTTTGGATCAGGCAGATTCAAATCCAAGTATTTTTGAAAATCGCGGTAAAAAGGATTTATTGAATCTGGCCTAATAAAGAGACCTGGCCAATGGGTCGACATACAAACTGCACCCTTAAAAACTTCGGGATACTTACAAATAGCATACAATGAAATTAATCCACCCATACTTGAACCGCCAATATAATTTTCGCTTTTATGGGTAAGAAACATTGAATCAATTTTAGGTTTTAAGTTTTCTACAATAAATCTCAGATAATTATTAGATTGCACAGGATGCTCAAACAAAGGCAAAATTCCTTGTCGATCTTTTCCAAGCAAAAATTGACGTTCACCATCTGATAATATCTCAATTGGATCTTCTGGTAAATATTCTGCACGTCGTTTGCTTCCATTATTCCAAATACCCACCACAATTAGCGGTTTAATTTCTTTGTTCAAAATCAATTTACCCAAAACAACATCAACATTCCATTCCTGTTTATTCCATGTAATTGCAGAATCGAAAAGCATTTGTCCGTCATGCATATAGAGAACAGGGTATTTTTTTGAGGGACGGTAATTCGGCGGCAGCCAGATGTCAACATACCTACCGTCTACAAATCCCCCAATATTTTCAATGCGTTTTATCGATCCATATAGTACCTTTGGAATTGAATTTTGGGCAAGTAAATTACTGGCAACAAAAAACGAGGTAAAAACGAAAAAATTGAAACGCTGAAACATGAGATACAAATATAATATATCATCTAAATTTTCGGGGAATAATAAGAAATTCGATTAGAAACAATTACTTAACAATACCATAATCCAAAATCAAAATAACATCAAATAGTTTTGCATTCAAAAAAATTGAAATCGAATAGACTTAGTATAGTGAGAGACATCAGTTGGTTGTCTTTTAATGAAAGGGTATTACAGGAGGCGAAAGATCCGAGTGTCCATTTAAATAACAGATTAAAATTTCTAGGTATTTTCTCCAACAACTTAGATGAGTTTTTCAGGGTTCGCGTGGGCACATTGAATAAAATGCTCAAACTCGAAAAAAATGCAAAAATGCATTTCGAAGATCAACCAGAAAAAATTCTAAAGAAAATTCAAGAGGTTGTTCTTGAACAGCAAATTAATTTTGACAATACGTATGCTGAAATTATTCAGCAACTAGAAATACAGCATAAAGTTTTCTTTAAAACGGAAAAGCAACTTTCTAAAGATCAGAAAAGTTTTGTTCAACATTATTTCGAAGACAAGGTGCGCACACAAATTGTTCCTTTGATGATTGAAAGTATGCCACAAGCTCCTTTTTTGAGAGACCGATCCATTTATTTGGCTTGCGTACTTGGGAATACCCAAAACCCAATGCTACAGCGTTACGCACTCATTCAGGTTCCAGAAAAAGAAGTTCCTAGGTTTGTAATTATTCCTTCTCCAAAAAACGAAACCCATATTATTTTACTCGATGATATTATTCGTTTTAATCTAAAATACCTATTTGCACCCTTTGGATTCAACAGATTCAGTAGCCATATTGTAAAACTCACCAGAGATGCTGAATTGGAATTAGACAATGATTTACACAATAATATCATTGGAGACCTAGAAAAAAGTTTAAAAAACAGGAATAAAGGAAAGGCCACGCGATTTGTATATGACCGTAGTATTGATCCTCATTTATTGGATTACCTAACAAAACGGTTGAATTTATTAAAAAAAGACAACCTGATTGCCGGTGGACGGATTCATAATTTCAAAGATTTCATGGATTTCCCAAAATCCGTTTTCAATGATTTAACAAAGCGTCCAAAATCTTTTGTGCATCCACTGTTAGAGCAACCATGCCGTATTATGGAAGTTCTAGAAAAACGTGATGTGATGTTGCATTTCCCTTACCATTCGTTTGACTCCATTATTGATTTATTGAGGGAAGCGGCCATAGATCCTTCTGTGCAAAGCATTAAAATTACCGCTTACCGTTTGGCAAAGCAGTCCAAGGTAATCAACGCCTTATTGAATGCGGTTAGAAACGGCAAACAAGTAACAGTGGTGATAGAATTAAGAGCTCGTTTTGATGAAGAGGCAAATTTATATTGGAAATCTGTTTTGGAAGAAGAAGGAATTAAAGTTCTTTTAGGGGTTCCAGACATGAAAGTTCATGCGAAAATCTGTGTAATTAAAAAGCGAGAATTTAATAAAACCACCCAATACGGATTTGTTTCAACAGGTAATTTTAATGAATCTACTGCCCAACTATATGGCGATCACTTATTATTGACAACGAACAAAATGATTTTGGCAGATATCAACCGCATATTCGATTGTTTGGAAAAGCCAATCATTAAACTTGATTCTTTAAAAACTTGCAAAACACTGATTGTTGCGCCAAATCATATGCGCAAGTATTTCTTGAACTTACTTGCAAAAGAAATTCGATTTGCCAAAAAGAAACAACACGCGAGCGTATTTTTAAAATTAAATAGTTTGGTGGATCATGAACTCATAGATGAATTATACCATGCTGCCAGATCAGGTGTAGAAATCCATATGATTATTCGCGGAATTTGTTGCCTAAAAGCAGAACAAAAATCCTTCAAAAAAGACATTCATGCCATCAGTATCATTGACGAATATTTAGAGCATGCCAGGGTTTTTATATTTAACAACTTCAATACCCCCATGGTTTATATTTCATCTGCTGATTGGATGGTTAGAAACTTAGATCATCGAATTGAAGTGGCTTGTCCAATTTTTGACAACTCTATACAAGAAGAATTAACGACCATTTTAAAATTGCAAATGCAAGAGAATGTGAAGGGTAGAATTTTAGATAATGACCAAACAAACAAATATGTAATTTCCGACGAAAATACTCCTGAAATGCGGTCGCAGATTGAGATTTATCATTACCTTAGCGGCAAGAAATACAACTCTTGATATTGGCTGCTATTGATATTGGTTCTAACGCTGCTCGGTTACTCATAACCGAGGTAAAGCCTTATGGAAACAATGAAGTAGATTTTACAAAGTTGAATTTAATTCGTGTTCCAATTCAATTGGGTTATGATGTTTTTGAAAGTGGGTCTATAGGAATTGAAAAACGCCATAATTTCATTGAAACAATGAAGGCTTTTAAGATTTTGATGGACATTTATCATGTAAAAGCTTACAAAGCCTGTGCCACCAGCGCAATGCGGGATGCAAAAAATGCTACTGAAATTATTGAACAAATTGACAACGAAGTAGGCATCAAAATTCGGGTAATTAGTGGACAAGAAGAAGCCTCCATTTTATATGAAACGCATATTGCCGAGCAATTTCAAAACAACAACGCATCGCTTTATATAGATGTAGGTGGAGGAAGTACCGAACTTACACTCTTTGCAGAGAAAAAAATCATCTTCAAGGAGTCATTTAACATTGGCACAATTCGTTTATTGAATTTTAAAATTACCCAAAAACATTGGGATAGTGTAAAATATTTCATTAAAAATGAAGTAGAAAAATATCAGCCTATTCAACTTATTGGAAGTGGTGGAAATATCAATAAAATATTTTCAATGTCTAAAGTTAAAGAAGGAAAACCATTAAAATATAGTTTCTTAAAGGAAAGCTTAACTGAAATGGAAAATTTATCCATAGATGAACGCGTGCATAAATTCAATTTGAAAGACGACCGTGCTGCGGTTATAGTTCCGGCATTAGAAATTTACACCACCATCATGAAATGGGCCAATGCCACTGAAATATATGTTCCCAAAATTGGATTGGCAGATGGACTTATTAAATTGCTTTACACTGAAATAATGTTAAAAAAAAATAAAAAGGATAACCCTTATTTTATTGAAATATAAATATTTTCTCATAGATTCGTTGTTCAGACAAAAATCTATCATATGAAAATAAAACTACAACAATTTTTCAAAACCGCATTACTATTTTCTTTAGTTTTTCTTCAAAATAACAGCAAAGCTCAAAATTCACTTGACTTTGATGGCACAGATGATCGGGTTGATTGTGGAACGGACACTTCCGTAATGATAAAAAACAAAACCATTACATTGGAAGCTTGGATTTACCCAACTGCATGGAAAACCAATGTATATGAGGGTAACATTATTAACAAAGAAAACAACACCAATAACAATGGCTATTTTTTACGATGTGGTGCTTCTGGCAAACTCAACTTTGGATTTGGCGATAATACATCAACATGGAAGGAATTGACATCTGCAACCGCGGTTTTAACCTTGAATACTTGGCAGCACGTTGCTGCTACTTATGACGGTGTAAAATCTAGATTATACGTAAATGGCGTTTGCACAGATTCTGTTACTGTTTCATCTGTAATTCAATATTCGAATACAGTTAACCTCACAATTGGAGACCATTCTGGATCCTATGTTCGCCGTTACCAAGGTAGAATTGACGAGGTTCGAATTTGGGCAATTGCCAGAACCACTGCTGAAATCAAGAACAACATGAATGCGGAATTCTGTTCCAAGCAAAATGGTCTTCGTGCATACTACAAATTCAACCACGGAGTTGCAAACGGAACAAACACCGTAAATAAACTTTCCGATTGGTCAGGATTTAACAATACAGGTACTACATTAAATTTCTTAATGTCTGGTACTGGTTCTAACTGGGTTAATGGCAAATCACTAACTAGAAGTTTAAATACATTTGTTAATACCACAACACAATGTGATTATTATTATGGTCCTACTGGGAAAAAACTAACTGTTTCGGGCACCTACTATGATACTATTCCTACTGCATTTGGTTGTGATAGTGCTATTAAAACTATACTAACAATTAAAAAACGTTCAACAAAAACCATCAATGTATGGGCTTGTAGATCTTACGTTAGCCCAAGTAAAGCCTATACTTGGACAAAAACCGGAAAATACGTAGACTATATCAAAAACTGGGTGGGTTGCGATAGTATGATTACCGTAAACCTTAAAATTGGTGGAAAACCCGATACCATTACAGTGAGTCAGTGTTATTCGTATACAAGTCCCTCGAAAAAATACACCTTCACAACCTCAGGCGTTTACCACGATACAATACCTGATTACAGGGGTTGTGATAGTTTGATTACTATGTTTGTTACTATTTTAACGCCAACAAATGGCACCTTGTTTGCCAAAGGTTGTAAATCTTACACATCTCCAAGTGGCAAATACACAGTAACACAAAGTGCTACTTTTTACGACACGATAGTAAATGCTGCAGGTTGCGACAGTATCATAAAAATCACCTTTAAAAACCTATCTGCTAAAAAAACCATTGATGTAACTGCATGTTATAAATACAAAAATTGGAATAAAAAGAAAACTTGGACAAAGTCTGGTGTTTATTATGATACCCTCAGAAATTATGCATTTTGTGATAGTATTGTAACCATTAATTTAACCATTAACAACGCAAAAAGGGATACAGTAAATGAAAGCAGTTGCCGCTATTTCATAATGAAAGCGAAGCCAATTGTGATAAATGCAAGTGGCACTTATAATGACACCTTGATAGCGAAATCAACTGGATGTGATAGTATTGTAACGAGAAATATCAATATCATCAACATTGATAGATATGTCATTCACGATGGTTCTTTATTAACGGCAAGAACATTAAATGCAACGTATCAGTGGATCAATTGTTCTAAAAACAACATCATTATTGACACGGCAACCAAACGTTCATTTGTTGCACCGAAAAATGAAATGTATGGGGTTATCATTACACAAAATGGTTGCACAGATACATCAGATTGCATTCAAGTTACCAATGCAAAAATCACTCCGATAAGTGCATATAGCTTTGAAATAAATCCAAATCCAAACAAAGGAACATTCACATTAAAATCAAACATTCATACACCTGTAAGCATTGCTATTTTCAATTCTGTAGGTTCGGTTGTGTATGAAAAACAAAATGTCACCTCAAACGATTTAAAAATCGAACTCAATCAAAAAGCTGGCATTTACCATGTTCGAATAAAAGACGAAAACAATTCTACCATTACCAAAATGGTGATGATACAGTAAATTAAAAAGCCCCGAAAGGGGCTTTTTAATGTTTATAAATGTTTATAAGGGTTCATAAAAGTTTAGTTTTTAAAAAACAAACCAATTAAGCGAAGCCTTAAACAGCTTAGCGTAAACTATAATACTCCCTAAAAATTGGACCAAAAGTTTAGTTAAAAAATCACTTAATTTGACTAAACAATATGACCAAACAAACCCGACGCAAATTTACGCCTGAATTTAAGGCTAAAGTTGCCCTAGAAGCCGCTAAAGAACAACTAACC
>CANFLS010000012.1 GCA_947447955.1 Flavobacteriales bacterium | reverse complement strand
ATTCTTTAGATGGTAAAATGAATCCATTTGCCGATGTCAATTTACGTAAGGCATTGCAATGGTCGGTTGATAGGAAATCAATGCTTAAATATTTGCGCAATGGACTTGGAACTGAAGGAAATGGAGGATTCGTGCCTCCTTCATTAACAGGCGAACAAGTGAATTACCAAGATTTATTCCAATTAGATTCAGCCAAAAAGTATTTGGCGTCTTCTATATATTCAAAAGCCCCAAAGAAATTTGCGAAACTAAAAATTACAGTAACTGCAGATTATTTAGATATTGCGGTGTATTTGCAAAAGTCTTGGGAGCAAATTGGAATACCAGTTGAAGTTGATTTACAAGCAGGAGGAATGATTCGGCAATTGCGAAACCAAGGCAAACTCGGCATGTTCAGAGGTTCTTGGATTGCAGATTACCCAGATGCAGAGAATTTTCTATCCTGCTTCTTTACTAATTATTTTAGTCCAAACGGGCCAAACTACACCCATTTTACCTCTGCCAAATTCGATCAATTGTTTGAACGAATTGCATTTGGAACGTATGAAATTCCCTCAAAGAGAATTGACGATATACAAACGGCAAATAAGTTATTGATTGAAAATGCGCCAGTATTTATTTTGTATTACGACAAAAGTTTGAGATTGATGCATCCTTATATTGAAGGACTTTCAAATGATGCTGCCAATAGGTTGGATTTAAAAAGGGTAAAGAAAAAGACTAGAAACTAGCCAAAAAGAACTCATTGAGCTCTTTGTTTGATTTTCTGGCTTCAGTAATTTCATTTTTACCGCCTTCCCACCATTTTTGTCCTTTGTAAATAAAAATGATATGTTCACCTATATCCAAAACGGTTTTCATATCGTGGCTATTGATAATGGTTGTAATGTTAAACTCTTTGGTAATGTCAACCAATAATTTATCAATGACACGGCTTGTTAATGGATCCAGACCAGAATTGGGTTCGTCGCAAAACAAGTATTTAATTTCTAAGGCAATAGCCCTAGCAATACCGACTCTTTTTTTCATACCCCCACTAATTTCGGCTGGGTATTTTTTGTTGGCATTGGTTAATTGAACCTTTTCTAGACAAAAATTCACCCTTTCTTTTCTTTCTTCGGGGGACATTTTTGAAAACATTCTCAGTGGGAAATCAATATTTTCTTCAACGGTGAGTGAATCGAAAAGCGCATTATTCTGAAATAGCATACCAATTTCACGTCGTAAATTTTGTTTATGATGGTATTCTAAACTAATAAAATCTTGATCACCGTAAAGTATTTTCCCATTGTCAGGTTCTAATAACCCAACCATGCATTTGATTAATACACTTTTGCCACTGCCGCTAGCTCCAATAACAAGGTTAGCAACTCCTGGTTTAAATTCAGTATTGATATCGAACAAAATTTGACGGTCGTCAAACCATTTATCAAGATGTTCAATTTTTATCATGATTTCAAAAACAATTGGGCGATGATCAAATCAAAAAACAGAATGAAAATACAAATTTTCGTTACGGCTTTGGTACCTGCAATACCAACTTCCAAGGCTCCACCGGTGGTGTAATACCCTTGAAAAGCACTCAAACTGGTAATTAGGAATGCAAAAATGAATGATTTGGTAAGCATTACTTTTAAGTACAATGGTTTAAAAACCAGCCTTGCACCTTCAATTAAATTATCGGCAGTGAGTGATGTGGTTGCTGAGCAAGCCAAAACTCCACCGTATAATAACAAGAAGTTTGCAATGATAATCAAGCAAGGAATCATGATTAAACCAGCAACAATTTTAGGTAAGGCTACAAAACTAGCAGAGTTAATGCCCATAACTTCATACGCATCAATTTGTTCTGAAACCTTCATGTTTCCAATTTCTGATGCAATGTTGGCGCCAATTTTCCCGGCCAATACCAAACATGTTACCGTGGGAGCCAATTCTAAAAGAGAACTGGTTCCTACAACTGCACCAATTACAAATTTTGGCATTAACTGAGTAGGATAGAGGTCGCTTGGTGACAATAATTGATTTGCAGTTTGAATAGTTGTTACCGCTCCCGTAAATGTTGCAATTAAAATAACAATTAACAAGGAGTCAATACCAATGAGGTACATCTCACGAAATGTAATTTTCCAAAATACTCTTGCTTTTTCGGGTCTATGAAGTACAAACTTCATGAATATGACAAATCGACCAATTTCAGATATTAAATTCATTTTTATGCTGTAAAATTAAATGAAAAAAATGGCTTTACGTATTAAGATTAACTTATTTTACTCCAAATTGTACGATTTGGTGTTTTGCCTAGTTCATAACGTATTGGTGCACTTTCTTCTTGCATTAAGAGTTCATCTTTTTCCAACCATAAAACGGCCTCATTTCTTGCTGCTATGAGTATACTTTCGTCAAATCTGATGTCAGCAAGCTTCAAATCAAGCACTCCGCTTTGCTTTGTGCCATCCAATTCACCCGGACCCCTTAATTCCAAATCTACTTTTGCAATTTCAAATCCATCGTTGGTTCTCACCATGGTTTTGATGCGTTTTCTTCCAGATTCGGAGAGTTTATCTCCTGTTACCAAAATGCAGAAACTTTGTTCAGCACCCCTACCAACACGTCCTCTTAATTGGTGCAATTGAGCAAGTCCAAAACGTTCGGCATTTTCAATTACCATAACCGATGCATTCGGAACATTTACACCCACTTCGATTACGGTTGTTGCCACCATAATATCGGTTTGGCCGAGTTTGAACTTTTTCATTTCCGATTCTTTGTCGGCTGGCTTCATTTTGCCATGTAAAAAGCTATACTTGAATTTGGGAGTAGGGAGGTAATCGGCAACCATATCATATCCTGACATTAAGCTTTTCAATGCCAATTTCTCTGAGTCTTCAATCAAAGGAAATACATAATATACTTGTCGGCCTTTTGCAACTTCGTCCCTCAAAAAATCCATAAAAAGCGGTCTTGTACTTTCATGACGTTGTACCGTTACAATGGGTTTTCTGCCGGCTGGCATTTCGTCAATAACGCTGACATCTAAATCTCCATAAACGGTCATTGCCAAGGTTCTTGGAATTGGGGTAGCCGTCATAACCAAGATATGCGGCGCAACTTGTCCTTTTTTCCATAAACGGGCCCTTTGGGCAACCCCAAAGCGGTGTTGTTCATCAATTACAACGAATCCCAATTTTTGAAATGCCACATCTTCCTCTAAAAGGGCATGGGTTCCTATGAGGATATCGATTTCGCCATTGGTCAGTTTTTCAAGAATTTCGCGTCTGTTTTTCTTCGTGGTTGAACCTGTTAATAATGCAACCTTCACATTCATGTGTTCCATCCATTCTCCAATGGAAATGGAATGTTGAATGGCTAAAATCTCAGTAGGTGCCATTAAACAAGCTTGGTAGCCATTGTCTAAACTTAAAAGCATTGCCAACATTGCAACCATGGTTTTGCCACTACCCACATCGCCTTGTAGCAAACGATTCATTTGCCTTCCGGTTTTTACATCTGAACGAATTTCTTTTAACACTCTTTTCTGGGCATTTGTAAGTGAAAATGGCAGATAATTGTTGTAAAAATCATTAAAGTGTTCTCCAACCTGTTCAAAAACCAATCCCCGAATAACCCTGTTTCTATTGCCTTTTAATTGCAAATGTCTAAGTTGTAAATAAAATAATTCGTCGAACTTCAATCTGCGTTTTGCATCTTCCAAGCGGGTTAAATTGGGAGGGAAATGCAAATCGGTCAGTGCTTGCGTTCTAGAAACGAATTTAAATTTTTGAATGATGCTCACGGGCAAACATTCTGGAACTTGAAATTGAGGAAGGGTAACTATTTGTTTGGTCAGTTGTGTGAGCAACTTATTTTCAATCTTTTTTCGTTTTAATCCTTCGGTTAAAGGATAAACTGGTGTTAATCCAAGACTTGAGGGATTAAAATCGTCGGTTAGTACTTCTAGCTCTGGGTGAGCCATGTTTACTTTCCCCTTATAATTGGTTATTTTTCCATGAATTAGAAAGAAGCTACCCGGGGTGAGATATTTTTCAATGTAACTGATGGATTTAAACCAAACCAATTCAATTTCTCCGCTATGGTCTCTAAAAGTTGCGGTAAATCTTCTGGCAGGCCCTATACCCAAAATTCCTTGAGGGAATATCTTTCCTCTCAATTGAACATAGATGTCTTCTTGCCCTTGAATTTCAGAAACCGTATAAATTTTAGATCTATCTTCATGTCGAAAAGGGTAGTGGCTTATTAAATCACCAACGGTAAAAATTCCCAATTCAGATTTGAGGGCCTCTGCTTTGAGTGGACCTACACCTTTTAGGAATTCTATTTTGGTATCTAACAACTGCGACATGGGAAGAATAGTTTACGAAGATAACATGAAAATATAGGGGTACAAAATGTCATGAAATCCATAGAAGAAATAATTGTCCCTCAAAAATAAATTTGAATTCTAGCACACTTGGGGTTAATTTTGCCTCATGCTTTCAGGAAAAACCGCATTGATTACTGGTGCTTCTCGAGGAATCGGGAAAGGCATCGCTGAAGTTTTTGCAAAAAATGGCTGCAACATCGCCTTTACCTTTGCTTCTTCTATTGAAAAAGCCCGTGCTTTTGAAACGGAATTGGCCGCTCAATACGGAGTAAAAGTGAAAGGATATCAGAGCAATGCCGCTGATTTCAAACAAAGCGAAACCCTTGCAACTGATGTTTTGGCAGATTTTGGCAAAATTGATATTTTAATCAACAATGCAGGTATCACCAGAGATACATTAATGCTAAGGATGACTGAAGAGCAATGGGATGAAGTAATGGATACCAACTTGAAAAGTGCATTTAATTTAACAAAAGCATTTTTAAAGCATTTCTTAGGAAATAGGGCAGGTTCTATTATCAATATGACGAGTGTAGTTGGGGTTACTGGAAATGGAGGTCAAGCAAATTATGCGGCATCTAAAGCCGGTTTGATTGGTTTTACAAAAAGTATTGCCAAAGAATTGGGATCTAGAAATATCCGTTGTAACGCTGTTGCTCCTGGATTTATTGAAACAGAAATGACACATGGTCTTGACGAAAACGTGAAAAAAGGGTGGATGGAAACCATTCCATTGAAACGCGGCGGTAGTCCAGAAGATGTTGCAAATCTTTGTATGTTCCTAGCATCTGATTTAAGTACTTACATTACCGGACAAACTCTTTCTGTTTGTGGCGGAATGTTGATGTAATTTAATCGGGTTCAACGAATATCTGATTTTTCTAAACTAACTTTGAAGCATGGCATTAGACCAAGTAGATGTAGATGAAGTATTCCCTGATGAAAAAAACATGGGTTTCTTCGATCACATCGATGAATTAAGAAAACATTTAGTACGAATTGCTTATGCTGTTTTAATTTCTACCTGCGTAACTTTTTATTGGGTAGAAAAAATATTCGACATGGTTATTTTAGGTCCTTTTAAACCAGATTTTTGGGGATATAAATTCTTTTGTAAAGCGGGTCACTTTGTATTGGGAAATAACAGTTTGTGTTGGCAACCACCAGCACTTTCTATGCAAAGTCAACAAATTCAAGGACAGTTTGTTAGTGCCTTTAAAATTGCATTGGTAGTGGGCGTAATTATCGCTTTTCCTTATATCATCTATCAACTTTGGTCTTTTATTAGACCAGCGTTAAGTCAAAAAGAAATCAAAAGAACCAGAAGAAGCTTATTTGTGGTTTCATTCTTATTTTTCACTGGTGTTTTGTTTGCGTATTTCTTTTTGGTTCCCGTAGCTACGAATTTTTTATTATCATATAAATTGAATGATAGTATCCAAAATATTATAACCATATCAAGTGTAACTGGATTTGTAACCTTTATGAGTTTGGCTACTGGTTTGGTATTTGAATTGCCTGTACTCATTTATATTTTGGCAACCATTGGTTTGGTGAATGCCGCTTTTTTAAGAAAATATTGGAGATATGCTGCGGTAATTATTTTCATTATTGCAGGTATTGCCACTCCTTCACCAGATATATTCAGTCAATTGCTACTTGGAATGCCGTTGATGTTTTTATATGTGGTAGGTATTTATATTGCAAAACGTGTTGAGAAACGCAAACTAAGAGAAGAAAATGAATAATGTAACTATAGCTATTGGTTCAGATCACGCTGGATTTGAATTGAAACAAGAAATGTGTAACTATTTAACTAACAAAGGGTATTCTATGGTTGATTTAGGTCCAAATTCGGCCGACAGCGTAGATTATCCTGATTTTGCACATAAAGTTGCTTCAAGTGTTGAAACTGGAATTACCCAATTGGGAATTCTTATTTGCGGAAGTGGAAATGGTGTTTGCATCACGGCAAACAAACACCACGGTGTTAGGGCTGCTTTGGCTTGGGCTCCAGAATTGGCTTCTTTGGCACGACAACACAACAACGCAAATGTGATTTGCTTACCAGCTAGATTCATTTCTCAAGAAACAGCATTCGAAATTGCTGATGCATACTTGGAAAGCGCTTTCGAAGGTGGTCGTCACGAAACCCGTGTCAACAAAATAGAAGCAGAATAATTCTGATGGAAGACGAAGAACTAAGCAGCGTGAAAATGCTTGGTTTAAAGTTGCCAACTGATCCACGGTGGGTAAACATTGCCGAGAAATCTATTCACGAAATATTAATTGATCATGCTTTTTGCGAGCAAAAAGCTGCCACTACTGGTATTTCTCTTATCGTGCGATATGCGGATCAAGAAAAATTGGTTCAAGAGGTTACGCCACTCGTTGCTGAAGAATGGGGACATTTTAGAAGGGTTTTAAAGGAACTTGATAAAAGAGGATTCAAACTCGGTAGAAACCGCAAAGATCAATACGTTGTTCAATTACAATCCCGTCAAATTAAAGGTGTTGCCGGCATGCAAATGCTTGAGCAACTTTTAATTTCCGCATTAATTGAAGCAAGAAGTTGCGAACGCTTTCGATTGCTCAGTTTGTATTGTTCCGATTTAGAATTGCGCAAGTTTTATCATGAGTTTATGATATCAGAAGCCGGTCATTACAGAATGTTTATTGATCTGGCTAAAACCTATTACGATGAGGAATTAGTCAAAAAACGTTGGCAAGAATGGCTTGATATTGAAGCGGAAATCCTTCAAAATCTTGAACTTCGCGGCGATAGGGTACATTAATCATCAACTTAATCATTTTTCACTATCTTTGAACTATGGATAAAATTATAGCTTTTTTTAGTGGTTTATCTCCCATAATGCAAGGTCTTGCCGGATCTACATTTACGTGGTTGGTAACAGCTTTGGGGGCTGCCGTGGTTTTTTTCATTAAGGATGTTCGCAAAGGATTTATGGATACCCTTTTGGGGTTCACGGCAGGAGTAATGCTGGCTGCAAGTTTTTGGAGTTTGTTAAATCCTGCAATTGAAATGGCCCAATTGACATGGAGTCATCATTGGGCGTGGGTACCAGTGGCTATAGGATTTTTGGGTGGAGCTGTATTTTTATTTTCGCTTGATCAATTGTTGCCGCATTTACATTTAAATGAGCCAATTGAAAAGTCGGAAGGTGTTAAAACCAATTGGAATAAAACAGTTTTGCTGGTTTTGGCAATTACGTTGCACAATATTCCTGAGGGATTGGCAGTTGGGGTGGCCTTTGGTGCTGTTGCGGAAGGAATTCCTGGCGCTGATTTGGCGGGTGCAATTGCGCTTACCATTGGAATTGGTATTCAAGATTTTCCGGAGGGACTTGCGGTTGCATTGCCTTTAAGAAGATTTGGAATGTCTAGAACCAAGTCGTTTTTATGGGGTCAACTTAGCGGAATTGTAGAACCAATTGCGGCCGTTGCCGGAGTTGCCTTGGTCATGTTGGCTCAAAGTATTTTGCCTTATGCCTTGGCTTTTGCTGCCGGTGCAATGATTTATGTTGTGGTTGAAGAGGTTATTCCTGAATCTCAAAGCAATGGGCATAATGATAGAGCTACGTTAGGACTCATGTTCGGCTTTGTTATTATGATGGCGTTGGATGTAGGACTTGGATAAATAATTATTCATTTGCCACATGGAAAACAATAAATTCTGCGTTTTCCGGAGTAATATTATTTTTATCTAAATATTTCGATATGGCTTCTTCTAGTGCTTTTTCACCCTTTTCTTTGAATAGGAAGAAGCAATACCATTTGAAATAAAAGAAATCAAAGGCTTTTGTGAGTTTATACTCTGTAATTTGAAAGGCTTTTGAGAATTTCTTCGGGTATTTATACATTTCTACGCGAATAGCTGGCAACATATCGAATGACTCAGGAAATACCTGAGGGTATTTTTTCTCCATCAAACGCATTGCAAACAGCATCACGTCTATTGAATCAATGGCTTCGGTATATTTAATGAGGTTGCCTAAACCAAAGCTCGGTAATTTGTCAATTCGAGAATACAGTGCATAGGCGCAAAGCTTTTTTATAGAATCGTTAGTTGGATTTCGATTATAAACATTGTCAATTTCCTCACAATAACGAACCATTGGATCGACTGGCTGTTTTCTTTTGGCATTGATCTTTTGACCAAATAAATTACCACCACCTATTAAAATCGAAATAATGATTAAAATGTATTTCATATTTATTTTATTGTTGACGCTTCGCTGTTTACACTTCGTTGTTGACACTTCGTTGTTTACGCTTCGCTGTTTACGCTTCGCTGTTTATACTTCGTAGTTTATACTTCGTAGTTTATACTTCGTAGTTTACACTTCGTAGTTTACACTTCGTAGTTTACGCTTCGCTGTTTATTTTATTCACTTACTTTGTTAACCCTTATAAACTTTTATAAACCTTCATAAACACTTATAAACCATAGAATTGCCATGCGTTTAGTTTTAACCCTTATAAACTTTTATAAACCTTCATAAACCCTTATAAACCTTAGAATTCCCCTAATAATAATACTCCTCATTCTTCTTAATATTCCCTAAATTGAAATAATAAGCAATACCAATTTGAAGATTACCCCCTCTAAAATTTAGAGGAAAGGCTTTGCTATAAAATTCACCAGTTTGAACTTGTAACTCGTGTGAGGTACTCAACGATTGTTGGTAGGTAATGTTAAACTCGTATCTATCGCCACGCTCATTACTTCCCCCCATAACAAATCCCAAATAAATCATCGGATACCATTTGTTAGTTTCAGTTTGGATAATTCTAAAGGTAGGCTTTGAAGTTGCATTGTAAAAGGTATCTCTTACAGTCGATGGACTTTGGTTATAATTAATAACTCCGCCAATTTTTTCCATGATGTACATAGAACCACCGAATCTTTGCTTGAAAGACAAGCCTAAATTTGCATTTAAAGCGGTGATGCTGCTATTTACGTAGTTGTTTAGTGAAAGAGTGTCGTTATTGATTTTGTAACCTTTGTTGATAATCCCAACGCCAAAATGAATAGATGAAACCCTGTTCATTTCATAATATCCGCCAAGGTTAAAAGCGGCACCCCAACGATTTCTGGTAGTGAAATTATTGGCCAAGGTATCGGCAGTGGCAGTTTTGGCAGCACATGTTGCAGCACTCAATCCCAAATACCACTTACTTTGAGCGTTTGAATTTGAAAATAAGCAAAGACTTGCTACAAATAAAAGAATGAATTTGTTTCGCATTATATACAAAATTACGACGAAATAGCACATTTTGTTACATTCAAAAAAAATGGCATCATAATTTAGCCGTATTTTTGCACCATAATGAGTTTTCAAAAAGAAGCATTGTTGGCTTTGCGACAGTCAATCGTAAATTATAAAACCGATGAAAGTTGGCAGTCAATGTTGTATACAGCACAGATTAACAATCAGTGGTTCGAATTAAAACAAACTGAAAAGAGTATTCAGAGTTGGATTGATGCATTGTCAGATGAGAATATAGATCAATGGTTATCTAAATATTCCTTGCCTCTAGAGATTCATAACAAAAGAATGGGTGTTATTATGGCTGGCAATATTCCTTTGGTGGGAATGCATGACCTCATTGTTGGTGTTCTTGCAGGATACAAAATGATTGCCAAATGTTCATCAGACGATGAGTTTTTGCCTAAGTTTTGGACTTCAGAGGCAGCCAAAATTAATCCTATTTGGGGAACTCAAATTGAATTTTCAGATCAATTTAAAAATGTAGATGCTGCAATTGCAACAGGTAGCAATAATTCATCTCGGTATTTTGAATACTATTTTAGAAATATCCCCCATATTCTAAGGAAAAATAGAAATAGCATTGCGGTTATTACTGGTAATGAAACAGAAGATCAATTAATTGCATTTGGGAATGATGTGTTTGATTTTTTTGGGCTAGGTTGCCGCAATGTAACCAAAGTATATTTACCAGAAAATTATGAGTTCAAAACGCTTTTTGACGTGTGGGAAAAATCACATGCCGATGTGGCTTTCCATAATAAATATGTAAATAATTACAATTACCACAAAGCATTGTTATTGATGAACCTAGATCCGCATATTGATGCTGGATATGTATTAATGAAAGATAGAAAAGAATTGTATTCTCCAGTTGGAATGATTAACTATGAATATTATTCAAACATCAACGAATTGAAAGCTGTTTTTGCAGAAATTTCTGAAAATATTCAGTGTATTGTAAGTGAAAATACCGAAATAACCCATTTGCGTTTGGGACAAACCCAATGTCCAACGCTTTGGGATTATGCAGATGGTGTAGACACTATGCAGTGGGCTATCGAATCAATTTAATTTTAAACGAAATTACGTTCAATTAAACCTGCAACAGCAAACGACATTTGATTGTTGTCTTCTAATGATGGATTAATCTCAGTAATTTCAAAAGCTTTCACCTTTTCTTGATTGTATAAATAGCTCAGTAATTCATCGGCTTGTTGTATATTCAACCCGCCTTTCACTGGCGTTCCAGTTCCTTTAGAAATACTTGGATCAAGGCTATCAACATCAAAGCTCACGTACAATTGTTCCGTGTTTCTTAGCATTTCCTCAGCTTGTTCAATTGCCCATTTCATGCCGTTTTTCTTAACATCTTCGGCAAAAATGATATTGATTCCAAGCGATTTGGTAAGTTCAATTTCAGGTTTTTCGTAACTGCGGATTCCGATAAAAACGATGTTTTTAGGATTTAGTTGCTGGGTGTTTTCGTTGTTTTTGAGGGATTTTATTTCGTCCCACAAAGAAATGGTATCAGCATCCAGTTCATTACATTGGTTTTCGATATTGTCGTTATTCAAACTTGCATTCAATGCCATTCCATGGATATTTCCACTTGGAGTGGTATAGGGAGAGTGCAAATCCAAATGGGCATCAATCCATAGTACACCTGTATTTTCGCAACCAAAATGTCGGCAAAATCCGGCCAAACTTCCAATTGCATTGCTATGGTCGCCACTCAATATAATTGGCAATTTGTTTGCATTCAAACAACTTTCTACCAACTGGGCATAGCCTTTTTGATGTTTGATAAAAGGTTGAGCCCTTTTTAAGTATTCAGGTAAGGGTATTTTCTCTTTGTCGTCAATTTCTTGTGGAACAGAAAATACACTTGTTTCGCTCATTATATGATTTGGGGAATTAGTGCAAACATCGAGAAGAGTTTGAGGTCCTTTTGATGTTCCTGGTTTTCCTGCTCCGTATTCCCATTCAGATACTATTATACACTTGTTGGAGTTTTTCATTACGGAGTTTTACTAATTAGGCAATATAATAATTTGGTACAAATAATCCTATTTTGGTTTGGTAAAGTGTATTACTTTCTTTGCCAAACAATATATCCACCCAGTTTTAATTGATTATATGCTTGGAATTTTTGATTGAATGATTCATCAGGTTGGAATGTATTTTTTGTGATAACATACATTTTTTGATGATTATTTGGGTTGTGGGCATGTAGTCGTCTTTTTTCTTGTTTTGGATAAATTTCATTCTCGGGAAGTGGGTTTTCGGTAATCATTCCCTCAAAATCTTTAGCCGTTAAATTCGAGTGAAAATAAAGCGCATAAGTTTTATAGCCCCAAGTTTCTAAAAATATTCCTTTTTTACGAAATACCTTAATTGCATTGGTAACCGGTCCTTGGCTGCTATTTGCAACGGCAGGAAGCAAGGTGAAATAAGAGGTGATTGCTACTGCGCCTGATAAAACATACAAATAAATAGGATTTGGTTTTTTTCCAAAAAACGAAAGAACAATCCATGGAATGAACCAAAACGTAAACAATGAAGCAGGAATTAACGTTGTCCAATTCCATTTAGGCATATTGAGTAAAATATCCTGTGAATAAGCGTCTAAATTATTCAATAAAATGGTCGGAACAGGCCTGATGGTTGCCGCCAATGGTATTCCCCATAACCCAAGTATTAATGCTAGTCCAACGAAGAACAATGGAATATTTAACCAATAAGGAAATTTGCCTCGGTTGGTATAAATCAAATAAACCTGATAAGCACCAAAATAGGTGAGTGGCCACCAACAAAGGCTGCTGTAATGAATGATTTTGGTGGTTGCAATACTGAATATGATTAACACGATCCAGAATAAAGAACGCATAAATAAATGCAAAATATCTACGTTTCTATCCATTACAACATTACCTACCAAATGGGGGAATGCCAAAATTGCGGAGGGAAAACACAATACCAAGAGTACTACAATATGGTAGAACCATGGTTGGTTGTGATATGGAATCTGTCCTTTAAATAAAATAACTTGATAATCAATAAAATGAGAGAAAAATGCTTGTCCGTTTGATTGGATAAGTGGAATAATCCAACAAGCCAAAACTGCAATAAATCCCGTAAAAAATAGCAAAATCTTACCGTCAAATATTTCATGCCATTTACTTCTAGATGCAGTAGTCGCTAAAACCACGAGTGCCAAAATGAGAATGGCAACAGGTCCTTTGGTGAGCACTGCCAGTCCTAAAAAAATGCCTGACATTAAATAATAAATATGTGCCCTTTCTTGGTTAATTCCGGCTTGTGAAATTTGATACCATTTGTACATCGACAAGAAGATAAACAAATTAAAGACTGGATCAATAATACCTGATTTCCAGTAGATGAAAGGAGCGAGAGACAATAAGATTGTCATTGCCCAAAATGCGCCTAACATTTTTTTACCTGCATTTGAACCAATGTGGTATGCCAAGTTTACCGAAATAATTCCGGCAATAACATTTGGCAATTTGAAAACCCAAGCATGTATTCCACCAATATGAATTCCTATTGATTGTAACCAAATAAATAAGGGTGGCTTTTCATAAAATGGCTCAAATCCTACTTGCGTATACAAATAGTTTTTGGTAAGCACCATTTCTCTCGCACTTTCTGCGAAATTCAATTCATCCCAATCAAATAATGGAACCATATTTAATCCTGCCATCAACAATAATGCTGAAATAAGGGTAAATATGATATGTACTTGTGTTTTCTGCATTAATTAAGTTTCTTAGAATTGAATCTCTCTTCTATTAGCGGATAGGTAATTCCCGCAAGATAAAAGAAAATATTGGCAATTATACAACCAGCTATCGTATCTTCAATGCTGTGTTGCCCCAAATAAATGCGACTGTAACCGATAAGAAAAGCTGAAAAAATTGATATATAAAGGGTTATGTTTCGGAGTTTATGTTTGGGTAACGATAAGATAATCATTCCGGTTGCAAAAAACGCTGCTGAGGTATGTCCACTAGGGAAAGCTTGAAAATGTTTGAGAACTTCACCGTCAATTTGTCGAATTGCTGGTCCAAATTTCTCAATAGGTCTAGGTAAATTTAATTGAAATTTAAATAATTGGACAATAATTGCTTCAATTCCGAAAACGAGAGAGAACCATAAGCCTTTTCGCCAATTAATTCGTATCATTAAGAAAATTCCCAATACAATTACAGGCCATTCTGCCCAAATGGTATAGTTTTTGATATACCTGTCGAGTTGTAACGAATAAAAATTGTGAATTTTAAGTGTAAAATTGTTGAAACCCATAAGCGCAGCGCAAATACCAATGACCAAAGCAATGCACAAATTGATAACAACGTATTTTTTGAAATTCATAAAGTTGTGCAAATATAATTACAAGTTATTTAACGAAAATTTTGAATTATCAACTGAAATTATTTCATTGCAACATAAAAAACACTAAATTGAAACTTTTTATAATAAAATATTAAACATTATGGCCACAGAAGGAATCAAAAGATCGAAAATTGAATTGGAATATTCATTGAGGTCTTCTCCACATATTTTATTCCAATATATTTCCAATCCTTCAGGCTTGCAAAGCTGGTTTGCCGACCATGTTGATATTTTTGGCGGTGTGAGATACCGTTTCGCTTGGAACGACGGAACAGAATATCAAGCGAAAATCATTAAAAACGTACCCAATAAATACATCAAATTTGCCATTGAAGGCTCTGCCGAAGGCGAATTTTTAGAATTTAGAATTGAACAAGATGCCATAACTGGCGATGTTGAATTGCTCATTACTGAATTCGTAAACGAAGATGAAGCGGAAATGGCCGCATCCATTTGGGATGTTGCTGTAGAAAACCTCTGCGGAATAATCGGCGCTTAATCTAAGTTTTTAATGGCCAAATAAGCCATTAATCCAGCTCCGTGCTCTATGGCATCCTCATCAATGTCAAACGAAGGATGATGAACCCCAAAAGTTGTTCCTTTGGTATTATTTCTTGTTCCCAGTCTATAGAAACAACTATCTACTTGCTGTGAGTAATAAGAAAAATCTTCAGCAGCCATCCAAATATCCAAATCAATTACATTTTCTTCACCCAAATAATCTTTGGCTAAATGCTGGCAATTCGTTGTTAAACTTTCATTGTTTTTCAAAAAAGGATAGCCCTTTCGGATTTCGAAATTCACTTCCCCACCAAATCCTTCAACAATACTCGTGGCAATTTTTGTCATCTTTTCGTGGGCTTCAGCGCGCCATTTTTCATCCAAAGTTCTGAAAGTTCCCTCAATATAAACTTCACTTGGAATTACATTGGTTGCCCCGTTTGCTATGAACTTACCAAACGACAATACACTAGGAATAATAGGATTTGCACTTCTTGAAACTACCTGCTGCAAACTTACAATCATTTGTGAAGCAATACTCACCGGATCAATGCACAAATGAGGCATGGCACCATGTCCACCTTTTCCTTTTACAGTAATATAAATCTCATCGGCACTGGCCATATATAAGCCTGGTCTAAATCCAGTTTTGCCAGTTTCAATAAATGGCATGACATGTTGGCCTATCATGACATCTACTTTTGGATTGTTTAAAACTCCTTCTGCAATCATCATACTTGCTCCACCGGGAATTTTTTCTTCTCCTGGTTGAAATACAAGTTTAATGGTTCCTTCAAAGTCATTTTTTAATTCATTGAGAATGGTAGCAGCACCTAGCAGTGAAGTTGTATGTACATCATGGCCACAAGCATGCATAACACCTTCTTTTTTACTGCGGTAGGGACGTCCATCATTTACTTCAACAATTGGCAATGCGTCCATGTCGGCTCTTAAAGCAACCACTCTTTTTGAGGGGTTTTTGCCTTCAATCAGCGCAACAACGCCAGTATTTGCAACGCGTTGCGTTGTTAATCCAAGTTTGTTTTGCAAATAACTTTCTATGAGTTTTTGAGTTTCAAATTCTTCAAACGACAATTCCGGATTTTCATGAATGTGGTGTCTAATTTCAATGAGTGCGGGTGCAATTTCGTTCGCTTTTTGCTGTATCTTGTCTTTTAAACTCATAAATTTTGTTTTTACTGATTGGCAATTGTAAATTGCAAATCTAAATTTTGTTTGTTCAATCTCCTACAAAAACAAAATAAATTCTTTTCATGATAAGTCCAAATTCCATAGACCAATTGCTCAACGCCGCCATCATTGAAGATGTAGTAGGTGATTACGTGAATTTAAAGCGATCTGGTTCTAGATTTAAAGGGAATTGTCCTTTTCATGATGAAAAAACACCAAGCTTTACAGTAACACCAACATTAGGCATTTATAAGTGTTTTGGTTGCCAAAAAGGTGGAAATTCAATTCAGTTTTTGATGGAAATTGAAAACCTTTCTTTTACCGAATCGGCCCGAATGCTTGCCAAACGCTATAGCGTTGATTTGGTAGAAACCAATGTTGGCAACAAAGAAGAATACGAAGAAAGTCAAAAGCTTAGAGAAGGGGTTCAATCTATCAATGATTTTGCCATTCAATTTTTTGCCGATCAACTGCATACCCAAGAAGAAGGTAAGAATATTGCGTTACCTTATTACCGAGAACGCGGCTTTACTTTAGAAACAATTAAAAAATGGCAGTTAGGGTATAGTCCTGAATCGTGGGATGCCTTTTACAAAGCAGCTATCAAAGCGGGTTATAAGGATGAAATGCTTAAATCGGCTGGATTGATTAAGCAGCGCGATTCTGACGGTTCTGCCTACGATTTATTCCGTAACAGGGTTATCTTTCCGTTAATTGCGGTTAGTGGTAAAGTAGTAGGGTTTGCGGGTCGTATTATGGGCAAGGTAGACAATGCACCAAAGTATGTCAATTCCCCAGAAACAGAATTATACAAAAAAAGCGACTTCCTATTTGCGCTTTACCAAGCGAAAAATTCAATCAAGAAACTTGATAAGGTTTTATTGACTGAGGGATATACGGATGTGATTACATTGCATCAGTCGGGAATTGAAAATGCAGTTGCAAGTAGCGGAACGGCTTTAACTCCTGGTCAAATTAAACTTATCAAGCGATTTACAAACAACGTAACCGTAATTTACGATGGTGATGCTGCTGGTATTAAAGCGTCGCTTAGGGGAATTGATTTGTTGCTTGCCGACGATATCAACGTGCGTGTTGTGCCCCTGCCAGAAGGGGAAGATCCTGATTCATATTGTAAAAAATTGGGTCCAGATGGATTCAAAGATTATATCCAATCGGTTGAAAAGAACTTTATTTTCTTCAAGGCTGAATTGTTATTGCAATTAACACAAAACGACCCAATTCAAAAGTCGGAGGCAATTAAAGATATTTTACAATCTGTTGCCTATATTAAGGATACGTTAAAAAGAACAACCCTTGTTAAAGAACTTGAGCGCATTTGCGATGTAAAAGAAGAGGTTTTGGCTCAGGAACTTGGCAAGTTATTGAGAATAAGTCTTGTTCAAGATAAAAAGCAATTATTTGCCGATACTAAAAATGTAGTTAATTTATTTATTGATGAACCGGTTGTTGTAGCACTGAGCGATGTCCATCAAGAAATTGCCATGATTCGTACATTGCTCATGAACGCAACAAAGTCCTTTGATGAAAATCAAACGATTTTTGATTTTGCGTTAACAGAATATATGGCCGATGAGAGTATTCAATTTAAAGATCCATTTGCAAGTAAGTTCATGAATGAATTGATAAAGCCAGATGGTACGTTTGAATGGCCTGGAGTTGAATATTTTATTCACCATACAGACACAGAAATATCTTCATTTGTGGCTGGCGTGTTTTCAAACGATCATCAATTAAGTCCTGCCTTTTTAGATAATATGATTTATGTAAAAACGGAAGAAGACAATTACCGAGATGAACTGATTTCCATTTTTCTAAATATTCGCAGAACTAAAATAGAAGAGATTATCCTTTCTGAACAGTTTAAATTACAACAGCCTGAAGAACAGCATGATGAAATCTTAGAATATTTAGATTTCTTAAATACAGTAAAAATTGACATTGCCAATAAATTAGGCAATGTAGTATCTCGATTCTAATGAAAAATGTAATCCGTAAAGTATCGTTTTTAATAGGTGTATGTTGCTTATTTTACTTGGTGCTTTTTGGTGTTCCGGGAATAGTTCAAAACAAACCTTTTTGCGAGCCAAGAACGGGTTTTATTGTCATTAAAAATGATACAGTTTATTGTGATAGCTTAAAATTGCCGTTGCGTACAATTCCCAAAATTAAAGATTTACATACAGTTGCAAAAGTGGCGCTCGATAAATGGGCCAAACTATTTATTGTATTAAAAATTGAAGAGAGTGGGTATGACAATCAAAATTCAGTTTATGCCCTGAAATATAACAATTTGGTTGGAATGCGATATCCCAATCAAAGGGAAACTACCGCCAGAAGAAAAGGGTATAGTAGTTACTGTGTATTTGATAATTGGTATGATTGCATTATTGATTTTAAATACTACATGGAAAATACGGAGTTGAAATTTGTGAAATTATATCAACGAAAACCGCATTCTGACAAAGAAATTATCAAATTTATGCATGGGTCTTATAATGCTTATTCTCAGTGGTATCGCGATGTGTTTTGGCTGCTCGACGATTTTGAAGAATAATCACAACGCTCATAACAAAGGCTATCAAAAAGAAAAATGCATTCATTGCAAACACTGCATTGTATCCAAGTTTCCAATTGGTAAATATTTTCCCTGAAAATATACCTCCAAAAATAATCCCCAATTCTAGCATCATAAAGAGTGAAGCGAGTGCTTTTCCTCTGTTTTTTGCTTCGGCGGTATCTCCTGCCCAAGCAAATAAACTCGGAGCATTAAAACCCTGTCCAATTCCATAAAAGAATGCGCTAATAAAAAAGGCGTATTTGAAAGGATTCAATATGAGCAACAACATAGAAATAATTTGACCTAGGGTTCCAATTGCAGTTGACCAGGGTCTTCCCAAAGTATCTGAAATTCTGCCACTAAACAATCTGAATATCAATGAAAACGTGATATAGATAGTGAGATAAAGTCCTTTGTTTGCATAGCCCAAACTTATGGTATAGTCTGGCATCACGGTTAAAATTGAACCGAGTGATATACAAACCAAAAACATGAGTAAAGCGGGTTTCCAAGCTGGAATATAAAATAAACTCTGAATATTGAATTCAAATTTTCGTTTTGCTTCGGCGGGTTTTGTTTCTGGCAACATTGAAAACATGACCAAGGCTAAAATTGCGAAAATAGAACTGGCTATGAAAAGTTGATTCACCCCTAAGTAGTTTACAATTAAGGCACCAAGGGCATAACCAAAGCTCGTTCCAATGTTATTGAAAGTGCCTTGCCATCCCATGGCTCTTCCTCTAAATTCATGCGATACGGTATCTGCGGTGTAAGCGGTAAACCCTGTTGGGGTGAATCCGGTTGAAAATCCATGAATAATACGTACCAAGAAAAAAGCAGAAAGTGTTCCTACGAAGGGATATAAAAATCCGGCAACAATACAAAATATGCACCCACCAATCATGGCCCATTTTCGGCCTAGATTATCTGTGATCCATCCGCTTAAAGGTCTTGCAACCAGTGCACTTATTGAAAACGCAGGAATAATCCATCCCAAATATTCACTTCCATTTAATCTTTTAAGGAAATCGGATAATTCAGGTAAAACAATATTGAACGATAAAAAGAAGAAAAGTGCCCCACAACACATTATCCAAAAATGTTTTGGGTAGCGTCTGTGCATTTTACTGATATTTTGCAACCAAAGGCATGATTCGGCCTTTCCCAAATGCTTTTGAACTCACACGAATAATTGGAGGTGCCTGATAACGTTTGTATTCATTGGCATTTACCATGTTCACAATACGTTCAACCAAAGAACTGTCGTAACCTTCCATAGTTATTTCATCTTTGCTCTTTTTGCCTTCAATGTATAGTTTCAAAATTTCATCGAGCATATCATAATCTGGCAATGAGTCGGAATCTTTCTGACCGGGTCTAAGTTCAGCACTTGGTGCTTTCTCTATAATTTCGTTTGGAATGATTTCGTGGTTTCTATTGATGTATTTGGCCAACGCATATACTTGGGTTTTGTATACGTCGCCTAAAATGGATAAACTGCCACACATATCGCCGTATAGCGTTGAATATCCAACGGCCATTTCGCTTTTGTTACTTGTATTGATTAGAATATTGCCCAATTTATTGCTGATTGCCATCAATAAAACGCCCCTTGAGCGCGCTTGGATATTTTCTTCTGCAACATTGAATTCTCGTCCCTCAAAAACAGAAGTCAAAGAATTGGTGAATTGATCAAAAATATTTTCAATGGGAAGGATGTGGTATTCGTTTCCTAAGTTTTCTGAAATCTTTTTGGCGTCGTTGATTGATCCTTCAGAGCTAAACTGACTTGGCATCAAAATAGCCAACACATTGTCGTTTCCTAATGCTTGAGAAAGCAATGCTTGAACCAAAGCGCTGTCAATACCACCTGAAGATCCAAGAACAGCTTTTTTAAAGCCCATTTTCTTGAAATAATCTTTAATGCCAAAAATCAATGCTTGGTGTAGGGTTGCAATTTCATCCAATTCAATGGGTAGGGTAGCGTTGGCAAATATTGACCCTTCATCAAATGAAATATAACCAACAGCTTCTTCAAAGTCTGGAAGCTGCATGGCCACTTCGCCATTGCGATTTACCGCACGACTGGCACCGTCAAACAACAGTTCGGTATGGATACCCACTTGGTTGGCATAAACTACCGGAAGATCGAATCGGCTGGCTTGTCCTCCAAAAACCCGATTACGCAAAGATTGTTTTCCTAAGTGAAATGGGGAAGCAGAAGGGTTAATGATGATATCGGCACCCAATTCCTTTAATATCGATCCAGGGCTAACATTGTATTCAAAATCATTATAGATATCCCAAATATCTTCACAAATGGCAATGCCTATTTTATGTCCTTTGAATTCAATTATATCTGTTTCTTGGGCAGGTTCAAAGTAACGCGCTTCGGAAAATACATCATAAGTGGGTAACAATGTTTTTGCAATGGTTTTTTGAATTCTGCCATTTTGCATGAAGCACATAACATTTTGTAGGTTTCTTCCTTTGTGGGGATTGCGCATTACACCGCCAACAATGGCAGCAATGCCTTGGCAACTTTGAGCCACCGCATCGAGACTATGTTCGCATTTTTCAACAAACCATGGGTAATCGAGTAAATCGTCGGGCATGTAGCCACAAACCGACATTTCTGAAAAGACAACCAAATCAGCGCCTTTTTGTTTGGCAGTGAAAATAGTATCCGCAATTTTGGCAGTGTTTCCTTCGAAATCTCCTATTTTAAAATTGAGCTGAGCAAGGCATATTTTTATTGCCGACATGAATTGTTTAGAATGTTAAACCTACCTGCAAAGAAAGGAAATTATTTCTAGCATTCACGCGTGCATCGGCAAATATATCTGTAAACCCATTGTCGAATTTTAATCCTGCTAACAAATTCATGTTGCCTGATAAATGATATTCAACACCAGCACCAATGATCATTGAGCCTCTAAATGTATTGATGTCGTCTTTGAAAGTTAGACTCGGGTCAGGTTTGTTATTGTCTATTCCCGCAAAATCATAGATATCATTTGATGGGTTGTTGGGATCATGCGATGTTAAACCAGAATTGCCGTAAATACTCGGATCAGAAATGGTTTCAACTTTTTTCTGCATGGCAAACGACATTCCCAAACCAAATTGCATGTAATATTTCATTCCCCCCAAATCATCAGTTTTGAATTTGATGCTTACCGGAATTTGTAAATATTGATTGTTGTAATTAAACTGAACATTTTTATAAGTGGCGTTGTTACCGCTCGAGCCCTTCAAATCACCCGTATGTTGCACTTTGCTTGGTAAAGAAGTCACATTTAATTCTGTGCTTAACCAGTAATTTTGGTTCTTAAGTAACATAAAATCAGCAGTTACGCCATATGTAAATCCCAATCCAAGGCCATTATTTGTCATTGGTCCTTCTTGGACTTTCACCCATGCAAAATTAGGACTAACTTTGAAGCCGAAAGAAAAGCTTTTTGATTCCTGGGCAGAGGCTATGTTAAACGCCGCAGCAGAAATTAAACCGGTGAACAACAAAATGATTTTTTTCATGTTATACTTATATTGTTAATTATATGCAAAAAAACAACTTTTTCAACAAATTGGTGCTATGTAGCCTCTTGCTGGCGTTAGGTTTATCCATAAGTTGTAAACAAAAAGCAACAAAGCCAGATATCAAAATAGTTGACTTTACTCAAACGCTTGATAGTCTATCAAGTAAAAGAGTTTTGCCGCAAGATATTTATATGCTCAAAAAACAATACGGACGTTTTTTTAACGTCTGGTTTTCAGAGATTATGGACTATAACCGCTATGCCAATTTCCCAGACAGTATGGTGGCAACCTATTTCAATTATTTTGTGCAACAAAATAAGCCTATGTACAAGGCAATGAACGCGCATTATGCCATTCACAACGATTGGAAAAACGATTTGAATGAATCTTGGCAAAATTTGCAAACAGCAATACCAAATACCCCAACGCCAGTTGTGTATGGCTACTTTTCGCAATTTAGCAATTACAATACTTTCGTTGATACCACCAAAGGTCAATTGATTTTGGGCTTTAGCAAGGAAATGTTCATGAACGACACCTTTCCTGTGTATGCCATGCTTGAAGTTCCTGATTTTTTTAACAGATACAACAGTCCTTCTCAAATTCCTACCATGCTCATTTGGAATTACATAAAGAGTAAGTTCGAAACCGAACACAATATCAAAACCATGCTAGAACAAGCGGTTTTTGAGGGAAAAATTTGGTCGTTATTGCAGGAAGTTTCTCCGAAATCTGAAGTGTACGATTTGCTAGGATACACCAAAGATGAATGGAAAATAATGAAGTTAGATCAAGGACAAATGTGGCGACATTTCCTAGAAAACAAGTTGCTGTTTAGTTCAGATTTTAACTCCTATAAAAGGTATTTTGTATACGGAGCCCATACTTTTGGGGCTGGAATTCCTGCCGATTGTCCTCCAATGATTGGAAGTTTTATGGGACTTCAAATAGTTGAAGCATATAGAAAAGCAACAGACTGTTCGTACCAACAATTGTTTAACGAACACGATGCATCAAAAATATTGAGATTGTCTGGTTATAACCCAGTAAAATAATGGAAGATTTAAAAGCTTATTTAGACGAAAGATTAGAAGAAAATCATTTTATCCAGCACATTGGACTTCAGTTAACACATGTTGAAGTGGGGTATGCCGAAATGACGTTAGAAATTAAAAAGCACCATTTGCAACAAAATGGATTTATGCATGGTGGAGTTACCGCTACCATTCTAGATGTTGTTACCGGAATTGGCGCTTATACCACCGTGGTAAAAGGTAAAAATGTGGTAACCGCCGATTTAAAAGTGAGTTACCTCAATCCCTCAACAGCCAAAAATATTTTAGCCACGGGCAGAGTTAAAAAATCGGGCAATTTTTTGGTATTTTGCGAAGGTGAAGTATATGACATTTTTGAAGATGGTTCACGAAAATTGGTTGCTACTTGTAGCTCAATTATGTGTGCTGTTGATATTCCCATTGTAAAAATTGATTGATGAAATACCGCGAAATTTTATATTCAAATTACCATACCACCCAAAGTGGAAGAGCCAGCGGCGTTGATGCCATCGCTTTGTTTAACCGCGAAAAATGGCGATTTTCAATTGAAATATTGCCATTGGTAAACGCATTTCCGAAAACATCGAAAGTGTATGATTTCGGTTGTGGCAGCGGCAGTCTTTTGTCGGTTTTGAAGGACAATGGATTTACCAATTTGCTTGGAATGGATTTAAGTGGTGAACAGGTGAAATTGGCACATCAATTGGGTGTAGATTGTGTGAAAGAGCAGGATGCTTTGAACTATTTAAAAGATTCATATGAAAAATACGATTTAATATTCGGAATGGACATCATTGAGCATTTTACAAAAAATGAATTGGTGGAGTTATTGTCCCTCATAAAAAATAAATTGAATCCTGGAGGGAAAGCGATTTTTAGAACCCCGAATTTGGATGCTCCTTTGACAACTGTTTTTGCCAATGGCGATTTTACCCACGAAAACTATATGAATGCATCGTCGGCGCAGCAGGTTTGCATGGCGTGTGGATTTAATGCAGTTCAAGTGGTGGAAAGTAGTGTGAAAATTCAAAATCCGCTGAAAGAATTGATTCGTAAATTCATTTGGTTCGGGTTGAAACAAAAATTAAAAATGACATTATTTGCAACGGGGAGAAGTACACAAAATGTGATTTTTACACCCAACATGATCATCGTTGCAGATGCTTTAAAATAAGAGTGATGAGTAAAATAGCATTAATAACTGGTGGTACCAGTGGAATTGGATTGGCAACTGCAAAGTTGTTATTGGAAAACAATTACAAAGTAATCGTAACGGGAAGAAGGGCAGAGCGTTTGTTGAAGTTTCAAGAAGAGATAGGTTCTGAAAAAGTGTATACCTTGTGTTTTGACGTACGAAGTGACGAAGAAGTTAATCTCGCATTGAATTCATTGCCAGCAGAATGGAAAAATATTGATGTTTTGGTAAATAATGCCGGTTTGGCTTGGGGCTTGGGACAGTTCTTCAATGGAAATACAACGCATTGGGATACCATGATTGATACCAATATCAAAGGATTACTTTATGTTTCAAAGGTTGTTGCCAATTGGATGAAGGATAAAAAAAGTGGTCATATTGTGAATATTGGATCTATAGCAGGGAAAGATGTTTATATGAATGGCAATGTATATTGTGCTACCAAACATGCCGTTGACGCTTTAACCAGAGCCATGCGCATTGAATTGGCTGAGTTCAAAGTGAAGGTAACAGGGATTCATCCTGGTGCTGTTGAAACCGAATTCAGCGAAGTACGATTTGATGGCGACAAAGACAGGGCTAAAAAGGTTTATGAGGGATTTGAAAACCTCATTGCCGATGATATTGCCGATGCTGTTTATTACGCAGTTTCAAGACCAGCCCACGTAAACATTAACGACTTAGTAATTATGCCAACGGCACAACCTGCGGCAGGAGTGATTTACAGAGATTAGACAGATTAGAAGGGTTATCCCGATAGCTATCGGGAAGATTAGACAGATTTTTTTCAATTGCAAGAGTAAAAGTTAAAATTCATGAAATATGTTTATCGTTTATCTAAAATCGATTTAGATTTTTTAAATATTTATCTGCCTATTCAAATTTATCTGTCTAATCACAATCAATCTGTCTAATCCGTCTAATCGGTCTAACCCTTCTAACCCAAAAAAAGTATGAGCAACAAAAACAAAAACAAATCGGGGATTGTTTATAGTACAAATCCGGATTATCAGTATGACACTGAGAGCGAGGAACAAGACACTTTGGAGCCGTCGCAACAGAAATTATATGTGAGAAGAGAAGTTCGCAATGGCAAACCTTGTATTGTGATTAAAGAATTTATTGGCAAATCTGACGATTTAAAACAGTTAGAAAAAAGCCTCAAAAACCATTGCGGTGTGGGCGGAACCAGCAAAGAAGGCGACATCATTATTCAAGGAGATACGTTGGATAAGGTGAAAGCGTTTTTGGCTGCTAAGGGGTATCGGACTAAGGGTTAGACAGAAAAGTGAGTTTAGTAGCGTAAACGCGTTTAGATGTCTCCGACGTTTAGAAGACCTGCCGGTCGTTTAGCAATTGCTTCTGAATATTGATGGCACTCTAAACCCTAAACGTGCGAAGCTCCCCTAAACGCACGAAGTGCCTCTAAACCAACAAAAGGATGTTAAAAAACATATTTATATTTATCATTTCAATCGGTTTTTTATCTTGTGGGAGTAAGAATTCCTCTTTGGTAGAAAGCACAAACAAAAAAAACATGGAAAATTCAAATGAAATTGATCCAACCAAAGTTGACACTTGCGTGTTGGGTGGTGGTTGCTTTTGGTGTCTAGATGCCGTTTACAGACGTTTGCCAGGAGTATTGAATGTGGTGAGTGGATACAGCAATGGTAAAATTGCCAATCCTACCTACCGCGAAGTCTGCTCAGGCTATACAGGTTGTGTGGAAGTGGTGAAAATCATGTTCGATACTACCAAAACCTCATTTGCAGAAATTCTAACCGTTTTCTGGCGTATTCATAATCCTACAACTTTGAATAAACAAGGCAACGACGAAGGAACCCAATATCGAAGTGGCATTTATTATCGCAACAACGAACAAAAGGAACTTGCTTTATACAGCTTAAAAGCTGCAGAAGATGCCAAACTGTGGGACGGTAAAATTGTAACAGAAATTCTACCCGTAGAAAAATATTCCGACGCCGAAGACTATCACCAAAACTACTTTGAAAACAATCCTGAGCAACCGTACTGCATTTATGTGGTGGGGGAAAAGGTGAAGAAGTTTGAGGAGTATATGAAAAAGTATAAAAGGGATTAGACAGATTAGACGGGTTAGACAGATTAGACAGATTTTTTGTTGATAGATTTTAGGTTTAATTAAACAGCGAAGCGTAAACTTTTCGGGATTAGACAGGTTATCCCGATAGCAATCGGGAGGGTTAGACGGATTAGACAGATATCTGAGTTGAGTGCCTAAATTAAACTACCGAAGGTGTAAACTACCGTAGGTGTCAACAGGCGAAGCCGTCAACGCACGGAGTGCCATTGAGTGTTGAAAATTGAAATGCCAGTTCCTATCAATAACCCGGTGAGTACGTCTGACGGATAATGTTTTCCAGCCAATATGCGTAAGGTTGCGGTTGCCAATGATGCAACGCCGGCGCCATAGGCCAAATATTTTACAGTATTGGTTTGGTTGTTTCTCAAAGCATACATCAATGCTGTGGTTGCCGCTGCTGCGGTAATGGCGCTATGTCCGCTAAAAAATGAATAATTGTCGTCTTTGTTGCCGGTAAATTGATATCCTGTCGCATTGGTGTATGGTCTGCTTCTTTGTACCAGTATTTTTACCAATTGTACTGTGTTTCCAGTTATCCAAATGTTTTGAGCGAGGTTATTGATATACCCCCAGCGTTCATTTTGAGGGAGAGCCAATGTGAGTGCAGAACTGAGTAACATGGTGGCTCCGGCAGTGGCATCTGCTGTATGTGCCAAATTCGTGTTCAATTGATTCACTGCAAGTTTGTCAAAAGGGTTTACCGTCCAATGATGGGGTGTGGCATTTAACTTGTTTGTAAGCCATAAATCTGTAGCACTTATTGTAATTAAACTGCCATACAAAATCTTGTCGTAAGTGGGTTTTACAGCGTAATTTTGGGACTTAAGGTTATTTTCCCCCAAAAAAATAATGCACAAAAGTAATAGTGTCAGTTTTACACTTCCGCAAATGCGAAATTGGGTTAAGTGTTTGCTTATAATATATTTAGTTGTGTTTGTCATTGCTCGATAGTAATTAAATTGTGTAAATATAATGTGCGTAAATCCGTTTACTAAAAAAAAGATAAAAATTAACCAATGCGATTAACGTTTTGGTAACTTTGCAGTACAAATTTACGAAAATAAACTGTATGAGTAATGAGGCATTGATTGCGAACATAAAATCGCATGCAAAGCAAGTTTTTGAAAACTTAACCACCGATGAGCTTATCGAGAAAGCTCTCGAGAGAAATGAAGGTCAAATCACAGATAAAGGCGCATTGGCTGCCGATACGGGTGAGTTTACTGGAAGAAGTCCTAAAGACAAATTCTTGGTAAAAGATGCAAAAACAGCCGACACCGCATGGTGGGGTACTGTAAATCAGCCCTTTGAATCTGAAAAATTCGATGCGTTGTTAAACAGGGTAGTAGCGCATTTAGAAGGAAGAGAAATCTTTGTTCGTCATGCATATGCTTGTGCTGATCCAGCTTATCGTTTAAATATTCAAGTAGTTACTGAAAGTGCGTACCAAAATTTGTTCGCTAAGAACTTGTTTTTACGTCCTACAGCAACTGAAATCGCTACCCAACCTTCTGAATGGGTAATTATTGCGGCTCCTTCATTTATGGCTGATCCTGCAATTGACGGTACGCGCCAACATAACTTTACCATTGTAGATTTAACTAAGAAAATCATCTTAATTGGTGGTAGTGGTTACACTGGTGAAATTAAGAAAGGTATCTTTAGTGTGTTGAATTACATCCTTCCACAAGAAAAAGGTGTATTGAGCATGCATTGTTCAGCAAATATTGGTAAGGACAACGACACTGCTGTATTCTTCGGATTGAGCGGTACCGGTAAAACTACTTTGAGTGCAGATCCTAACCGTAAATTAATCGGTGACGATGAACACGGATGGTCTGATTCTACTGTTTTCAATTTTGAAGGTGGTTGTTACGCAAAATGCGTAAACTTAACTGAAGAAAAAGAACCTCAAATTTGGAATGCAATTAAGCCTGGTGCTTTGGTTGAAAACGTTCGTTTCTTTGAGGGAACAAATACCCCTGATTACGACAATATTTCAGTAACCGAAAATACCCGTGTTGCATATCCTATTGACTATATCGACAATATTGCAGAACCATCTATTGGCGATGCTCCTAAGAATATTTTCTTCTTAACGGCAGATGCTTTTGGTGTTTTGCCTCCAATTTCTAAGTTAACTCCAGGCCAAGCAATGTATCAATTTATTTCTGGTTACACTGCGAAAGTTGCGGGTACTGAAGCGGGAGTTACTGAACCTCAAGCTACTTTCTCTGCTTGCTTTGGACAAGTTTTCTTGCCATTGCATCCTGCGAAATATGCAGAAATGTTGGGAGAGAAATTATCTGCACACCCAAATATCAACGTTTGGTTGATCAACACTGGTTGGTCAGGTGGTGCTTACGGTGTAGGTAGCAGAATGAAATTGTCTTACACACGTGCCATGATTACTGCGGCTTTGGAGGGACAATTGGATGGCTCTTTCACCAATCACCCTGTGTTCGGATTTGCAATGCCTGATGCTTGTCCTAACGTTCCTTCAGAATTGTTACATCCAAGAAATACTTGGGCTGACGGTGCTGAATACGACGCACAGTGTCAGAAATTGGCTAAATTGTTCAACGACAATTTCCAAAAATTTGCCGATGGATCTAGCGACGAAATCAAGGCCGCTGCTCCAAGAATGGCTACAGCTTAAACAACAACAATAACAACAATAACAAAATTGGACGCTTTAGGGCGTCCTTTTTGTTTACACCTACGGTGGGTTTACACCTGCGGTAGTTGACGCCTTTGGCGGTTGACGCCTTTGGCGGTTTACACCTCCGGTAGTTGACGCTTCGCTGTTTGTTTTTTTACCCAGCCAAACTTTATAAACGCACATAAACTTTTATAAATGCTTATAAACCTTCTAATTAACATTAATACGATACCTCGTGGCTCTTCCTTTCCCTTCAATTTGAAAGATACCAATTTCAACGAGTTGGTGTAAATGTCTGGTAGCTGTTGCTTTTGAAACCTTTGATATGCGCATATACTTTTCCGCATTCATACCACCAATAAATCCCTCATGACCTTGCTCTAAAATACGCTTTACCACCTTCAATTGCGCCTCGTTGAGTTGTGTTGAAAAAGTATCGAAGATTTGTGTTTTTTGAATGGTGAAATGAATGAGTTTTTGTGTAAATTCTTGAGCATGCAATATTGTGTTTACGAAATATTCTATCCATTCCGTAATTTCGTTTTTTCGTTGACCTCTTTCCAAATAATAATAGTATTCCTTTTTATTTAGTTCTATTGTTGACGATAAACTAATTAGTGGATTATATCCTAAAGTTTGTGCCAAAGCTTTTTCTGCAAGTGCTCTACCAATACGTCCATTTCCATCTTCAAACGGATGAATACTTTCAAAATAAAGATGTGCAATTGCAGCCCGAATTGGTGCATGTATGATTTCATTGGGTTGATTCGGCGCTGTACCATTAAACCATTGAAAGAATTGTTCCATTTCTTGAGGGACATTTTTTGACGGTGGCGCTTCAAAATGAATTTTTTCTTTTCCTAATGCGCCTGAAATAATTTGCATCGGTTCTTCATGTTCGCGCCATTCACCTGACTGAATTGTCGGGTCATGACTCATTAACGATTTATGCCAATTGAGTAATTCTTTTTTTGCCAATGGTTTGTAATAACTATTCCGGACCATTATCAACAATTCAGCAATACCTCGGGCTTTTTGATCTTTTATATTCTCAGTGGTTTTAAGTAAGCCCAAATTTTTCCGGATGGAAGAAGCCACATCTTTTCTACTTAAATATTCACCTTCAATTTCGGATGTTTTAATTGCTTCAATTACCAATAGTTCAATGATAGTTTCTGATTGATTATTTTCAGTTAGTGTTTCTAAAGCGCCCTCTAGTTTGCCAGAATTGCGAATAAAATCAAGTAATAAGTGATCTATTTTCGCTGTGTTAAAGCTGAAGTTGGGCCAGTCAATTTGTTGCCAATTGTATTTCATTGAGCCGATTTGTGGGTTTAATCGGCTCAAATATACGCAAAAAATGAGCCGATTTTTAAATTTAATCGGCTCATTGCCTATAGAAAAGATATCAAATGATAAAAATACAAATCGATGAGGCACTTCGTGCGTTGAGAAGAGCTTCGCTCGTTTAGGGTTTAGAAGCATTGCCATGCGTTTAGATTTTCTATTGGAATTAGAAAACAACATCTAAACTACCTTTAGTTTCTCTAAACCCAATCCGTCTAATCCGTCTAATCCGTCTAATCCGTCTAATCCGTCTAATCCGTCTAATCCGTCTAATCTGTCTAATCAACCTTTAGGTGTTTACGCATCTAAACTCAAAATATTTACGGCTATTAAAATTAGTTTGTGAATTCTAAATAAAATAATAACTTTGATTTACGACCGCCGAATCAGCGATATTTTTAATGTAACTGAAGTGGCGAAGCTGTGTATAACGATTGTGTAAGTAGTGAAAAATACAAAACAATCATTGAGTGTAATTAAAATGATTAATAACATAGAATATTTCGGTAATTCAAAATTGAACATCAAAGCCGAAGATGATAGTATGCAATTGGTTTCGAAGCTTTGGAAGCAAGGCACCTGTGGTTGTTTGAATTATAGAGCAATTGAATATACAACTCAATCAATACGTGCATTTGCAAGAAAAAGATAATGAAAAAAATAACATTATTCATATTTCTCAGCATCAAATTGAATTTATCTGTAGGTCAAGTTTTTGTAAAACCCTACGATACTATGACCCCTCAACGTTTGTTTATGGAAAAAACCGATAGTTGTTTAATCATTAGATATGAAGATCCGGCTGAAAAAAAGAAAAAGTTATCCATTCAAAGTGCAGCAGAATACTCAAATATTATTAAATATTACAATGATAAAATTGTTTTAGAAACAGCCGAAAATCAAACTAAAATTGAAGTAAGATACTGCCCCGAAACGGATACATTGACAATCAAAGAAGTAACTGCGAATAAGAATGAATATGATAAAATTTATTATGCAAATAAGATGGATCATATTGATTCTTTAGTAATTGGGGATTTTAATTTTATTAAAAACTATTTTTTATTCAAAACTAAAGCTTTATACTTATCTTCTAAATCAATGTCAATTCGAATTGGTTATTATTACAACTCTAAAACCTTTCCTTGCGATGCAAGTGATTTAAATTTCAAAGAATCCGGTACTCAATATAATAATTTCACAAAGAAAACTAATGAAATTTACACCTACATTTATAAATTTGAATTATACTTTAAAAATAAAAAGCGCAAGAATAAATGTAAAGTTCACTATTGTTTTAAGCCCAAATACTTGGAGTTATACAAAGGCAAGTTTAAGCATATAATTTATTGATCTCAAATTACAAAGTAAAAAGCGCTAATCGTGTTCAACTATCCCTTAAACTACCTCCACAACCCATCTACTTTTGGTAGTTCATAAAAAACCGAAGTTTCAGCGCTGGAAGCGGGTTTAGGTTTGGATTTAACACGCAAGAAAAAGACAAAGAAGTATACAACAACGAAACATATACCGCCACATTTTGGGAGTATGATGGTAGATTAGGAAGAAGGTGGAATGTGGATCCGAAAACAGACGAAAGAAAGAGCTTAACACCATACAATGCAGTGAGAAATAATCCATATTTAAACAAAGTTGGACATTTACAATAGGTGAAACAATGAAAGTTATACAAAGATTAAGTTTTTTCGTTTTAGTGTTATTGAATTTTACTTGCAATGGTCAGCCTAAAATGATTAGTATCAATGATTGTAAAACTCTTTATAATCAGGCTAATAATAAAATAAATGAATATTATGTAACAAAAAATGATAGTTGTTTGAATCAGTTAATAAAATTCACTGACGAAAATTCGTCAATTTGTTCAGAATATAAAATCAAACTTACCGAATTAAAATTAACAGCATTTATGTTATTGCATGATTATAAAAAAGCATATGGGGTGGTTAATTTATTAAGCATCAACGACTTTTCTAAGTCGTATAAAAAGAACTTGTATTTAAAAACTTTCAAAGCACTGGCTTTTGAAGTTGAAGGTAACACGCATAGAAGGGATAGTTGTTTTAATGAAGTTGTGACGGAAATAGAGTCTTATATTTTAGAACATCCTTCTGATAAAGAAGCGAATGCCGATTTGTTTTTTACAAAAGCAAGGTATATCAATGTCGAAATAGTCATAAAAGAAATCGAGTTATTGCAGGAAAAGAAGGGCGTTGATGTTGATTTTTTCGAAGGGTTAAAGGAAACCATTAAGAATTTGCCTGAGTAAAGTGACGGAATTTGTACTTTTGAAAATGAACAATAATAACAATATCAATACCTCCTCTGTTTGGGTCGAGTCACATAATTCTGATTATTTCCACTTACAACATTGTACATTAAAAAAATGAAAAAGATAATTGTTTTAACTTTATTGATTGGACTTTTGTCATTTACTGCGACGGCACAAATTTCTAAAACCCAAGTTCCCGTGTCTAAATTTATTGCTTATCCTATTGAAATTGATTCAATTTTAATGAAGTTCAGTAATTTTGATACTCTAAATTTTAAAGATAATACGGTAGGGCACTATAAGTTGATTTCACCTACATCGTTCAATTTAAGTGTGCGATTTTCAAGCTTGTATGGTAAGGTTTTTGATACAATGGTATACAAAAAGCCACAACCCAAAGTGAAAATCCTAATGAGTTTTACATTAAGTCCGATAATGGAAAATACTAAAGAATCAATCATAAATAAGCTTAACACCAAAGATTCGTTGATTTATGAAGGTTTGATTGAAAGTAAAATTTTCGAAGATATACCTCACTTAAACGTACTCAACGTGGATTTCAAAAAATACATTGAGTTATTTGCTGCGAAGAGATATTATCTCAATAATATTCTTTTAGATATTGTATTTGTCGATTCAAATTATGCTCAAGTTCGTCAATGCTCCAGTTTTCAGTTAAAGCAAGAAATTTTCGCTGAAGGTCTTTAACGGGTATTTGCTTCGTGTTCAATTATTTCTCATTTCCGGTGATGATAAAATGCATAAAAATTAGACTTTCAACATTTGAAAGGCTGTATGAGAAATGTTTGTAATTTAAATTATGCGATTTATTAAGATTAATAAAATCCAGGTTAGTCTATGGGCTGTTTTAATAATTTGTCCATGTTCGATAGTTTTGACAATAATATCATTTATAATTTACTCTTCTAGTCCTTTTGATTTGGCAATTTTTTTCAAAATAATTGCGATAATTAATTCGGCTATTTTTAGTTTTCTATTATTGATAATTCCATACAAAAATTATGTAAACACAGGTTTTTGTAAGCTCTTAAAATTAGAATTTAAGGAGGATATTCAAATAGAAAAAGGTCATTTTTTTGATGAAAAATATGTTGTTTTTGGAGTTGAACAAGTTAAATTGAAGTTTGATGGATTTGAATTAATTATGGTTAATTCAACCGGAAATTTCGAAAATTTAAATTATAATGGCAGTTTGGATTTTTATTCTGTAGGAAATTATAATAAAATTTTAATTTCCTTGCAAATTTTTGCATTTAATATAGATAATGAAAGATTTAATCAGTTTGTAAATTTTATAAATGAGAAAAAACAGTCTATTGTCCCTCAAAAATAGCTAAGCTAAAAAACAGAGATGTCTGAATTTATGATAATCAAGCCAATTAATTTATATAAAATAAACTTCAAATGTTTAGGGCTTCGCCGGTTTTGGGCATTTCGTGCGTATAGAAGAGCTTCGCTCGTTGACGCCTTTGGCGGTTTACACCTCCGGTAGTTGACGCTTCGCTGTTTATTTTTTTTGCCCAGCCAACCTTTATAAACGCTCATAAACTTCTATAAACTCTTACAAACTTTCTAATTAACTTTTAATTTATCTTTACACTCTAATTATGTCACTTACATATCAAGAAATGGGGGCGCCTTATGGTGATAATCTAATAGTTTATGAGTGAATTTAAAAAGGGTTCCAATTCTACAATAAGAATAGAAATAGTTTAGATGGTGATTGGTGGTAAATTATGCATATACTTGGTCAAATATTATGGTTCGTGATGTTCACAACACCGTTGTTAATTGTTCCTTTGGTATTCAAGTATAGCAGTTATAAGAAAGCCGAAAGAATAATAATAGGGTTAGTGTTAGCATTTCTACTTTCCCTATTGCTTTATTTTAGTAGTTTGGCAATCATTTTTAGAGATGGTATGGGGTCTTAACCCCGCGAGAAAAAACAATTAGTAAACTGCTTTAGCAGAATGGGTCAACGTTAACAATGCATTGTTGAATTAGATTTGTAACGATGACAGAAAATGTTCCCCAATTAAATACTATGTCAAAGTTAATATCCATCATTTTCCTGGTGCTTTTTTTCCCAGTAAATTCTTTTGCTCAAAATTGGGAAGATAAATTATCGGAACCCCAAGATTTAAAAGGTGATATAGTGAACAAAATAATAGATTCAAAAGTGATTAAGTCATCCGTTCACTTTCGTTCATTGTGCTCAACAGGAAGCTATCTTGAGAAAGATAGTTTAGTTTTAACCATAATAAAAGGATATTCCGATAACGATACAATTTATGATATTGGGTTGATTACTAAAAAATGTAAATTAGATTCTGCGTTCATTCTTCCTACGGGATATTATAACAAAAAAAAACAAACGATAATAATCGGTTGGATGTACTCAGAATTTGAAAATGAATGTCTCAAATTTGTTTTGAAAAAGTGTAAGCCAATCAATCAAAATAAATTGGGCCACAAACTGAATTACAATACTGTCAAATTTTGGGAAACAAAAGAGTATTTTTTCAAAAACTAAACCCAATCTGTCTAACCCTCCCGATAGCTATCGGGATAATCCGTCTAATCCGTCTAAACTACCTTTAGGTCTTCTAAACGGCGAAGCCATCTAAACGCGTTTACGCATCTAAACCCAATCTGTCTAACCCGTCTAATCCGTCTAATCCTCCCGAAAGCTTTCGGGATAATCCATTCTTAATTGACTAATCGCATACAAAGGCAGAATTTTTATATTGTTAATTGTGCCGAAATTCTCTAATGAACATCTTACACCTACATTTATAGATTTTTCTGCCATGAAAATATGTAAACTTTGCATTGTTCCCTTTGTTCCTGACTTTACTTCAATGGGAATGATTTGTTCGCCCTTTTGTATTACATAATCAACTTCAGCTTGACTACTTTTTGACTCTCTATGCCAATAATATAAAGGCGATTTTTCATATGGCGAATTTGTTTTTATTAATTCGAGCCCAATGAATAACTCTGCAATGTTTCCCTTATTAATAACTTGGTATTCATTATTTAATAGGAGAGATGAAACATCTAACCCTAAGATTCTTTGGAAAATTCCAGTATCGAAAATGAGAAATTTGCGTTTTTTCATATTTGATTCTGCACCCAATGGAATTCCGTTACAAGAGGAGTGAGTAACAGAATGTACCAATCCCGCCAATTCCAATAAATCAACCACCTGTTTCACTTGTATTCCATTTAATTCGCTGTAGTGACTTGAATATTTGAATTTGGAACCAACTTGTTGAATCAGATTCTCAAAAACTGATTGGATTCGATGAACAGAGATTCTTTTATTGTATTTACTAAAGTCTGCTTGAATTGAAATAACTAAATCGTCTAAAATTCTTTGAACTTCAATTAAATCTTTCCTTTGCACATAGGCGTTCACAGCTTCTGGCATCCCTCCAATAATAAAAAATTTCTTTAAATAGAGCTTCAATTTTTCATGTAGTATGGGACTTACGGGGTTTTGGCTATCTGATTTTTCTAATAATTTTAGCAATTGAGATTCGTTCATTGCTATGAGAAACTCATTGAAAGACAATGGATACATAAAGATAGATCGAATTCTACCTACGCCAAAAGACGGCAATTCGGTTAATGCAAATTCCAAAAGTGACCCAGCGGCAATGATATGGATATATGGTTTTTTTTCATAAAAATATCTCAATAATGAAATTGCTGTTAGGCAGGCTTGAATTTCATCAAGAAAAATTAGTGTTTCTCCCTCAATTATAGGAGTTTGATAGATGATTGCGAGTTGTTCTAATAATTCTTCAATCGATTTAATATTCTCAAAAAGGTTTCTTAAAAGCGGTTCTTCGTCAAAATTGATTTCTATGAAGGACTTAAAATCCTTTGCTAAATTTCTTACAGCAGTTGATTTGCCAACTTGTCTTGCTCCTCTAATTAAAAGAGGTTTACGCTGTTCTGCATTTTTCCAAAGTATAAGATCTGTATCAATTGTTCTTTGAATGTACATTGTAAGTATTTAATTATGATACAAATATAATGAAAATGATAAAAATACAAACCAATAAAACATTTAAAATGATAAAAATACAAACCAATCAAACTCTTAAAATGATAAAAAAACAAACTAATGAGGCACTTCGTGCGTTTAGATTGCTTCGCAAGTTTACGCTTCGCGGTTTACACCTTCGGTAGTTTACGCTATGCTGTTGACGCTTCGCTGTTTACGGCTGCGCCTGTTTAATTTTCAAAAACCCAAAAATCTGTCTAATCCGTCTAATCTGTCTAATCTGTCTAATCCGTCTAACCTTTTTTGTTTATCTTTGCACTCTAATTATGTCACTTACATCTCAAGAAATTAAGGCAAAGTTTTTAGCGTTTTTCGAAAGCAAAAATCACCGCATTGTTCCTTCTGCACCCATTGTGGTGAAAGGAGATCCTACGTTGATGTTTACCAACGCCGGTATGAATCAATTTAAAGATTATTTCTTAGGAAACGCCGTGGCCACGCAAAAACGTGTTGCCAATAGCCAAAAATGTTTGAGAGTAAGCGGAAAACATAACGATTTGGATGAGGTAGGGCACGACCATTACCACCATACTATGTTCGAAATGCTCGGTAACTGGAGCTTTGGCGATTATTTTAAAGCCGATGCCATTGCTTGGGCGTGGGAACTTCTCACCGAAGTGTATGGACTAGACAAAGACCGTTTGTATGTATCTGTTTTTGAGGGAGACGAAGCCGCTAATATCCACTTCGATCAAGAAGCTTACGATATTTGGGCTGCCCGCATTGATAAATCAAAAATAATCAACGGAAATAAAAAAGACAATTTTTGGGAAATGGGCGATACCGGTCCTTGTGGACCCTGCACCGAAATCCATTTTGATATGCGTTCTGATGAAGACCGCGCAAAAGTGGATGGCGCCACATTGGTAAATAAAGACAATCCTGAAGTGATTGAAATTTGGAATAACGTGTTCATGGAGTTTAACAGAAAGGCCGACGGCTCTTTGGAAAAACTTCCTGCTCAGCATGTTGATACCGGAATGGGATTTGAGCGTTTGGTTAGGGTAATTCAAGGTAAATCGTCGAATTACGATACAGATATTTTCCAATTTATCATTCAAAAAACTGCCAGTTTATGTGGCAAAAATTACGGCGATAACGAAGCTCAAGACATTGCCTTTAGGGTAATTGCCGACCATATCCGTGCGGTGAGTATGTGTATTGCCGATGGACAATTGCCAGCCAACAACGGAGCTGGTTATGTGGTTCGTAGAATTTTGCGTAGGGCTGTTCGTTATGGGTATAGCTATTTGGGTTTCAATGAGCCGTTCATGCATGAATTGTTGGCAGATTTGGCAGCTTATTTTGCAAATTCGTTTACAGAATTAAACAGTCAATTGGCATTCATTCAACGTGTTGTTAAAGAAGAGGAAATTTCTTTCTTTAGAACATTGAGTTTGGGTATGGGTAAATTAACCGCTTATTTTAATGAAAATCCGAACAAAGGAATTTCTGGTGAAATGGCATTTGAACTTTATGATACGTATGGTTTTCCAATTGATTTGACCGAGGTTATTGCCCGTGAAAAGTCAATTGATATTGATATTGCAGGCTTTGAGAAATTGCTTAACGAGCAAAAGCAAAGAAGTAAAGCCGATGCACAAAAAGAAACTGGCGACTGGCAAGTGGTTTATGAATCTTTGGAGGAGAGTTTTGTTGGATACGACAAAACCGAGTGCAACACACTTATTTCTAGACATAGATCAGTTACGGTAAAAGGGAAGAACATCACCCAAATTGTGTTGGATGTTTGTCCGTTTTATGCAGAAAGTGGTGGACAGGTTGGTGATACAGGTATTTTGGTTGGCGAAGATGGCGAAACCATTCAAATTGTAGATACAACCAAGGAAAACAAATTGCATATATTGATTTCAAATCAAGCAATTAAAAATCCTTCACAATCATTTACTGCAAAAGTGAACGAACACCGCCGATTGAAAATATCTGCCAATCACAGTGCCACACATTTGATGCACAGTGCTTTGCAAAGGGTTTTGGGAACACACGTTGCACAAAAGGGAAGTTTAGTGAACGATGAAAGTTTGCGTTTTGACTTTTCTCATTTTGGCAAAATGACCGATGAGGAAATTACCCAAGTTGAAACCATGGTAAATGCCAAAATCCAAGAGGGCATTGCATTGTTAGAACACAGAAATATTCCAATTCAAAATGCCATTGACATGGGCGCTACTGCGCTTTTCGGTGAAAAATATGGTGATTTTGTTAGGGTAATAGAATTTGATAGGGCTTATTCAATGGAACTTTGTGGTGGAACACATGTTGCCAATACTTCACAAATTGGGTTCTTTAAACTTATTTCTGAGGGAAGTGTGAGCGCTGGGGTTAGAAGAATTGAAGCCATTACCAATGAAAAAGCGATGAATTACATTGCTGAAAAATTGCAATTGTTGACTGAAATTTCTGAGTGCTTAAATAATCCCAAAGATATTTTACAAGCAATTCAAAAGTTATTTGCCGATAACAATCAGTTGAGTAAGAAAATTGAATCGTTTGAAAACATTCAAATAGCACAAATTAAGGCTGAATTAATGTCGTCTGTGCAACAAAGCAACGGTTTGAATATAGTGCAGGCAAATTTGCAATTGCCTTCGGCAGAAGCCGCAAAACAGCTTTGTTTTCAATTGAAACAAGAGTTGCCTAACCTGGTATGTATTTTAGGATATACCGCAGATGAAAAACCGGGCTTGGCCATTTACATTGAAGAGAATTTGGTGGCTGAAAAAGGTTGGGACGCATCAGCTATGGTTAGAGAATGCGGTAAATTTATCCAAGGGGGAGGGGGAGGACAAAAGTTCTTCGCTACAGCGGGAGGTAAAGATGCAGCGGGCTTAGACAATGCCATTGCAAAAGCAAAAGAAATATTGGGACTGTAAACTGTCCCTCAAAATAAAAAAAAAGGTGGTTACTCTATGGTAATCACCTTTTTTGTTTCGAAGAAATCTTCTTTAAATATTTTAGATATGTTGTTTGATTTGATTCTCAAACGGGGAGAAAATTGCAACAGTTCGTTGAGTTCTTCAGTTAAGTCGCCGCCTTTGAGTAGGTAAAATTTGGGTTTATCTTCCCAATTGTCTTTCATCCAATCAAATAATTGAACTGCAGGAGCTACGGCTCGGGCAACTGCCAAGTCATAAGCATATTCGGATTGTTCGGTTCTCAATTGTTCGCCCAATACGTTTTTCAATCCTATAGATTGGGCAACTTCATTCACCACATTGATTTTTTTACCAATGCTATCTACCAGGTGAAATTTGATATCGGGGAACATGATTCCTAGCGGAATTCCAGGAAATCCACCACCTGTACCAATATCGATCACGGTATTGATTCCCTCGAAATTACAAAATTTAACCAACGCCAAAGAGTGAAGCACATGGTGAATATAGAAGTTCTCCATGTCTTTGCGTGAAATCACATTTACACGTTCGTTATGGAAGGTATAAAGGTCGTAAAGGGCAGCAAACTGCTCTTTTTGCAGGTCTGTGAGGTTCGGAAAATACTGTTCAATGAGTGCTGATGTTACCATACGATTTTGCGTTTAAAGAATGCATTCATTGAAATAACCACGTACCAGAAGCTATAGAAAATATTATAGAACAGGTAATAAGGGCCAGCCAAAGGCATGTTTAACAATTTGCCTTTTTTAACAAAAATGATCCATTCAGGAACAATTTTCACAATGATAGGAATGATTGGCCACAACCAACTGCTTCCTGTAATAAACCAAATAATGATGATTGTCCAAAACAGCAATTGAGAAATTGGTAACCAAGCGAGGCTGGTTTTAACGTCGCTGCGGTATTGTTTGCCAATCCACAAATGACGCATTTTTTGTTTCCAATATTCTTTCCAGTTTTTAGGACCTTCTGTATTTACATAGCTTTCAGGTTGAATACAAACTATGGTGTTGTTGGCATTTGATGCTTCTTGTACAAACAAATCATCGTCGCCGGCTGGCAAATGGTGGTGTTTAGAAAATCCACCTACACTGTCGTAAATACCTCTGGTATATGCCAAGTTTCGGCCAACGCCCATATAAGTTTTGCCCTTGATAGACATTCCGAGATATTGCATGGCGGTGAGAAGATTTTCATATTGGGTTAAACGGCCTAAAAATGATTTTTTGGTATTCACTGGAGAAACACCCAAAACGATGTCTTTTTTGTGTGTAAATCCAGTTGCCATGTGCTTTAACCATTGGTCGGAGCTTGGAATACAGTCGGCATCGGTGAGTAGAAAGTAATTGTTTTTTGCTTTTTTGATACCAAGAGTAAGCGCAAGTTTTTTGCTTCCATTTTTAATTACATCTGGATCGAGGAGCACATATTTTAAAAGGGGTTCTTTTTCGGCAGTTTTTACTAGGAAATAAGCAGTTTCATCGCTGCTGCGGTCGTCAATAATGACAACCTCAAAATTTGGATAATCTTGTGTTAGCCAGTGTTGGATATTGTCTTCAAGTTTTAGTACTGAATTTCTTGCAGAAATAATAATTGACACAGGTGGGAATGCTGTAATTGGTTCACTTGGAGTAAGTTTGATGGGGTTGAAGTAATAGAAAAAGTAAAACCATCCCACTGAAAATAAAACAGTTGCCAAAACACAGAGGATCATGTCCACTTGTTCAAATCTGAGGTTATTGATAAAATCTTGAAAGGTCACAGTAAATTATAAAATTCAAATTTAAGACAGCAAATTGAAAGTTAACGGTACGTTAAATTTTTGGGGATAAGTATTGTATTTTTAGTTAAATTGCGTTTATATAAACTTTATGAAAATCAAAGTATTCATTTTTACGGTGGCGTTATGCACAAGTTCGTTGTTATTTGGTCAAAAGGACTCAATAAAGAATAAAATATATGGTGTGGGATGTTTTGTTACATATTGGAAAAATGAGATGTGTGTTCAGAATTTCTTTCCCTCTTTTTTTACCAATGGCGGAGGTACCAACGCCTTGATTTATCGACGTTACTTTAATGGCGGGAAATCGGGAATTCGGTTTAAAATATCGGGAAATTACACTGAACAAAAAAGAAATGCATTTAATAACAATGATTTGGCCGTTCCAATACCGGAAGAATACAATCGGTTTGACAACGGGAATTCCAATTTTAATTATACACTTGGCTTTCAGCATCTTTTTTTGGTTTATCAACGGGATTTTCAAATGTATGCCTTGGCTGATTTTACTTTGGGTTTTGGGAATTACAATTCTACGTCGATGTGGGTTCAGAATTCCACTGGAGTGGGTAAAGGAAGAACCATACTCAGCTTTAACCTCACAGATGTTCATAGTTCTAATCAAACAATGATGTTAAATACCGGTATTGGTGCACAAATGAAATGTTATAAAAACTTTTTTATTGCATTTGAATCAGTCATTGTACAAGTGAATCAAGCTAAAGTAACATCAAATGCAACCACGGTTAAAAATATTGAATACACGATCAGTTCAAATTCATATTTTCCTACTTCCGTAAATGTAACCAGCGATCCATCTACAACGGCAACAAATTTGTATTTTACTCCCTCGTCGGCAATTTATTTTACTTACAAGTTTTAACCAGAGTTGATGTCATTTAGTTGGAGTTTTTAAATATTGAGGGATATTTTGTGTTCCTTATATTTTGTAACTTGCAAAAGTTTATGAGAACTATGAAAATGAAATCTTTGTTCCTAATTGGAATGTGTGGTGTTTTGTCTGTTTTGCATGCCCAAAGTGATTCCGTTACAAAAACAATTGATATTTTGCCTTGGGATCAAACCAATTTGAGCAATGAAATTTGCATTCAGAATTTATTTCCAATGTTTTTTCAAAATTCATGGGGTGGAGGTAACTCTGTAATGTATCGCCGTTATTTTAAGTCTGGAAAATATGCAGTTCGTGCCAAAATAGATGGAACTATTAACGACCAAAATAGAAATGCGTTTAACAATGGTGATTTGGCTGTTGCCATTCCCGATGAATTTAACGTTTTGAAATATTCAAGTTCGAATGTGAATTTATCTTTGGGATTTCAGTTTCGCTTTGTAAATCAGAAAGGCCTAACTATGTATTCATTTGCCGATTTGTCTTTCGGACAAAGTGGGTACATACAATCAAGTGCAAATGCCACGAGTACTTTTGGAACTGGCAAAGGAAGAACCATCTTGAGTTTTTACAAGAATGAATATTCCTCAAGCAGCAAAATTAATTCCTTCGGTTTGGGAATTGGCGCGCAATTGAAAGTATATAAATCGTTTTATGCGGGTGTTGAATCGGCTATTCAAATTACTTCAATGAAAACAACCGTTAACAGAATTGACCGTCAAGTTGAATACAATGTGGGAATGAATAAATATTTTGAAGCAAGTAAAAATGAAACTACTGAGCCAATGACCACTATGGTAACAACGCAATTAACTCCTGCAACTGTTATCTATTTCACTTACAGATTTTAACTTAAGCCGGAATAAAGTCGTATTTTTCAATAATCACCTCAAACGTTTTTCCGTTTGTAGGTGCCAAGCCATTCAATAACCATAAGTTCATTCTTGTATTGGTTGTATTTCCTGGTTGGGGTATTACAATTGCATTTGAAGAACGTCCACCTTCTGTTTTTACCCTAGGTTGGTTGCTTAAATCGTAACGCCAGTTTGCAATTTGTTCAAGTCCTGGGTATGATTTGCCTACATAACTGTTCCAAACAATTTCTTTATCTGTCCATTTAAACGCATGGGTTGTGGCTTGTTTCATTTTGCTCACAATCATGGCTGGCTTATGCGTTCTTTCCGCAAATGGCACTGAATTATCAAACGAAACAGGTTGTACCGAAGTTGTTAATAGCAAAGAATCATTTGCTTTAAACCAACGCGCAAATTCAATGTCTACTTCGCTGTTTGCCTGAGATGAAAACGTATTGTCATCCCAAGTAAATAATCCCAACACAATATTTTCATTCATTTTGGTGATGTCATTGCCCAATGTGAAAATATAGGTTCCAAAACCGGTATTTTCGGTACAAATAATTTCACTAGATTGCCATTTTCCATTGTTGTTGGTGATTTTCAAATGCAAATAGCCGTTGCTGTCAACCCATACATTGGATTTGTCTTTTGCAAAAATATTTGGACCAGGACCAACAGGGAAGGTGCTTGATTTGATTCTCCATCCATATCCGGAAAAAACAAAATCACCTGAATCTTTAATTACATGATTTCTCTTAATAGAATTGGGGTCAGATTGCTCGCAACTGGCAAAAAGATAACAAATTGAACAAAAAAGTATGAGTTTACGAAACATGTTTTATTTTTTATTGAGGGATACTATTTTAATCTTATCGAAGATGATATTTCCATCTGCTTCGAATTGAATGATGAATTGTTTGGTATTGCCAGGATCTGTTTGGGTGGCAGTGAAAGGAAAATCCTTCAGCGGCAAAATAAAGCTATTCCAAGTATTGGCTTTGATTTTTGGGGATGTTAGATATTTTGGAGCATAACCAACATAGGCTTGTGATCCAGAATAATCTTCTATGGCAAATGCCAAAGGCAAATTGTTTAGGTCTGTGCCTGGAGAATAGAAATAAATTTCTATACCTGCTGTATCAATAATTGCAGAAATATCTTTGGGTCTCCAATTGTCCCAACCAAATCCCATTCCAGCCCAAATGCAGCCACCTGAAATTTTATCCCAATTTACATGCAAGGCATTTTTTCCCTCAAAAACAAGTGTGTTTTCAGGTGAAAATTGTACGCAATTCTTTTCTGGGGATGCCCAAACTTGTTTGTCTATGTTTTCGTTGAAAATTTCTAAAGCGTAAAATCCATTGATGTTCTCTTTGTCTGCTTCTTCCTGAATATCGTACAAGCTTCTGTTTTGGAAAGATAACAGTTTTCCATTCAAAGAAATGGTATCCATTTTATGAAATTGGGCAGAATCGTTTTGTGAAAAAACAAAACCACTCAATAAAAAAAGACAAAGTGAAAGAATGGTTTTCATTTATAATTCTAAAGGACCTTTTTCAGTGAACATAATGCAATCAATTTTTGTACTTCCGGCGCCGTTTGCAGGATTTGCCAAATGAAGCATGGATATTTTATTGATTGAATTGGGATTGAATTTGCTGTTTCCATTGTTTACCGCTGGGGTTCCATTTACCAAGCGGACCATGCTGTTGTATTTGAAACTAACCAATTTCCAACCTTCCCAATTTACAATGATTTCTTTGTCGTATTCATCGTCTGCTGACGATTCAAATGTGCCGTTGCCGTTATCATCTTCTTTAAATTGAAACAAAACATGCGATGGGTTTGAATTAGGTACTCCATAAATTAAGCAGTTGAAATAAACATCATCGGCAATTGAGGTAACAGGGAAGGTTTTAACTGTTCCATTTCCATAAGCGGTAGCTGGAAAATCTATTAAACCAATTAACCAATCCCAGTTTACAATTCCACCCATATTCAAATAATTAGAACCTTCAATGGTGTATTTGTCATTGTGGATTTTAAAATCCATACTTGCACCGCTTTGAATGAACGTTGTCCATTTTGTGCTGATGCCTGTTTCGAAATTGGCAACTACAAATCCTGACGGTGTTTTTAGTCCTGTAACATTGATATTCAAATTAAATGTATCTGTAACACCTTCAATTTTTAGGGTAGCCACACAATTCTCATTTTTAAACATGGGGAAAAATGTAGTAGTTCCATTCCAAGTTGACAAAGGTGCTTCAAGATTTCTTGATTTTCCTTCTAACACTTTTTTAGCTCCACTGGTTTTGCCTTTGATTTCAATTTTCCATGCACAGATTTTTGTGAATTCCGCTGAGAAATTTACAACTTCTGTTTTAGAAAAATCAACAGTGGTTTTATCTGACTTAAAAGCCGATAAAAACCCGAAAGTACCATTTAAATCTTGCAAATTCGGACCTTCGTAAGGCATTTGTTCACGTTTGCAACTGTTTAAAGTTAACACTGCAACAACAATATATATAAGGCGTTTCATGGTTAGAATAATAAATTGTAAATGATTAAAGTTTGATTGATTTTATAATTGTCAAAAGCCTGGGCTTTGTTATCGTAATTAAAACTTTGGTACATAATTCCAAAATAAGCTTTCTCTGTAAAACGGAATCTCAAACCCACTGCGGTAATCGATTCACTCAAATTTACATTGTAATCTTTGAAATCGGTAACTTCGGTATAGAAATTTCTGCTCGACATTTGATCGTGCCCTTTACCTTGCAATCCGGTGTAACCACCAACCAATTCCAATTGCTTTGCAAATTCCCACTCAAATCCAAATGCAGATTGAATAGATTGTAAATCAACTTTTTCATACGAAAACTCACCCGTACGGCTTGTTTGTTGGTATGAAACTGCAGTAGATATTTTGAGGGACTTTTTCAATTTTAACACTTTAGAAAGATTCCAACCCAACTGAAGGTTGCTCATGGTATATTTCTTTAAGTTTTTTGTTCCTTGTCCACGAATCTCACTCAATTGGTAATGTGCCCAATCGGCTGACAAACCTTTTTCTTTGTTTGACCATTTTGCAATTCCATAAGCCCCATTTCTGTTAAATGTAGCCAAACCATAAGGCAATACATTGTTGATTAACGGATGGTAGGCCATGATTTTATTGCTAATGCCATTGTTGTACAGTTTGTTGTCGCCCATAATGTCGCCGAGGCTCACTGGACGGTCGGCTTGTGTTTGTTTGTACAAACCAAAACTGGTTAACGCTGAATTGTAATTGATGCGCTTTGATTGTGCTCCAGGACTTCTGAAATCAGGCCCTACGTTCAAATAACCCAATTCCAAATCGATATTCAACTTAGGAAAGCTTATTTGCGCTGAAGGATTCAAAAAGAAGTCGTTCAATTTCGGTGCCTTAGGATCTACTGTGTAATACATTGAAGAATTTCCAAATTCACCTTTCAACACAATTGGGTAGTTTTTAAACGTATTGGCATATTTGAAAGCTCCAGTTTGAACAATGTTTCTAAATGAATTAGAATCTGTTCCAGTTCCAGTAACATCAAAAACACTGCTCAAATTGTATTGGGCACTTAAATGATCGTTTACAATGAAATCAACCGTTGATCCACCAAACAAACGCTCAGGAACGTTTCCAAAGTTTGTCATGTTCAAACGGGTTAAATAACCGTTTACATTGATTTCTTGAAGGTATTTTGAGAAATTTAAACCAAAATCAATAGACGCACCTTGTTGGCGCCAAGTATTGTTTTTATAAAACGTTTCGTAATTCACAATTTCCTGTTGCATTTTGGTAACAGGATTTTGATTGATTAGCAAATCTTCGTTGTTGTTGTAGAAGGTGAAAGGTGTTTGTTTCAAATTTATATCCCCAAGTTGGTAGCGAACCGCATCGGCAATAATACCTTTTACCCAAAGTTGACGTACATCAAAAGATACTCCACCGCCAAAAAATCCACCGTATTGGTTTTTGATACGAATCATTCCCAAAATTTCGGTATTTTTATTTGGAGAGATATTAAATCCCAAATCGATCAACGCATACCCTCCGGCATTGCCTTTTGGCGTTGTTTTATCGGGAATAGAATCATTCACTTGAATATTTTGATTGTTTATAATACTTCTTGCGCCGCCGGTAATTTTCACCTTTGGAGAAATTTGTGCATTGCCATTAAATGCCCATGAAGTAAATAAAATGATAATATGTTTCGCTTTAAGCATGTTCATTTATTTTAAAAGAAAATTTTAACTTCAACGGTTGATTCCCAACCTGAATATTTGTTATTCGGAAAACTACTGTCGTAATAATCCATCCATCTTTGTCTGAGGTATAATCCAGCACCTTTGCTCATTTCAATATCTAAACCGGTTGCAAATCCATAACCCGTTTGGTTTCTTGGCCTTCTTGTAACTGCATTGATTTCAGTATCGTAATTGGCAATGATGCGCTCCCAGCCGGCATAGTTTGTCCAAACAACGCGCTTTGTTAATTTCAAATAAGCTTCTAATTGGTGGTAATAAGCCCTCAAATATGCTTTTTCGGTAAATACTGTAACGTTTGAATAGAAATTCTGTACCGAAGAATAGCTTCCCAAGTAGTTTATATATAAATCTTTATTTAAGATTTTAGTTCTGTATTTGGCATTCACTTCCAAAACATTGAAATACTTCGTATTTAATGGTTGCTTGGTGGGTGTTACGTCGGTTAGATTCACTGTTTCAAATACACTGCGGTAGACCTTGGTTAAGTTTCCGTAAGGACCCACATTTGCAGGAAATCCCCAACGCCAAAATCTAGACAAAGCCAATCCGTTTACTGGATGTCCGTAGGTAAGCTGAGATGAAATATTTTCAATTTCACGGCTGTTAGAATATCCCAAATTGAATTTGAATTTCTTCACTTCGAATTCACTGTTGATTTCAAATCCCTTTCTGTTATTGGTAACTTGTCCAACCTGAGTCAATGCACTCGCAAACGGCGCCAATACGATTTGATCGCTAGAATTGTTAGAACTTGTGTTTCCTTCCCTAATTGAAGAGTTCCAAAAAACAGAACTGTTGTTTAACACTTTAGGACTAATTTGAAAGTAATGAAACTGTAAAGGTATTAACGTGTATTTGGCTGGGGTATTTAATTTCACACTTATTGCTTCGCCCCATCCTCGTTGTGTTGAGGGACTAAAGTATCTGCCAGCACCTGTTTCACCTGAGATTTTCAATCCTAAGAACGTTTGCTCAAACGTCAGAGTATGGATGTTAAAACCAACTCCATGTTGTATCAAACTGTCTGTGTAACTTTGGTTGTTAAACGAATTGAAAGTGACGTTACCAGTTCCAATTAGCTTTTTCAATTTACCACCATAAGATTGATTTGGCAAAGCCATCATTCCTCCGTTTAACTGGGTTTTACCAAACATGATTGAAGTTGAAAATCCATTCGGTAAATCATTTCCCTCAAAAATAACACCTTGGAAAGCTTGATTTCCCCAACGCAAATCTTGGTTTAATGCACCTTGGGTGTAAAAGCTGTTGTAACGGTCGTCGATGTTTTTTGTTCTTGGATCCCAAGGATTTCTTTCAAACAAACTATATCGGTTATAACCTTGGTTGGTATGAAATGTAAAAGGGGAGAGGGCGTACCAATTGATACCACCACATTGGATTTCGAAATTGCCATAGCTGGTTGAATGTGATCCATTCAAACTAACCCCTAAGTTTAATCCTTTCACGTTTTCTGGCATTCCGCCACCCATCATGGGTGTCCACAAATAAAAATCTGTTGAGAAACGGGTTGTTGCTGAAACGCTTCCCGCCATATTTAGCGAAAGTTGTGGAATTTGACCATCGTCACCAACAAAAATATTGACTGGCGTTTTGGCCTGTTCGGCATAAGCCACATCCAATTTTCTTACGTTGGTAATAAATCGATAGTATCCAGAAATACTGAAGTTTTCGAGTTTTTTGATTGGTTCTTTTGGAAACACCCCAGTTACATTTACCCTTCTTTGTAAATGAGCGGGGTAGATGCTGTCAGTATTTGCAGAACTTCCAAGTTGAGCAAAAATCAAATTCGGGATAAGTACAATTCCAGTGAGTAATTTTATTTTCATGTTATTCAAAGGATCCCATTTCCCATTTCTTTAGCCATACTTTTTTGCCATTTCCTCTTTTCGGATTTGGTGTTACTGTAAACGGACAATTTGCATATGCCACTTTTTCTTTGTATATTATGGTTACAAACAATCTATAAGCCCCTGTTTCATTGGGTGCATCAAAAATAACCTTTCCGTTTTTTGAAACCTTAAATTTTGTAGGGACTTCTTCCGCTTCGTTTTCAACATCACCACCTGCTTTTTTATCGGAACTTTCGCGCAATATCTTGTAAGTAATTTGCTTGTCACTGCTATCGCAATTTGTAAGCTGATAACAGTTTAAAGGGGTAATTGCCGTTGCAAAATTGGTGGTATTTGCCATCATCGTTGGACTTTCAATGGCCTTTTTGTTGTTAATGGTGAATGAAGTGATGGTAGGTGTTGCAAAAGTTGGATTTTTACCTGTCCATGCTATTTCAAGTGCGTCAATAGCTTCTGTTTGCATTTGGTCTTTCGTAAACAAACCATACCATGTTAGGGTGTATTCTTGTTTTTGTCCCCACAAAAAAACATAAGATCCCAAACATCTGTTTTTATATGCTTCGATGTATTTTTTGTAACGGGTAAAATAAACATCTGACTTTTCAGTACTGCTTTGTTCAATTGCCGCACCCCAAGAGGTTGTAGGTGATTCCCAATGTCCATTTGGTCCCCATTCTGTAATCATGTAAGGGCCGGTCCAACCGTATTTGTAAATGTTGTTTGGTACGTTTCCAATGTCGCCATAGGTGTTTACGCAGTAAACATCAATGTCTGGAGCTCTTTGTTTGATATGATCTACTTCCAAAGAATCCAAACCTGCGGTAACTGTTGAAGTAGGGTGGTTTGGGTCTACCTGATGGGCGTATTTGGCAATATCTTGAATGGCATTCCAAACTTTGGGATTGCTATAAAACAAATCTACTTCGTTTCCAATTCCCCACATAAGCAAAGCTGGATGGTTTTTAAATTGGTCAATGACACGTTTGAAATGTTCAAGTTGTTTTTTTACTTTTTCTTCGTTGTTATAGTCGAATCCGTGGCGTTCATGCTGTACCCAAAATCCTAGCATTACGGTAAGGCCGTTTTTTTGTGCATTGTCTAAAATTTCTTGTGCATTATCAACGCCCCAAGTTCTGATAGAGTTGCCACCAATCTTTTTCACCACGTCAAGGTGGGTTTCACCACCGGCGCCAATAACGTAATAAGGTTGCCCACCGCGTAAAAATTGGTAGCCATTTTCGGTCTTTACAACTTCAACTTTAATAGCCTGAGCGTTGAGAGAAAAAATAGATAGAAACGAAAATAAAATCAACAAAGTTGAATACAAAATTGATTGATTATGGGATATGGTTTTCTCCTTTATATTTTGAAGAAAATCTTTATGAATCTTAGCTTTGGGCATAGTGATAAAACAAATATAAAAATTAATTATTGTAAAAAGTACAATAATTATATTTTTTATAGATTTTCTTCCACAAAAGAAAAAGAAATGATTTAAAATGGCAAGTTAATACTTGGTGATTTTTTCAAACTTAGAAAAGTTTGTATCCGTTATTTTCATAAAATAAACCCCATTCGATTCTTCTTTCAAATCGAGTTGGTAATTTGAATCATTTATTTGGATCAAACGACTTGGAATTTTCTGACCATTTGTATTGGTGATGTAAACTTTCAAGTTTGCATTGCTTTTATTCAATTTGAGATTGAATAAACCTGTTGATGGATTTGGGGAAATTGAAATTTGAACTTGGTTCAAATTCTGAACAGTAGCCCTGTTCATGATAACCAGTTTCTCTCTCGTACATTTGCAACCGGTATTTCTGTCGGTTGCGAACATTGATGCCAGATAAAACGTATCTTTTTTGAAATTATAGTTTACCATGGCGTTTACATCTTTGCTGTATTGGGTGTCTTTTTGATTGACGGTCCAAGTATAATCAATGCCATTGCTTCCGCCAACCAAACCGTTATCGTCTAATGGATTTAATTTTACTCCGTAAAAGGCAAAGGCATAATCGGCATTACCTAAAAAACCGCAGGTATTGGGAAGCCCATTTATTATGACTGGTTTTGTTATCGAAGTGGCGCAGCCATCAATTATTTGACTGATTAATTTTACATTATAGGTAGTGTTAAACCTATTTTTATAAATGTGAATTGGGTTTGTTTTTTCAGATGAGTCACCATCGCCAAAGTACCATTTATAAATCATGGGGGTACCTTTTGAATTGGTAGAATTATTGTTGAAAAGGGTAGTATCGCCTGAGCATTTAGAAGTAAAGTTAAATTTAGGTGTACTTTCTTCGAGTACATAAAAATAACGTTTTACGGTGTCGGAGCAGCCATTGTCTAAGGTGATTTTGAATGTCACAGTTTTCAATCCCACTGAATTCCAGCTTTGCGTAACATTTTCGGTGTAACTTAAGTCGCCACCTCCGAAATCCCACAAAAAAGTTGGTTTACTACCAGGTATTTTGGGAGTTGTATTTGTAAATTCTGTTGGTCGAATAAAACAAAAATCGGTACTTGTAAAGTTCGCAACAGGTGCAGGTTTTATGTAAATTGACTTGGTAGAAGAATCAGCGCAACCAAAATCAGAACGCACTGTAAGTTTTACATTTTTATACCCTGACGATGAATAATTAATGCTCGGATTCTTGGCAAAACTGAGGGTGCTATTTTCTCCTAATTCCCATTTGAAATATAGATTGCCGCTCTTAATTGTAGAGTTGTTTTGATAGGTGATACTTTCATTGTTGCAATTGCCAGACAATTTCGAAAAAGTAGCCGTTGGCGCATCGAAAATATTTACATTTTGCGATGCCGTAACTATGCAACCGTTGTTATTTGCTTTAAGTCTAAAAACGTAAGTGCCTGCATTTTTAATGGTTAACATAAAACTGGAATCTTGTTTTTGAATATATCCCTTACCATCGTTAAAGTCCCAATACATGTTAGAATTGGAAGGCACAGTTAAGTTTTTTATTTTCAATGGTTCTGAGGGACAAACGTTGTCTTTAGTGAATTTAACAATAGGTTTGGTATTGACAGTGATGGTGTCGAAACTTGAAAATTGGAATGGGATGTTGGGTAAATACGCGGTAAGCGAAACAATAAATACGCCACCATTTTTATAGATAAACTTTGTAAATAAATCGGCAGAGGTATCGGCACTATTGTTGGTGCCAAAATTCCAGTGATAATTCAATTGTTCTGGATAATTGATGCCGTTATGGTCAAATGAAATTGTATCGCCAGAACAGAAAACTTTATTGCCGTGGTTGATTTTTAAATCTGGCAATTTTAGCAATTTTAGTTGAAATTGATATAGGGTATCGCACCCTGTAATTGTATTTGCTATTTTGATTTTGAGGGATATTGTGCTGTCTTGAAAAGCAGAGTCTTTTACATTCACACCAATGATAAGGTTACTGGAAGTGGTTGGCGGATTAATATTAACGGTTGACGAAATAATCTTGTTTGATGTTGAATAAACCGCAGCATTTGCAAACCATTTGTTGCTTATGCCATAATCTGAATTTGACAAATTCCTCGGCGGGGTAATGGTGAAAAATGTCTCTAATCCATTATAAGTAATGATGGTATTGTTCTTTAAAATGGTTTTGTTTTTGTTGACTATGCTATCCAATAATGAAACTGTTGATCCACCCGGAGATTTTATGGTAACCACATTCAATGAAACTGTGTCGTTTGATAATGTGTCGTCATTTTGATGAATGTAGACTTTGATTGTGTTTTTGCCTGTAGATATTAACTTCGGGTAGTTGTTGAAGGTATATGAAAAGGTATCGTAGGGTTTGATTTTACGGGTAATGATTTCATTAATTTCATTGGCGTTGTTCACATTGAAAGCCACGCTTAATTGGTTAATTGTATCATTGAAGTTGCTTTTTCCGTAAATGGTAAGAGGTCCATATTGGGTACCTGCACAAGCATTTGAAGGAACGTTAAATTTATAACCAATTGCTTTGCAATCAATACTTGATTCAATGGCACCCATGTCGCTTAAGTTCTTATTTCTGGCATTGTTGTAAATATCGAAAGTGGCATATTTAATGGGAGCCATAATATTTTGACAATAGCTATTTAAGGGTATGAAGTTTAGGGAATTGGGATTGGTGAATTTGGGATTTTCAAAGCGTTCATTATTTCCAGCTAGCGTTGTGCTTTGCCATTGTTTAAACGTATTGTATTTATTGGTAAACAACTGCCAATAGGAGTTTGTGAATTTCCCGAAATACATGTTGTTGTTTACGGGTGTTGCTTTTGCAGGATTGATGAGCGTGATAAAATAACCGGAGTTTGTGCCATTTGCTTGAATAATGTTGCCTTGGATTTTATTGGCATCGTTGGTTACATAAATCCCCCAAAAATTGGTGGTATCAATTGCGTTGAAATAAATGGTGTTTTGGGTAATTTCGGTGGAATTATTGTTTGGGTTGGTTTGATGAATGGCATAAAAGTTCCCACATCCTCCTTTGTTTAAAATCAAATTGCTATTGATTTTTATACTAGAATTGCTGCATTTTATTCCATAGTAATCTTTAGTGCCATTTTGAAAGGTATTGTTTAAAATGGAATTACGTAAGATTGAAGATCTCTCACTAGACAATAAGAATCCACAACTAGCAGATCCAATTGTATTGGAATCTAGCAGATTATTTGCGGCGAAGGAAGAGTCATTCAATGTTTGGCTATTGGCAGTGAAACAAATAAATACCGTATTTCCATTGAGGGAATTAAAGTTGTTTGTTTTTACGTGATTTTCGGTTACCTCGGTAAGTCCTAAATTGTAAGCACAGTAGATGGGACTCGCGTTTTGATAACTGTAATTATTCAGAATAATATTTTTCCTTATTTTTAAATTGACACAAAATGAGGGATAAATACCGTTGAATACATTTTTGGCATTTATTTTTTGTATTACATTTTCATGGCATTCTAGGTTATATCTTTTGGAATTGAAAAATCCATTGTTGACATAATTAAGTTGGATGCCGAAAAATTTAAACAAATAATTACCGGGTTTTGATCCAGTGGCTCCTTTGAATGGGATATTCTCAATGATGTTTTGACTTACAAATGATAGTCTAGTACTTTCATACGTTCGAGATACCCTAATGGCGGCATTGGTTAATGTATCCATCGGCGACAAAGAGGTAGCATCATTTCTTGATATTTTGTTGCCTTGAATGATTACACCATTGGTGTAATTAATTGAAATACCTACTGAATAATAATTACTAATTGCATTGTTTTGATAGCTATTGTTAATTGCAGTAGTGGTATAACTTGCTGCTTGGAATTCTAATATTCCAAACATTGGGCCTGGCGAATTGGTATTGCTTGTTTTGAAAATGTTGTTTGAAAAAACTGAGCGGCTGCAGTTTATTTGAGCTGCAAGCGAAGATAAATTGGTGTTTGAGGCTGTAAGTGCCAAATAGGCACAATTATCGGCACTGCCTGTTGATGCCAATCCCGCAAAAACGATGGTGCAACTGTCTATTAAATTGTCGTTTGAATTATTTGTAAGCCTTATTCCAATTGCCTTATTGGCTGATGAATCAACAATGGTAAGGTTTTTTAACGTGCAATAATCAATGCCGTTGAAATAGATCATTTCATACAGAAAATTACCTGTTATTTTATAACCGTTGCCATTGATGATTAAGGGTTTTGTAGCCGTGGTGGGTGAGGAGGCGTGTTGGGTTAATTGAACCGCCGATGTTATTCTTTGGTTTGATAAAACAGTAACCGTAACTTTTCCTGAAACCCCATTGGTGTTATAAGCCGTTGCAAATGCCGACCAAGTTGCATAGTTGTTGGCTCCCGATGCCCCTCCAATGGTATAATTTCCGTTTAACTGCGCTTTTATTGAATTGCCCATAAAAACACACAATATCAAAATCAAAGATTTTAAATTTTGTATGGTTCTTAGGGTAGGGTTTTTGCGCATATGATTAGGAAAAAGTAAAAATAAGGAAGTTTTTGGAATTAACAAAAAAGCAGCTGAATAGTTCAGCTGCTTTTTAGAAGATCTTATTAAATACTTATTTAATTATTGAAATACCCTCACGTAATCAACCACCATCGATTTGGGGAAAACAGTATTTACATCTGGATTACCCGGCAAATTCCCACCCACTGCAACATTGAAAATGAAGAAATGAGGTGAGTTGAACGGATAGGTTACATTGACATCGTTTTTGGTAATGGTATGGTATAATTGATCATCTACATACCATTGGATTTGATCTTTAACCCAAACAATTGAAAACACATGGTATTCTTTGCTGAAATCTGTGCCATTCAATGTATAGTTTCGAGTAATATAGGTAGACCCATTTCCTGGTAAACCCCAATGCGCTGTTCCTAGCACTACGTTGGGTTTGCTACCTACCAATTCCATAATGTCGATTTCACCGCAAGCGGGCCATCCAATTGATGAAATGCTTTCACCTAACATCCAAAGTGCTGGCCAATATCCTTGACCTGTCATCAGTTTGGCACGGATATCAATCCTTCCAAACGTGAAAGATTTTTTACCTTGGGTTTTTATCCTTGCCGAAGTGTAATTGGCACTTTGAACTTTTTCTTTTTTCGCAGTAATTGTTAACGTTCCATTGGCAACGGTTACGTTTTTATTGCCATCTTGGTAGTATTCCAACTCATTGTTGCCCCAACCCGAATTTCCAATATCGAAACCCCAGTTGTTTAAATTTAAGGAATTGCCATCGAATTCATCGGCCCATACAAGGCTATATCCTTTTCTTACTTTTGGCGTATTGTATCCATCGACAAACGAAATCGCATCGGCATCGTCGTTGGTGATTTTAACCGTGGCATAAGGTGTTGGAATATTCAATCCATTGGGTTGGTTATAAGATATCCAAAATGACTCCTCAGTTTCTACGATTGTGTCCCCCAAAACTTGCAAAGAAAACGAAGCCGTTTTATTTCCCGCAGCAATGGTAATATCTCCCTGTTTGTCACGAAAGTCTATTCCTTTGGTGGCAGAGTTGGCCATGGTTGAAAAATGGAATTTCACATCACGCTCACAAGTTTCGCTCAATGAAACCACCACGTTTATTGTTTGGCTATCGTTGTTTTCTTGAACTGTAATGTCCCTCACCAATAAACTAGGCGTAACAACATTGTCCTTGCAAGAAAATAGGATAAAACAGCATAGAAACGAAATACCTGAAAAGAATTTTATCATTCAGGCGAAGTTAGCGTAAATCTCCAAATACCGGCACCAAAGTTTACTTCTACCTCTGTAAAACGGTCGGTTGCAGTTTTTGTCTGTGAGAGTACTTTGTAATCAACACCCATTTGAGGAGTGCTTACTTCTTTTCCATTTGCTACTTTTTGTAAACCAATGAATGCACCCTTTCCAATCATTTTTAAAATTAAAGGATCAGTTCCGGTACCTCCAGTTAACATAAATTGGTGTTTACCACTTCCCCAAAATTTGGTATCGGCAGTTAAGTCCGATTCTGGATAACAACCGTCGGGTTTAAATCCTGTTGCCGCTTCCCCCCACAAATCTCCTTTGCAGTCGTAATCAACTGTACCATCTGCGTTGAATGTCCATTCATCGTTAAAGGCACATGATCTGGTTGTAACGCCAGCAGCATCAATGGCCCACCAAGTTGTACTTGCGTTTACTGGTCCAACCCACAATGCACCTGGCTTTTTAGCCAATGTCCATGTTCTTGAACTGCAATCCGTCAAAAACTCCATTTCTGGGGTACAAGCGGGTTTCTCATTTTTTGTAATTTCGAAAAATTTCGAAAGGGTATCACTTCCCCCCTGAGAATAAACAGTAAGAATTACTTGATATTTTCCTTTGTTAGGAATATTGGCAACTACGCCATTCCCTTTAAATGTACCAAGATTCACAACGGTCCAATTGAATAAAAATGGATTTTCAGTTGACTTACTTATGAACTTTACATTGTTTGAATCAATAAATTCAATATCAAATGCTGCCTTTGGCAAATTATTTAATGAAGGCCTGTCGTTTTTGCATGAAAAAATAATCATGATTGTACAGAAAAGCCCAATTGTTATTTTTTGTATATTTTTCATAAAAATTATTTTAAATTATTAATAACCATTGTTTTGTTTTAGTGCACCTTGGCTTGCGTCAATTTCATTTTGTGGAATAGGAAGGTACTCATGGGTTCCTTTGATAAAACCAAATGCGCCCAACACACTTGAAGCCTGATCTGTTCTGATCAAATCAAAAAATCTATGTCCTTCAGTAGCCAATTCCAATTGTCTTTCTTTGTAAATATCCAACAATAAAAGATTACCAGAACTGCTAATTGGAGCTAATCCAACCCTCGCTCTTACTCTGTTTACATAGCTTTGCGCATTGCTCATGTTTCCGCTGCTTCTAGCCAACCCTTCGGCAGCCATCAACAAAACATCTGCAAAACGAATTTCGCGGATGTTATTGCCCCAGTTTAAAGCAGGTTCACCATCTTTCGATTTGTTTTCAATTAACGGAGCGTATTTGCGAATAAAGAAACCTGTATTTTGATACCCTTTAGAATAGGTTGCCCCTTTCATCGTATCGGCTTCAATAATGGTATGAACAAATCTTGGATCTCCGCGCAACGCATCAGCCAAACTTTTACTTACTGGGCAGAAACCCCATCCTGGTGCAAATTTAGCACCGCTAAAATCGCGCATTCCTACAAACTGTACAGAAACGTTTCCTTCGCCCCAACCAGATCCAAATGAACCCCAATCAGATCTAGAATTTTCACTATATGCAATTTCAAACACGGATTCAGTTCCAAACTCCCCTGAGGTTTTAAAAATGTCGCCATAGTTTTTCTCTAAATCGTAGGCATTAGAATTGATAATGTCTTCACACAAAGTAGCAACATCATCCATTTTGTCTTGCATATTCATATATAAATAACCCCTTGCCAACAATGCTTGTGCAGCACCTTTGGTTACCCTTCCCAATTCTTGAGCAGGCAGCGTATTTGCCAATGGCAAATCTGGAATTGCTTCCAATAAGTCCTTTTCAATTTGATTGAAAACTACTTCTGGTGTTTCCTGTTTGATTGTGTAATATTCTGAGGGATTTAAGGTCTTTGTAATCAAAGGAACACGTCCAAATAGTTGTACCAAGTCCAAATAGAATTTAGCCCTTAAAAACTTTGCTTCGGCACTTGTTCTTGCTTTGAATTCAGGAGAAGCATCGGCAATTTGATTGATTTTCTCTAAGAATAAGTTGGCTCTGTATATGCCTTTGTAATTCTTTCTCCAGAATCCAACTTGTGGGCCAAGGCTAGGACTTGTTTTGAACTGATCCCAAGCAACCCAACTTGGTTGGTCAGAAGCATCGCTGCCACCTGCCAAACATTCGTCGGATGCAACGTTCAATAACAATCTAAACATGGTGAAACCACCTTGGTCGTTCCACTGAAGTGCGTCGTAAACGCTCACCAAAGCCTCAAAAGCTTGAGCCTCATTTCTATAATAATTGATTTCTAGTTCTCTAGCCACTGGCTTAACGTCTAGAAATTCTTTTTTACATCCAAAGGGAATGCAAAAAACAACGCTTAATAATGTGAATTTGAAAATATTTTTAACACTTTTCATAACCTTAAAAATTTAAACTTAAACCTAGTGAATTCATTCTTGCTTGAGGATAAATACCCCTGTCTATACCGTAACCATTTCCAATTTCTGGATCAAATCCAGAATATTTGGTAAAGGTCAATAAATTGCTACCAGAATAGTAGATACGCATTCCAGCGATATTCAGTTTCTTTAATATTTTGTCTGGAATTCTGTAGCCAATTTGGAAATTTTTGATTCTAAAAAAGCTTCCATCTTCTACGTAGAAGTCAGAACTTCTGGCGAAGTTATTGTTGTTGTCTTGCAATGTCAATCTTGGATATTGATTTGTGCTACCCGCACCGGTCCATCTGTCGATGGCAGCGGCATTCATATTTGCATTTGGTAAATCATATCTTCTGGTTGCATTGTAAATGTCATTTCCTTCCATGCCTTGACCAAAAATCATCAAGTCGAAACCTTTGAATTTCAAAGAAATGTTTACACCATAAACAAACTTTGGTGTTGGATTTCCAATTACAGTTCTGTCTTTTTCATCAATTACACCGTCATTGTTTACATCTACAAATTTCAAATCACCGGCAACCGCATCTTTTTGGATGACTTTGCCATCGGCACTTTTGTAATTGTTAACTTCATCTAAAGTTTGGAAAATTCCATCCGTTTTATATCCGTAGAAATGTCCAATTGCTTGTCCTTCAGAAATTCTAGAAATTTCTAAACTCTGTGGACCCCATTTGGCACCGCTTAAAAATCCAGTTTTGTTACCAATTAAAGTTACTTCATTGTTTACAAATGAAATATTGCCACCCACGTTGATAGCAAGTCCGTTTTTAAGCACTTTGCTGTAGTTGGCTTCAATATCAACTCCTTTGTTTACCATTGTGCCCACATTTGAAGTTGGGGCATCGTTGCCAATGTAATCAGGCAAAACAGGTCTGCTCATCATTCCTGTGGTGTTCTTTTGGTAAATATCGATTCCTACATTGATATTTTTGAAAATGCGGCTTTCAAAACCAAAATTCGATTGGGTTACCGTTTCCCAATGCAAATCGGGGTTGGCAACTTGGGTAGGAGAAGTTCCGTTGGTTAGTGTTTCGCCACTGCCAAACGTGTAACTTCTTCCTCCAGAAATGGTTGCAGCATATTCAAGTGAACCAGCGGCATCATTTCCACTCATTCCCCAACCGCTTTTTAGTTTCAAAGTTTGAATGTATTTGTTTGACTTCCAAAAAGATTCCTCATGCATATTCCATCCCCCAGAAATTGAAGGAAAATAACCCCAACGGTAATTAGAACCAAATCTCGAAGATGCATCAGCCCTTAAAATGGCGGTAAGCAAATATTTGCCGTTAAAGTTGTAATTGACTCTTGAAAAGTATGATTCAATGGCATAACGTTCCCATTTCCCTCCATAAACATCCCTGCTGTTTGTATTTCGGGCATAGTTGATGGTTGCATCGTCTGGATTTTGAGATGGTACATCGCGTTTTGATCCACCAATAAATGTACCCGTAGTTTCTTGTGCTGAATGTCCTGCAACAATATCGATGTTGTGTTTTTTGATTTTGGTAGAATATGAGATCGAGTTATCCCAAATCCAAGTTAACGCCCGATTAAAGTTTTGATAAACCAAATTCGTATCCAAGAAATTTGTGGCGTTTAAGTAATATGAGGGACGGAAACCGTAACCACCATAAAATGCCAAATCAGTACCGATGCTGCTTTTGAATTTTAAACCCTTTAAGATTTCGAATTCTGCATAGGTATTGTTCACAATCTTATCGCTCCAACCGGTGTTATTTTCTGTCATTAACGCTGCAACTGGATTCACAATTTCAGAGGTTACAATAGAAGAAATTCCATAAATACCGCCAGCATCGCGCATCAAATTTTTCCTCAACGCACCTGCAATTGAATATGGGTTTTGAGAAAGCAACAATGGATTGGTTTCATAAAGTGGGGTAAGAGGGTCAATGTTGAGAGCACGTCCCAATGGAGATCCAAACTCAGTATTTTCAGCAACACTCATGCTTTGAACATTTGTGTAGGCAGCATTCCATCCAATTTTTAGTTTGTTGGTTGCTTGAATGGTTGTATTTAAACGTGCGGTCAATCTGTTATAGTTCGATTTTCCAGCCGCAACTATTCCTTCTTGGTCGTATTTAGAAACAGAGGCATAGTATTGGATTTTGTCGGTACTTCCAGAAAGGTTGATCTCAAGATTGCTCATTGGCGCACTTGGATTAAACACTTTGCTTTGCCAATCTGTTCCTTGTCCTAAAGAGCGTGGATCTGCAAATTTGGGAGCTTGACCAGCGGCGGCAGCCATTTCATTTTGCAAGGTAGCGTATTCGGTAGCGTTTAATACGGGAAGTGTTTTCCAAGGATTTTGAGTACCTCTATACATAGAAACATTCACTTTCATTGCTCCTTTTTTACCAGATTTGGTGGTTACAATAATTACACCATTGGCACCACGTGCTCCGTAGATAGCGGCCGAAGCGGCATCTTTTAGCACTTCAATGGTTTCAATATCGTTTGGATTCAGGTAATCGATACCTCCAGTAATGACAACTCCATCTACAACATAGAGTGGGTTGGAGCCGTTGATTGAGGCAGTACCTCTAATGCGAACAACTGAGCTGGATCCAGGTTGTCCTGAATTTTGCAAAATTTGCACACCGGAGGTTCTACCTTGCAGGGCTTGTTCCACACGGGTGAGGGGTAGATCTTGTAAATCTTTTGATTTCACTTGTGAAATGGCACCGGTAACATTGCTTTTCTTTTGTGTACCGTAGCCGACTACAACAACTTCATCGATGGCATCAATTGAATCGGAATCGGCAACCTGTGCTTGAGCAGCGGCGGGAGCAAATACCAAAGAAGCCATAAACAAAAGAGTGTAAAATGTCTTTGTATTTGTTTGAATCATATGAAATTAAGTTTATGTAATTTCAACAATAAGGTAAAGTTATGAAACTTCCAAAAAAAATTAAGTGAATGGAATAAATTGTGTGTAAATGTTAAACAGAAGGGGTGTAGGGATTTTTTTTCGAACCTAATTTTTTTCAACTTTCTGTATTTTTTACAATTACAATAACAATTTGGGAGAAAAAAGAACTGTTGCATTATGGGTTGTTTATAGTCCTTTCGATATTGTTGTCGTTTGCCATTGCATTCATTGTCATTGGGCAGCAGTTAAAATGGAAAAAGGAGCATTTTAGAAAAATAAAATCTAGCAGAATTTGGATTATCTATGTAATTACATGGGTTTTGGCAGTTTACGGCCTATGGTTTGATTTTTATGCAGGATCGATGTTCTTGTTCTTTGGATTCATTTTAATTTGTATAGAATCATTAAAAAGTGATATCAATTGGGTATATATCATTTTGGCAATCATCAATATATCGCTGAGTTTAATTGCATTTATTATGCATTTGCAATACACGGTGAAATTGAATTTTTAACTTTGTAGTTAATTAATCGACTGGATCGCGTTCTTCGATGCGCTTGATTTTCTTGATCTTTTTAGTTTTGGGATCATAAATGTGCGGCTGTTTGAAATTTCTTTGGTTTTGGGTTATGAATAATTAATCTCAAAAGCTTCGACAAATGTTTGTATTTGTGTAATTTTAGCAATAATGTTGTACAATTATTTATGATTCTTAAAAAATTACCCAAATTTATTCTTGTTTGTTTCACATTGATGATTTCTCTGTCAGCTATTGCTCAAACCGATAGTACCATTGCTCAAGCCGATAGCACTATTGTTAAAGCGGATAGCACTATTGTTCAAGCAGATAGTAAGTCAATAATCGAACCACTGGTTACTCCAAAGAAAGTGAGAAACAGAGACACAACTGGTTTGTGGTCGTTTTTTGGTACTTCTACAATTGCTACAAATCAAAGTCAATTTTCAAATTGGCAGCAAGGAGGTATTAATTCAATTTCAATAACAACCGGGTTGAATTTGAATTTAGGTTTTACAAACCAAACCATCAGTTGGCAAAGTGTGTTGGACATGAACTATGGTTTGTCATTGCAAGGAAATACCACAAACTGGTATAAAAACGACGATAGGGTATCGTTTTCAACCAAATTGGGATTGAAAGCCAGAAAAAGCTGGTTTTATACAATAATTACCTCTTGTTCAACCCAATTTCAAGCCGGTTATAACTCAATTGATGACCAAATTTTAGGCATACCTGCTTCTAATTTCTTTGCTCCGGCTACATTCATTTCTTCTATTGGAATTGACTTTAATCCGAGTCCAAAATTAAGTGCATTCATTGGTCCTTTATCAAGTAAAAACATATTTGTTCGTGATCAAAAATTGGCCAATTTAGGTGTTGGGGGAATTCCTCCAGCGGAAACCGATCCTGTAACAGGTGAAATTAAAGACGCAGCCAAAACAATGTCGGAGATGGGTGGATATGTAAAAGTTCAGTTCAATGAACCTAGGGTGATAAAAAATGTGGCAATTCGATCAACATTCGAATTTTTTAATAATTATCTTAGAAATCCAACCCGAGTAGATGTAAATATTCAAAATGATATTACACTTACATTGAATGAATATATTTCAACCACAATTACACTTAACGTTAAGTATGACGATGATGTCATTATTGAGGACGGAAGCGGTAGAAAAGGTCCAAGAATTCAATTCATGGAAGTCTTGGGAGTTGGATTATCGATTAATTTAGGAAAAATGTAAATTACATTTCTGGAAAGGGATTTTGAATCGCTTTCTTTTCTTTTTTATTCAATAAAATAAGCACTGAAAATTCGTGAATTACAGGTATTGAACCAAAGTTAAAACTTAGGTTCCAATCGGTGCTATATCCAATGAAATATTTGTCGTATCTATAACCAACATAGTTTGTTACAGACCATGCTGAATTGCCAAAAGCACGCACATTTTGAGTTCCTAATCCCAGTTGTAAGTTGTCTAACTTTACATTGGTAGAAAATAGTGCAGATTGTACATCTCCTTGCTTTGAATATGCAAAATTGGGAGTTATAACCGCGTGATTGAATATTTTATCGAACACAAGTCCCCCATGAACTAAAAATTTCCTTTCAATGGTTTGATTTTGGTTGGAGAAAAATGAAATATTAGGTTCGTTTACGTTGTGTACAGCAAGCCCAAAAAAACCTTTTTTACCATAAATTAAAGCACCAGCTGATGCATGAACTACATTTTTGGTTAATTGACTCAATGGTTCTTGGGTTGGCTTTAAAAACCCTGTCATGCTTTCGTTAATTTGGTCTTCCCACATGAAATTATTCCTTCCGAAAGTAATTGAAGAAAATTGAGCAGAAAGTCCAAATTTAATATTTAATTTTTTTAGAGGGATATTGTAGGCGTAAGTTAATGTTCCCGAAAAATGTGAGTACTTTGATTGTTCAACGGAACCCGAGTTTAAGTCGGTCATAAATGCGCCAATTCCCCAACTAGAATTGTTTCCCTTTATAGGGGCATCATATGAAAGTGACTGTGTGTATAATCTGCTTTCCAAACTCATCCATTGGGCTTTTATTCCTGATGAAATTCTTCCAATTCCAATACCATCAATAGATCCATTTCCTACCAATGCAGGATTGGTAAGATACCGTTGGGTGTACATTTGGCGAAAAATTGGATTTTGACCTTTGGAAATTGAAGGGTATAAAATCGAAACAACGACAATGAATAAATTTGAAATGTTCTTTTTATTAGTTCGCATAAAGTAGCAGCTTACAAACATAATTATATCTTTAGTAAAAATCATTACATTTTTTTAACAAGTTATTGACCTAAAACTCGAATATATTCGGTTTTTTTTTGTAAAATTGTCATTCAATTTCTAAATTGGAATGAAAATCACTTTTGTATTAAAAAATAACTTCTCAAAAGTCTGCAAATTGTTGGCTTTTTTACTTGTATTTACATGCTCATTATCTCCTGTTTTTTCCTCTCATATTTTTAAAAAAAATAACACCAATTATTCATCTTGTGATTCAACAATTGCGAATTTTACAATTAATTCTGATACACAATGTTTGAGAGGAAATAACTTTATTCTAACGAATAAAAGTTACACGAGTTTCGCTGGTGGAGATATTTATCATTCATGGTCCTACAATTCTGTAACTTCAGTTAAGAAAAACACAAAGACCACTTTCAGTAAACCGGGAAAGTACAATATTACCCTCGCAATTATCGATGATAACGGATGTACAAATTCAATAACCAAAACTGTTGTAGTCCTTGGAATAAAATTGTCAATTAATCAATATACCAATTGTTTAAGAGGGAATGAATTTATTTTCAAAGATTCGTCACATTATTATGGATCTGTGAATAGCAATGTGAAATGGGATTTTGGTGATAATTCAAATGTTTCTAATTCTCCAACCATTAATTATTCAACGGTTAAGCATACTTATTCAGATTCGGGTTCGTTTAACATTAGATTAATTACCACCAATCAATTTGGATGTTTTGATTCTGCTTACAGTAAGGTTAGGGTAAATCCAAATCCAGTTGCGGGCTTTACTATGAATAACGACACCCAATGTTTATCTACAAACCTTGTTCAATTCACAAACTCAAGTAAAAGCAATTCAAAAACAGCTGCATTAAACTTTTCTTGGAACTTTGGAGATGCCACCACATCAACATCCACAAATCCATCAAGGTCATACACCGCATTTGGCAAGCGCACCGTAACTTTAATTAGCACCAACAACTATGGTTGTAAAGACACTTTAAGTAGTGATTTAAGAATCTTAAAACAACCAGAAGCGAAAATATCATTTGTTACCAATACCCAATGTGTAACAAAGAATGAGTTTGAAATTGTAGATGGGGCATTGAAAGATGCAACGGATGCTGTTGCTACAACTTCTTATGTAGTTTATCACAAACCTAAGAACGACACATTCACATATTCAGGTTCAAATGTGAAGTTCTCAATGCCTGACACTGGTAAGTTCAAAGTGAAATCTTTTGTAACTACCGAGTTGGGATGTTCAGATTCTAGTTTGAATTACATCAATGTAATGAGCATGCCAATAGCGAAGATCGAGTACGACAAAATTGGAAAGTGTGAAGGCAACTTTAATAATTTTACATTAAAACGCACCAATTATGTAAACTCAGTGAACGACCAAAACTTCTGGTCTGTTGCAGGCACATCAATTGGAACAGACACTGTAATTAGCTACAAACAAAATACCCCTGGCAAATACATCGTAAAACTGAAATTGGTATCTGAGTACGGTTGTCCAGACAGTACCACCCAAGAGTTGGAAATCCAAAGTAGACCTGATGTTAGAATTGCTAGGGTAATCAAAGATTCATGTTTGAACCAATTGGTAACACTAAGGAGTTGGGAGAACAATGGATTGTATTTGAAAACCAGATTGTGGAGTTTCCCAGTAGGAGGTACCAAAACAGATTCGTTGGTAACCAACAGATACTTTACAGCAGGCAACAACACCGTTCAAATTATAGGTAGTGGCGGACGATTCAATTGTAAAGACACCACAACATTTGATGTGGTGATGTACAACTTGGCAAATGTGAATTTCTTAAGATCACAAAATACTGCTTGTTTTAGAGGCAATGAATTTACCTTAAAAGATAAATCAGCGGCAACAGGTTCAGTAACCAACAATGTAAGTTGGGACTATGGTGATAATTCGGATACAACATATTCAACAACAGCTTTTACATCAGTAAAACATCGTTATTCAGATACAGGTTGGTTCAACATTAGATTAATCACCACCAACCAATATGGATGTTTGGATACTGGATATAATAAGGTAAGGGTAAATCCAAATCCAGTTGCTGACTTTACAATTAATAACGACACCCAGTGTTTTTCTACTAACCTTGTTCAATTCACAAATAAAGGTAAGAGTAACTCACCAGTTTCTGCGGCTTTAACCCATTCTTGGAACTTGGGAGATACCACATCATCAACGTTGGCAAGTCCATCAAGGACATACCAAGTATATGGCACGCGCAATGTAACCTTAATTAGTACAAATAATTATGGTTGTAAAGACACTTTTAGTAGCGATTTAAGAATCTTAAAGCAACCAGAAGCAAAAATATCATTTGTTACAAATACACTTTGCTTAACAGATAATGAGTTTGAAATTACGGATGGTGCAATCATAGATGCTAAAGATGCGAGTAATACAACAAAATACGTTGTTTACCACAAACCTAAGAACGATACATTTAACTATATCGGTACAAATGTTAAGTTCTCAATGCCTGACACTGGTAAGTTCAAAGTAAAATCGTTTGTAACAACTGCATTGGGATGTAAAGATTCTAGTTTGAATTACATCAATGTAATGAGTATGCCAACTGCACACATTGAATTTGACAAATTAGGAAAGTGTGAGGGCAATTTAACTGACTTTAAATTTAAGCGTAAAAATTATGTAAACTCTGTAAATGATTCAACTTATTGGTCACTTACAGATTTGGGAATTAATTCTACAAATTCGATTATACGCACTGCCGAGAATAATGCAAATGATTCTAATTTTTGGTATATAAGTGCTGATGATATTGGTAGAGATACTGTTATTACTTATTCAAATAATGTACCTAGTCCTTATATCGTTAAGCTTAAATTGGTATCAGAATATGGTTGTGTTGACAGTTCAACATTGAAGATTGAAATCCAAAGCAGACCCGATATCAGAATTGCAAGGGATGGTGACAAAGATTCATGTTTGAACCAATTGGTAACATTAAGAAGTTGGGAAAACAATGGATTGTATTTGAAAACCAGATTGTGGAGTTTCCCAGTAGGGGGTACCAAAACAGATTCGTTGGTAACCAATAGATACTTTACAGCAGGCAACAACACCGTTCAAATTATAGGAAGCGGTGGACGATTCAATTGTAAAGACACCGCAACATTTGATGTGGTGATGTACAACTTGGCAAATGTGAAATTCTTAAGATCACAAAACACCGCATGTTTTAAAGGCAATGAATTTATCTTAAAAGATACATCAGCGGCAACAGGTTCAGTAACCAACAATGTAACTTGGGACTATGGTGATAATTCTGATACAACATATTCAACAACAGCTTTTACATCAGTAAAACACAGTTATTCAGATACAGGTTGGTACAACATTCGATTAATCACCACCAACCAATATGGATGTTTGGATACTGGATATAATAAGGTAAGGGTAAATCCAAATCCTGTTGCTGACTTTACAATTAACAACGACACCCAGTGTTTTTCTACTAACCTTGTTCAATTCACAAATAAAGGTAAGAGTAACTCACCAGTT
>CANFLS010000011.1 GCA_947447955.1 Flavobacteriales bacterium | reverse complement strand
CAATGTTTTTGAACTCTTTAAATTCGGAGAAACTCTCCACCAGGTTAATACCGAGATCCTTGGCTTTAGTTTTCATGTTATTTAAAACTTATTATAATTGTTGCTTGTTTAATTTGACTATAAGGAATAATAGTTTCTTCAAATGAAACTTTTTTTCCTTTTCCTTTTATTTCTTTTTGGAAGAAAAAATTCGAATCTTCAATTTTTTCTAACTTTCCAATTAATGTTTCTTCGTTAATCAAAACTAGGTCGAATTTTCGACCAATGTGTTTTGGAAATTGACGAATGTCGGTTAGCGGATTGTCTGCGCCAGGCGATGAAATTTCAAATGTAAATGGTACATCTCCAAAATCATCTTCATCTATGAGCGTAGAAACTTGCTTGGTAAAATCGGCTAGCGCTTTCATTGATAGCACTTCTTGGCTATCTACATAGAAGCTAAATAATCCATCTGGACTAACGGTTTGATGCACAACAAACAGCCCAAATGGAGTTGCTTCAGCATCTACTATTAATCTCAATTTTTCACCTATTTTTTTCATATTCAATAAAAAAGGGGACGGCTTGTGGCTTGTCCCCTTCCATTTAATTTCATTCGGAAAGTTCTGCAAATATACAGTGAAATTCTATTTTTTCCTAATAGAATTATTTTTCATAGGAATTACCTTGGTTGAAATAATGCGTACATCGTTTTCAGGTCGGTCGTTTTTGTCGGTTTGTGTAAATTGAATTTTATCAATGATATGATACCCCGATACTACCTTTCCGAAAACTGTGTAATTCTTATCTAAGAATGGCGTACCACCCCAACTACCATAAGTATTTCTTACGTACTCTGGCATTGTTTTGTAAGAAGCCTCAACCTGGTCTTTTACCAAAGGTTTGATCTCTTTCATTATTTGGTCTACCGCCAATTGATTTCCCATTTCCATGGCTGTTGCAAAGCGCATTTTATACTCAGAGTTTTCTGGCTTCGCCATAAATTCTCTAATTGCATTTTGAGAAATCATTTCTTTGAATTTTTCACCCGATATCGGTGTTCCTGTTACTATATAAAATTGGCTACCAGAACTGCTTTTGGTTGGATTGTGATCGTCGCTTTCACGTGCAGCAGCCAATGCCCCTTTGAAATGATAAAGCGTATCGTTGAATTCAGCGGGTATTGTTTCCTTAGGTCCACCATCACCTAGTTGTTGGCCAGGTTTTGCGTTTTTAGAATTTGGATCTCCGGCTTGAATCATGAATTGTTTGATTACACGGTGAAATAAAATTCCATTATAATATCCCTCCGAAGCCAATTTGTAAAAGTTGTTGCTGTGTTTTGGCGTAGCGGGATTTAATCCCAATGTAATTACACCGTAATTGGTGGTGAATTCAACAGCGTTCCAATTCGCAGGAAGTGTTGTGTCTGGAACGGTCATAGGAATTGCCTCTTTCGCCAATTCTAATTTCATTTTCTCAACCTCGTCTAGCTTTGCAGTTTTTTGCTGACAAGCAAATAAGATAATTGCTGGGATGATATATTTAATTTTCATTGAAACTGATAATTTCTTCTTGTTCAAAATATTCGATTATATGCTGGCGCAATAAGTTTTCTTGCTCGAATAACGTCAAATTCGGAATAGGCAAAGCATTTTCATATACTGGAAAGCCGTCTTGGTTGATTCCAACTTGAGTATAGTATCCAGAATAACTGAGAACCCTGCAATTTGCTATGTGCATGAGCAATGTCTTTTCCTCTTTTGAGAATTTTGTTTCAGGTAATTGGCCTAATTCCCTTACTCCAATAATGAAAAGTATGGCATTTAAGTCTGGTTTTCTGTCAAATCTAGATTCAAAAAAATCCATAACTTTCTTCCACTTCACTTTTATTTCGGCGTGTAGATTTTCTTGTATCATGAATTACAAAGGTCGTATTTTTTTGGTATATTTTATTTTGTTTATGCAGCTTATAATTAACTTTGACCCAATCATTAATAAATTGCAAGGTGTTTACTGAATCTGAATCGAATTTTAAAAACCTAGACGAATTAAGTACGCTAGGATTAATGGAGGGAATTAACACAGAAGACAAATCTGTGGCCCTTGCAGTTGAAAGCGCAATTCCAACTATTGTAAAGCTTGTAGATGCACTTTACATTAAAATGTTAAATGGGGGAAGATTGTTTTATATGGGCGCTGGTACTAGTGGCCGATTAGGCGTTGTTGATGCTTCCGAATGTCCTCCAACCTTTGGTGTACCCTTTGATAAGGTAATTGGAATCATGGCAGGTGGCGATGGCGCTATTCGCAAAGCAGTTGAATTTGCAGAAGATGATACAGAACAAGGAATCAAGGATCTCATGGCTTTCAATTTAAATGAGAATGATTTTGTACTTGGTATTGCAGCTTCGGGCCGAACCCCATATGTTTTGAGCGCATTAAAAGCTTGCAATGAAATGGGTATTGCTACTGGAGGTATTGCTTGTAATTCAAATACTTTATTGAGGGAAGTAGCACAGTTTCCAATTGAGGTTGTAACTGGGCCAGAATTTGTTACCGGGAGTACCCGAATGAAGGCAGGAACAGCAACCAAAATGGTTTTAAATATGATTACAACTTCGGTAATGATTAAACTCGGTCATGTAAAGGGGAATAAAATGGTGGACATGCAATTAACCAATGACAAATTAATTGACCGCGGTACCAAAATGGTGATGGAAGAAACTGGATTGGATTACAATACTGCCAACGCCGTTTTACTCAAAGAGGGTAGTGTAAGAAAAGCAGTAGATAAAATTATCAATTGGTAACTTAGGATAAAACTTCCCAAGTTTTATCACCCATCAATCGTACTGTATGTAAGAACTCTTTGAAAGGCATTTTATTGCCCCATTCATAAGGTGCAACCATACTCAATTGTTGTGAGTCATCGTCCTTCAAATATAAATGATAAATCCCATTTACCACAGGTTCAAAATTGATGTCTGCCTGGTAAATAGCGTGAGAAACCTCAAGTCTATGCTCAATTTCTCTTGCCTGTTTCATTAATAATTCAGCCTGCTTTTTGAGCATTTGAATTTGCTTTTCAGCTTGATGCTGCATACTCTCATGAGCAGTAGCTTTCATCAAGCGCTTATCAAGTGGTTCTATTTTTGGTGAGCTAACCGACAGTGCATAGGGTGCGCTGCTTAACTCCCCTTGATAGATGGCATCTTTTAAGAATTTCGGTCTATTATCTGGAACAATATGATTGGTTTCGTTTTCCAAGGTATTCAATAAACAAATGAGTTGCGAAATAGTTATTTCACAAATCCTTTTTTTACCAAATATTCTGCAATTTGCACCGCATTGGTTGCCGCACCTTTGCGAAGATTGTCTGAAACCACCCACATATTCAAGGTGTTATCGCAAGAATTATCTATTCTCAAGCGTCCTACAAAAACTTCATCTTTATCGTGTGCAGTTAAAGGCATAGGATATAAGAGTTTAGAAGGGTCGTCTTGTAAGATAATTCCCTCAGAATGAGAAAAAATGTTTCTAATTTCTGTCAAATCTATTGGCAATTCAAACGTTGCATTGATGCTTTCAGAATGTCCGCCCATAGTAGGAACCCTTACCGTTGTTGCGGTGATTTTCAATTCTGGAAGATTCATGATTTTCTTGGTTTCAAGCATCATTTTTTGTTCTTCTTTGGTATAACCATCTTCCAAAAAAACATCAATATGCGGCAATACATTCATGTCTATTTGATAAGGATAAACAGCGTCAACAGAATTTCCTTCTCTTTCGTCCATCATTTGCTTCACTGCCTTTTGTCCAGTACCAGTTACACTTTGGTAGGTGCTTACAACTACTCGTTTTAAATGATAGTGAGCATGTAAGGGTTTTAGTGCAACTACCATTTGAATGGTTGAGCAATTCGGATTGGCAATGATAAAATCATTTTGAGTAATTGCATCAGCATTCACTTCAGGCACTACAAGAGGAATATTTTCTTGCATACGCCATGCGCTTGAATTGTCAATAACAAATGTTTTGTTGGCGGCAAATTTTGGAGCCCATTCCAAAGAGGTTGAACCACCGGCACTAAAAATTGCAATTGCCGGCTTTGCGTCAATTGCATCTTGCATTGATTGTATCTTATAAGATTTTCCTTTAAACGTAATTTCCTTCCCAATACTTTTTTCAGAAGCAACAGGAATAAGTTCAGTTACTGGAAAATTTCTTTCTGCTAATACTTGCAACATTTTAGACCCAACGAGCCCCGTTGCGCCAACTACCGCAATTTTCATTATTTTGAAGGAATCACAATTGCGGAACCAGGTTTTGACACTTCTGCTTTTTCTGGTTTTGCACTTACGCTATCTTTCTTTGTTGTATCGGCCATTAAGCTTTCAAAATCATCTTCTTGGGTGTTTTTGTCAATGCTGTCTTGTGCCGTTTTTTCTTGCTCGGTATAAGCCGATTCGTTTCCGCCGCATGCAGTGAATGCAATTAGGGCGATTGTCGATAAAAATAGAATTTTTTTCATTATATTATAATATTTCTAAGGTTTCAAAAAATTGGTTGAACAATTCGTAATCTTTTTTACCCAGCTCTTGTTCAACTGTACAATGCAAACTTATTGCTGCAGGTTCGTTTTCTATAACCCATTGAGCTGTTTCTTCATTGGGTTCATTGATATGGGTAATGTGGTTGGATGCAACTTGGTGAAATGGGCTATGCGACCACATATTTTCAGACGCTGATGTGTGTCGGATTATCCAATCTAAATCGGGATTGCTAAAAATCTCTTTTAAAGTTTGGTGGTCATTTTCATTGCACTCGATACCATTTATTGGAAGAACATCGAACCAGCTTTTTATTTTTAAGGGATTTGGTTCGCCGTATATTTCTAGAATCAACTTAGGGCCAGAGCACCACCCAATAATTTGTTGTATTTTTTCTGGAGTAATGGCATAGGAACCATCAATGGCAAAGCCTATCCATTCAGCCATAACTGCCGATGCATAGCGGGCATCACCTAAATCTTGAATATGATTGAATTTTATTTTCATGACATAAAAAAGGCTGCCATTGGCAGCCTTTCAAATTATACGAGTAATTTAACTGGCTCCTCTAAATATTCTCTCACCGTTTTCAAGAAGTCGGCACCCATGGTACCATCAACAACTCTGTGGTCACAACTTAATGTAACCTTCATGGTTTTGACAACTTTTATTTCTCCATTTACAACGCCAACGCCTTCTTTTACAGTTCCAACTGCCAAAATACAAGCATCTGGTGGATTGATAATAGCTGTAAACTCATCAATACCAAACATGCCTAAATTGCTTATGGTAAATGTATTTCCAGCCCAATCTTGAGGTTGTAATTTCTTTTCTTTTGCTTTTTTGCCGTAAGTTTTGATTTCAGAACTAATTTGATTTAATCCTTTTTGATCAGCAAAACGAACTACTGGTACCAACAAACCATCTTCAACTGCCATAGCCACACCAATATGTATGTGGTGGTTGTATCTGATTTTTGTTCCTAACCAACTAGAGTTAATATTTGGATGCTTTCTAAGTGCAACTGCGCAAGCTTTCACAACCAAATCGTTCATTGAAATTTTCACTTCGCTTACTTGATTCATTTGTTCTCTTGCCGCTACAGCTTTATCCATATTGATTTCTACAGTTAAGTAAAAATGTGGTGCGGTAAATTTGCTTTCGCTCAAACGTGCTGCAATTGTTTTTCTCATTTGCGACACATTTACTTCAGTGAAACTTTCTTGGCCCATAGGAGCAGCACTTACTGTTGCTGTTGCAACTGAAGTAGATGCCGATGAAGCATTTTCAAGATCTTTTTTAACAATTCTTCCGTTTTCTCCAGAACCAACTACGTTGGAAAGGTTAATGCCTTTGTCTTCAGCAATTTTCTTTGCCAAAGGACTTGCTTTAAGTCTTTCGTCGGTTGATGCAGTTACGGCAACTGTTGCAGCTACAGGAGCATTGTTCACTGCTGCAGGTGTAGCATCAGGGGTTGCCGCTGCAGTTGGGGCCGCTGCTTTGTTTGCAAGCAATGCCTGAAAATCTTCTCCAGGAGTTCCTACAACAGCGATAGCACCATCAACAGGAACAGCATTTCCTTCTTCAACAATCAAATGAAGTACCGTACCCTTGGCATATCCTTCCATATCCATTGTTGCCTTGTCGGTTTCAACTTCCGCAAGAATATCACCACTTTTTACAGTATCACCCACTTTTACATTCCAACGCACAATAACACCTTCGGTCATTGTATCGCTCATTTTGGGTAGTGTAATTATTTCAGCCATTTTATAATCGTTAAACGAACCACAAAAATAATACTTTTTTTGGGGACATTTGTTTAATTTTGTAACAGAATTTTTGCCAAAGCAATGGAAACAAACCAATATGAGAATTTTTTGCGCCACGTTTTGGCAAATGGTACCAGAAAAACCGACCGAACTGGAACAGGTACTATCAGTGTTTTTGGAGGGCAGCTAAGGTTTAACTTGGCTCAAGGGTTTCCATTAATTACCACAAAAAAGGTACATTTAAAAAGTATCATTTACGAGCTTTTGTGGTTTTTAAAGGGTGAAACAAATACCGCCTATCTCAAGGAACACGGAGTAAGTATATGGGATGAATGGGCCAATGAAAATGGCGAATTGGGTCCTGTTTATGGAAAGCAATGGCGTTCTTGGGAAGCCAAAGACGGTAAGATTATTGATCAAATTTCGGAAGCAATTCAGTTAATTAAAAATAGTCCCGACAGCCGCAGAATTATTGTAAACGCATGGAATGTTGGTGAATTAGATCAGATGGCGTTAATGCCTTGTCATACAATGTTTCAATTTTATGTGGCCGATGGCAAATTGAGTTGTCAATTGTATCAACGCAGTGCAGATTTGTTTTTGGGAGTGCCGTTTAATATAGCTAGTTATGCGCTTTTGACCATGATGATGGCTCAAGTCTGTAATTTAGGTTTGGGTGATTTTGTGCATACTTTTGGTGATGCCCATATTTATACCAATCACTTAGAGCAGGTGAATTTGCAACTTTCCAGAGAAGCGAAGCCTTATCCTAGAATGATACTGAACACAGATATTAAAGACATTTTCAATTTCGATTTCCGTGACTTTATTGTTGAGGGATATGAGCCGTGGCCAGCGATTAAGGCACCTGTTGCCATATAATTTGCGATTTTTGCAATTTATTTCCGAATAAAAGTAGCTTCAATTCAACCATTTGGAATAATTTGATTCTGAAATCAACTATTTTTGTGTTGATGATGAAGTTAGTTTTACGCAAAGCAATATTCATAATTGCCTTGTTTCAATTTGTTTCAGTGGGCAAAGCCCAGCAACTGGTAAGTATTTCAGGTTATGTTACTGAGAAATCAAGTGGCGAAATGTTGGGTGGGGTTGCTATCGCACTTTATCCCTCAAGATACAGTACAAGTAGCAATTCTTATGGATTTTATTCCATTTCTGCACGCAAAAACAATCCTCAGAAAATTTATTATAGATTTCCTGGTTTTCAACTCGATAGTTTTATTTGGTCGGCGAAATCTGATACTTCATTTTCTGTTGGTTTAGTTTTAATGCCTCAGGTAGATGATTTTGAAAAAATTAAACAGATTGAAATTGTAACAAAAAAATCTACCATTGCCGATAAGGTGGAAATGAGTAAAATTGATATTCCTGTTAATCAAATTAAAGAGATACCTGCTTTAATGGGTGAAAAAGATGTTCTAAAAGTGATTCAGTTATTACCTGGTGTTCAAAAAGGAGGAGAGGGTCAAAGTGGAATTTATGTTCGTGGCGGTGGCCCTGATCAGAATTTGATTTTATTAGATGAAGCAATTGTTTATAATGCTTCTCACTTATTTGGCTTCTTTTCAGTGTTTAATGGCGATGCACTAAGATCGGTTGAACTTACCAAAGGTGGATTTCCAGCACGATATGGTGGAAGGTTGTCTAGCGTTATTGATTTAAATATGAAAGAAGGGAACAATCAAAAGTTTGCGGGTGAAGTTGGCGTTGGGTTATTGAGTTCTCGTTTTACTTTAGAAGGACCAATAAAAAAAGGGAAAAGTTCTTTTATGGTATCTGGTCGTAGAACATATATTGATGTTTTGGCTCAACCATTGATTATGGCTGCAAGCGATGGAAGTAATGCTGGTTATTATTTTTATGATATGAATGCCAAATTCAACTATATTATCTCTGATAAGGATAAACTCTTTTTAAGTGGTTATTTTGGGCGTGATAAATTCTATGCAATTGAAAATTATTCAGGCGACAAAAATGAATTCTTTTTTGGTTGGGGAAATAGTACCTTGACCAGTCGTTGGAATCATCAATTTTCACCGAGATTGTTTTCGAATTTGTCATTAATATACAGTCATTATGATTTAACAATTGGAGCAACAAACCAAAGTGTTACAAATGACAATTTTGAACTTAAATATTCAAGTACCATCAATGATTATGGATTGAAATATGATTTTGACTATCGCCCATTGCCAAATCATTCAATCCGATTTGGATTGTCAGCAATTAATCACAATTTTAGTCCAAGTGCAGTAGTAATAAAATCAGGATCAACTGATTTGTTCAATAAATCTATTGATGTTATTCAATCCATTGAAAGTGGAATCTATTTTGAAGATCAAATAAAATTAGATGAGTTTAAAATAATGCCGAGTCTAAGGATAAGCGCATACAGCATTGGAGGTAAAACGATTATGAATCCGGAGCCAAGAATGTCTTTTTCATATAATATTTCTTCTGATCAAGCAATAAAATTTGCCTATTCTGTTATGAATCAGTACATGCATTTACTTAGTAGTTCAGGTATTAGTTTACCAACGGATTTATGGATTCCAGCTACTGAAAATTTAAAACCAATGCGTAGCCAACAAATAGCATTGGGTTACGCGAAAGATTTTAAAAAAGGGGTAAGTTTCAATTTTGAAACTTATTATAAGACCATGCAAAATATAATACAATACAAAAATGGGGCTTCATTTTATTTGACCGATTTTGACCCATCTGGATCTTCTGATGCAAGAGCATGGGAGAATCAGGTAACCTCAGGAATTGGTACAAGTTATGGAGCAGAATTATTTTTGCAAAAACAAATGGGTCAATTCAGTGGTTGGATTGGATATACCTTAAGCTGGACAACTTTGCAATTTGATGAATTAAATAACGGAAAACCATTTTATGCAAAATATGACCGTAGACATGATCTGTCATTGGTAGGTATTTATAGAATTAATAAAGAAATTACCCTTTCTGCTACTTGGGTTTATGGAACTGGAAATGCCATTTCTATTCCACAAGGAGTGATGGCAGGTAACTCTCATCAATTGTCGAGTTATCCTACTATTTGGGATCCCAATATAAATATACTCAATAGCCAAATTGATTATGGTTCTAGAAATAGTTTCAGAATGGAACCCTATCACCGTTTAGATGTTGGCTTGAGAATTAGTAAAAAGAGAGAACATGGCGTGAGAACGTGGGAATTTAGCCTTTACAATGCTTACAATAGGTCAAATCCATTTTTCTATTACGGCTCAAGAAATTTCATTACGAATTCAATGACGTTAAGAAAAATCACATTGTTTCCTGTTATTCCATCTATAAGCTGGTCATTTAAATTTAATTAATATGAGAAAGAAATTAATGAAAAACATATTTATACTTTGTGCAGTTATTTTTATTTACTCCTGCGAAAATAGTGCAACTGTTGAGCCACCACCGTTTGAGAAAAAACCAGTAATAACGTGTTTGATTTCTCCTAAGAGTGAGTTTATTTTGGCAAATTTGAGTTACACCCAACCATATTGGGGTAGCAATAACAATAATCAATTTGAATATATTCTAGATGCCAAAGTAACTATTTACGATTTAACAACGGGTGTGTCTTCAAAAATGGATTTAGACGGGATTACTGGAGTTTACAAGGCAGATACAAATACGGTTCACATTATTTCACTGCACACTTATAAATTAGAAGTTCAGTTGTCAAATGGAAAGATATATACTGCAAATTCAACAGTTCCTCCTAAACCGGAAATTGGGAAATTAAAGTTAATTGATCATTTATTTAGTGCGAGCGAGTTTATTTACTTCGATAATTCAACTGGTTTTAGTTATTACACAACCCCAATTTCAATGAAATTGGGATATACAGGTGACTTAGGTAGAGGCTTTTATTTATCTCTCCAATTAATTGATTCAATTGAAAATGGAACGGGTGAGTTTTTGGATATGCAATTCTCTCAACCACTTGAAAAAGAAATTATCCAAGGAAATTCGACCAATAATTTGGAAATATTTATGAGAAATGAATTTAATTTTTTCAATAATCCATTTTCGTTAAAATCTGTTTATGGCTCAATCTATACAATGGACAAAGCATATGCTGAATTTTACAAAACTCAAGAATTTTTCGTTGGAGGTGATCCTAATCCATTTAATGAACCTATCATACCTCCGACTAATTTTTCTGATGGTGCAATAGGAGTATTTGGGTCATACGACTTCGAAACAGGCGTTTTTTATCAACGTTAAGATTGTTAAATCTTAGCGTTAATAATCCTACACAAAATCAATTACATTAAGCGCTGATATGCCCTCCACCAACGGTCGGGCATATCGCCATTACAAACCATTTCATAGTCGCGGTATGAACATCCAATAAAGAAGGTTTTGCCTTCGTATGGATGTGGGATTTCCATCCACCAGCGGTTGCTTTTTCTGCTTTTGTAAAAGGTTATTTCGTGGCCTGTAGATTCTAATTTATTTCTGTAAATGATAAATTCTGGATGATTCGTTTCAGGGTGATCATAATACCGAGTAATATATCCGTCAATAAAATACCATACCATTTGACCTAGTAGTTGATGTGAAGCGGGGTCTAGTTGAATTTCGTCTAAACCGTAAAAGAACGCAGAACTTAATTTGTTTGAAACTCCAGCATACCTCGCTATGCGGGCTGCTTCTTCTGCATAAAGGCCATTTGGCGATTTTTCAGTGGTGCCTGGAGCGTCTGAAATGCGCAACGAATTCATATCGAACATCATTAAATGTGAACTCCTCAAAATCGGTTCTGTTTCTTCAATATGTGTTCTCACTTCACCCAATCGGTGATTTTCGAAATACATTTTTTCTAATAAGTTCGAAGTGTTTTCAGTGATGTTATAGCCCTGTGTCGCTACAAAATCTATATTGAATAAATTGGAAGGTTTGTCAATTAATATTTGACGCAAAGGAGTTCCTTCTTCGAAATCAATAGAAGGCGCAATGTTCACAATTTCAACAGGTTCGCTGTGTTGTCGGTATGCCTTATAGTGTGCAAATGTGAGATTTTTATTGCCGCCAATTACCAGCACTGTAATGTTTAAATTCATAAGCTCGCCCATTGCTTCGCTCAATGCAAATTGACGCTGTTTTTCATCTTTGGTTTCTACCAAATTACCCAAATCTGCAATTTCTAAATTTCCAAACCTCCAGGTTAAATCATAGAAGTGTTTTCTAAAAACATCTGATGACTCACCCAAACCAATAATAGCAATTTGTGTTTTCTTGAGTTTAGGAAAGGCGGTTGAGTAAAGTTTGATTTTCCCTCCAATATATTGGTTTTTCCCTTTCATAGGAGCCCATAAATTTTCAGGAATTGGGGTAAAAAATGCGTCGATCATTTGAACTTGCAAATTCGCTTAGAAAAATCATTTTATTAAAACCTTTAATGCACATGTCTTTTTTATTGGAAAAATCGGCGTAATTTTGCATTAATAATGAGTGAAGGTTTTTTTCCATTGGTTGTAAAAAAAGCAGTTAAAGAAACTGCCGATGCAACAACTTTTTATTTTGAAGTTCCAGAATCTTTGAAATCAACATTTGCCTATAAAGCTGGCCAATATTTAACTTTTGATGCTGAAATTAATGGCGAAAAAGTAAGAAGATCATATTCTCTATGCACATTTTCTGAGGTGGATACAGACCCTGCAGTTACCGTTAAAATGGTTGAAAAGGGAAAAATGAGTACTTATTTGAATACCCAAATTAAAGCAGGCGATACACTTCAAGTGATGCCTCCTATGGGTAAATTCATTGTAGATATCGATCCTTCAAAAGCGAAGAATTATGTATTGTTTGGTGGTGGAAGTGGAATTACTCCTTTAATGGGAATAGCAAAAGAAGTTCTACATAAAGAATCAAACAGTAATGTTACTTTGGTTTACGCCAATAGAAACCCAGATTCTGTAATATTTAAACAAGTTTTGGCCGATATGGAAAAAACGTTTGGATCTAGATTCAAAGTGATTCATAACTACGACCAAGCACCGTTTACATGGTTTGGTTTGAAAGGCATGTTAACCACCGATAAAATTGCAAATATTGTGAAGCAAAAAATTGGCGGTTCTTATGATCAGTATTTTTACTACACATGCGGTCCAGGCCCTATGATGGAAGTTGTGAAAACTGGATTGACACAAATTGGTGTTTCCAATGAAAAAATTCACATTGAGTATTTTTCTGCTCCGGTGAGTTCAACTCCTCAAGTTGAGGAATCTACGGCAGACGCTGCGTTTAGCGGAACTGCAAGTATTACTATGAAGGTTTATGGTAAAACCCATACAATTACGTGTGATTCAAATACAACCATATTGAATGCAGCAATGAAACAAGGTATTGATCCTCCATATAGCTGCACTGTGGGTGTTTGTACAACTTGCCGTGCAAAAGTATCTAAAGGACATTTGCATATGTTGGAAAGAGAAGGCTTAAGCGACAAAGAAATTGAACAAGGATATGTTCTAACTTGTCAATCTGTTCCAAGAAGCAATGAAATTGAATTGAGCTACGAATAAATTATAAATGTATTATAACAAAAAAGCCTTCGTTTACGAAGGCTTTTTTGTTATCTGTCTATGGTCAATTCGCCGAGATTGGCTTTGACGTAATTTCGAAGTTTTTCTAGAATACCGGCAAAATCAGGAGGTAATTCACTGTCAAAAAACACATATTCTTTTGTTGTTGGATGAATGAAACCCAATTCCTTTGCATGCAACGCTTGGCGAGGCATCATTGTAAAACAGTTTTGAATAAAAGATTTGAATTTAGCCAAAGAAGTTCCTTTTCTAATCTCGTTTCCACCATACATTTCATCAGAAAATAATGGATGTCCAATTGCAGTAAAATGAGCGCGAATTTGATGGGTTCTGCCTGTTTCTAATCTACATTCAACCAAAGTAAGGAAATAGAATTTCTCAATAATTTTATAATGGGTGATGGCTTCTTTTCCCATTTCAGGATCTGTATAATGCTTAGATTTTCTTCTGTCGGCAGGGTCGCGCGCCAAATATCCACGAATGGTACCTGATTCTTCAGCGGGTTCACCCCATACCAAAGCCCAATATTTTCGGTCTATACTGTGGTCAAAAAACTGCTTTCCTAAAAAGCTCAATGCAAATTCATTTTTGCCTATAACCAACAACCCGGAGGTGTCTTTATCGATTCTATGAACCAATCCTGGTCTGTGATTTTCATTTTGCTGTGGTAAATTTCCAAAATGATAAACCAATGCATTTACCAAAGTTCCTGAATAATTGTTGCAACCTGGATGAACCACCATACCCGCTTTTTTGTTGATGATTAATATGTCGGTATCTTCATATTTTACTTCAAGTGGAATATTTTCAGGGTAAACTTCAGTATCGCGAGGAGGTTCAGAAAGCACTACGCGAACATCGTCGAGGCCTCTTACTTTGTAATTGCTCTTTATGGGCTTATTGTTAACCAACACACAACCAGCTTCAATACCTGCTTGTATTTTAGATCGTGTAGCATTTGCTATGCGAACTTGCAACCACTTATCAATGCGCAAAGGTTCTTGTCCTTTGTCTACAATAAATGCATGATGTTCAAACCACGATTCTTCGTTAGGTAACTCTTCTTCGTCTATTGCTGAATTATTCAAGCTGCAAAATTACGCCCGATTTTATGAAATATACCATTTTGGCGTATAACTTTTCCTTAAATAAAAATTGCAATATGATTTGCGAATTCCGCGGAATTTGAAATTATTTTATTTTTTCTGAGGGACATTTGTAAAATGAAGCAGTGGAGATTATGTGCGGTAATGGTGGTTTGTTTATGGAATAATTCAAACCTAATGGGTCAGAACATCCCTAAATGTTCGGAAATTTTCTTTTCGGAGTATGTAGAAGGTTCAAGAAATAACAAAGCACTTGAAATTTATAATCCTACCAATAAAACGGTAAATCTTTCCCAATATCGAATTGTGCGTTGGTCAAATGGTTCAACTCAATTTTCATCGGCTTTGAGCCATAAACTGAAGGGATTTCTTCCTTCAAAAAAAACAATAGTTTTGGTAATTGATAAGCAAGACACTACCAAAATTGGACTTGATACTCCAGTTGTTAGCGTTTTGAAACAAAAGGCAAACCTGTTTCTTGGGAACACAGATAGTATAAATTTCTCGATGAGTTTTAATGGCGATGATGCTTTGTCCCTCGAAAAATACAATACCCAAATTGGTAAATACGTGGGAGTAGATATTTTTGGAAAAATTGGCGACAAACCAAACCCATGTTGGACCGATATCTATCCATATTTGGGACAAGGGAATTGGTATTCCATGGATAGAACTTTGACGCGTAAAATATGGATTACCCATGGTATCGATACTATTGAAAATGGGGTTTTGAAGGCAATGAATCCAACGTCGTATTTTAATCCAACATCAGAATGGATATCTCACCCGAAAGACATGTTTGATTCATTGGGGTCTCACCAATGTATTTGTGAGAATGCAGAGTTGGTAGAGAAGGAGCATTTAGAATTGCAGTTTTATCCCAATCCAACGAATGACAAAGTGATTGTAAACTTAGAACCTACAGCTGTAAAAAAGGTCTATTTAATTTCATTATTGGGGGAAGTTATTCCGTTGAAATTGAATTCACCTTTTCAAATACAGTATGGAACTTTGGAAATTAATTTGGGACATATAAAACCGGGAATTTATGCATGTTGGTTAAATTTATTAGATGGGAGAGCTTTGGTTGGTAAAATTGTAAAGGATTAACATTTTAAATTTTGTTAAATTTATTTTGAGGGTCGATTTTTTCTTTTAAATCGTGCTCTTATCAAGATTAGCCTTTATTTTTGAAGTTTATTACCCTTTAGATTTATTCATGATAGATTTTCAATCCGATACGTTAAAAAATCAAATCCAAACTTGGCTTTCAGAAGATGTTGGAACCGGCGATTATTCATCTTTGGCTTCAATTGATTCAAATGCTGTTGCCAATTCAGTTTTGATTTTGAAAGACGATGGTGTTGTTGCGGGTTTGCAATTGGCAGCACTCGTGTTTTCGGAAATAGATGCTTCAATTGAATTTGATGTTTTGGCAGAAGATGGTACCTATTATTCTAAAGGTACAATTTTGGCAAAGGCATCAGGAAATGCTCAATCGTTGTTGAAGGGTGAAAGATTGATGCTGAATTTATTGCAGCGTTTATCAGGAATTGCAACCCAAACTAGGGTAGTGGTAGATTTGGTGAAGAACACATCTGTAAAATTGCTTGATACCAGAAAAACTACTCCAGGATTAAGAATACTTGAAAAATGGGCCGTGACAATGGGTGGTGGATATAACCACAGAATTGGTTTGTACGACATGATTATGTTGAAAGATAATCATATTGATTCGTCTGGTGGCATTACAACCGCGGTAAATAAAACGAAAAAATATTTGGCTGAGAATCAGTTAGATTTAAAGATAGAGGTTGAAACCCGGAATTTAGATGAAGTAAATGAAGCATTGACTGTTGGCGTTGATCGCATTATGCTTGATAATTTTGATCCATCGTTATGTGTTGAAGCGGTTAAAATCATTGCAGGCCAATGCGAAACAGAAGCTTCGGGCGGAATTACTTTAAGTAACATAAAAGAATACGCTGAATCTGGCGTTACTTATATTAGTTTGGGCTATTTAACGCACAGTGTAAAAGCCTTAGATATTAGTTTTAAAACAAAATTGAAAAATTAAAATGTTAAAAATTAGAAATATAACTTTCATTGCAGCCCTAGTGCTTCTTTGTAATGGATTAATTGCTCAAAAGGCAAAACGTAAAACTGTCCCTCAGAAGAAAAAAGCTGAGGTTACTGCAACTACCTCAATTGATAAAGTTCCAGTTGTGAAAGAAGAACCAAAAGATGAATTAAAATGGTATGGTTTTGAAGAAGGTTATAAAAAAGCGGTAAAGGAAAAGAAAATTTTATTGGTTGATGCCTATACTGAATGGTGTGGCTGGTGCAAAGTGATGGACAGAGAAACGTATAAGAATACCGAAGTTATCGCTGACTTAAACAAGAATTTTGTTTGTGTAAAATTCAATCCTGAAATTGAAAAAACATATCAATTTGGCGACAGAAAAATGGATGGTAGAACTTTGTTGCTATGGCTAGGTTACGGCGAATCAGGTGGTTATCCTACCACTTACTTTTGGTTCAATCCAGATAAAGATGATAAGCGCGATAATCAAGCTGGTTATTTGCCTCCTGCAGACTTTTTGAAATTGTTGTCGTCCGCAGTTAAAATGAAAAATTAATGGGCAGAAGAAATGCTAAATTCAAGTTGATTGATCAAATTGAAATAACCGCAGCTGTTGCTGAGGGACATTGTATCGGTAGAACCGAAAATCAAGTAGTCTTTGTGAAATTTGCCGCACCTGGTGATGTGGTGGATGTTCAAGTAATTGTGAAAAAGAAGAGTTTTCAAGAAGGGAAAATTCTAAAATTTCATAAAAAATCGGAGAAAAGAATTGAACCTTTCTGTTCGCATTTTACCGTTTGTGGTGGATGTAAATGGCAGCACTTAAGTTATGCCGATCAACTTGCGTTCAAACAACAACAAGTAATTGATAACTTAGAGCGCATAGGTGGACTTTCTGGATTTGAAGTTATGCCCATTGTGGGGAGTGCAAAAACCACAGCTTATAGAAATAAACTTGATTTAACCTTTAGTGATAAAGCCTGGGTTACTACATTTAATAAATTAGAGCAATCTGAAAGCGACAAACCTAAAGCATTGGGATTCCATATTCCTGGTAGATTTGATAAGGTTTTAGATATTGATTATTGCCATTTGATGCCTGAATTTGTAAATGAAATTCAGCGTGGCATTCATGCTTTTTGCCTTGAGAATCAAATTACATTCTTCGACTTAATTACCCAAGAAGGATTAATGCGTAATCTTTTGGTTCGGTGCAATAGAAAAGGGGAGTGGATGATTGTACTGTCTTTCCATCAAAATGATCAAGATGCCATTCAAAAACTAATGAATTATGTTAAAAATTCATTTGATAACGTAGTTTCATTGATGTATGTAATCAATGAAAAACGGAATGACACTTTACAAGGTTTGGAAGTTCAATTGTTTGACGGAGTGCCTTACTTGACTGAAACATTAGGAAATAAAACCTATAAAATTCAAGCACAAAGCTTCTTTCAAACGAATAGTGAACAAGCGGAAGTGTTATATGATATTACCAAAGATTTTGCTGGATTAACAGGTTCTGAATTGGTGTATGATTTATATACAGGTACTGGAAGTATTGCAATTTACGTTGCCGATAAGGCATCGAAGGTAGTGGGTATTGAGTATGTAGAGGAAGCAATAATTGATGCAAAAGAAAATGCCAATATGAATGGTGTTGAAAACTGTATCTTTTTTGCAGGTGATATGAAGGATATTTTAACCGAGGAATTCATTTCAGAACATGGCAAACCTGATGTTGTAATTACTGATCCTCCACGTGATGGAATGCATCCAAGTGTAGTTGCAAGATTACTTGAAGCAGAACCAAAGAAAATTGTTTATGTAAGTTGCAATCCTGCTACGCAGGCAAGAGATAGCAAGTTGCTTAGCGAAAAATACGATTTGGTGAAAATTCAACCTGTTGATATGTTTCCACATACCCACCACGTTGAAAATGTGGCGTTGTATGTGTTGAGATAATTAATTGATAGAATATTAGTAGATTTCGGCCGTTATCATTGAACCAAACAAAATGAAAATTAATATTTTAATGCCCTTTCTGAGTCTTTTCTTTTTAGGGACATTTGTATCATGTAGAGACAATACTAAAAAACCAGTAGAACAAGGACCTCTTCCAACTGTAACTTGTTACAATGTGAAAGAATCTAAAACGTTGATTTTTGACAAGGGTGTTTTGGTAGATTCGGCTTTGTTTAAATTTACTTTCGATGCACAAAATAGAATATTAAGTCAATGGAGTATCAAAGACGCTTTGGTATTGGATTTTGATTATAGTGATGCGAAGAAAATCACAATGAATCAACGTGCAAAAACAACAGGTAGATTGGTTTATTATACACATTATATTTTGAATCAAAAAGGCTATGCAAGTTGGAAAAATATGTATGCAAGTGATAGTGCTTTTGTGAATTCTATTTCTTATTTGTATAACAAAGAAGGATATCGCACTCAAGAATTTTACCATGTAGCGAAAGATTCTTCTATAGGGTATTATGGGGTATGGCAAAATGAATGTATTTCTGAATACACTATTCCACAATATGAAACCCAAGTGGTGGCTACATATACCAAATATCCAGACAATAGAAATTTGGGATATTGGCAGTTCTTGAGAGATAAGTCCTACTATTTGGTAGATACAGAGAAATACAGCACACGAGGATCTTCAACTACCTACAATTATACCTATCAATTCGATTCTTTGAATAGGCCAACTGTTGTTACCATGTTACAAGGATCTACAAAACTACAAGAGAAATATTATACCTATTTTTAAGGTATTTTCAATATACACAAAAAAGGTGCGATAAATTTATCGCACCTTTTTTGTGGGTTATTTTTGCAATTTCTGCAAAAAGTTTAAGCAAATGATTTTGCAATAATTTCTGCTTGTTCGGCGTCGTGCACTTTTTTGAACCCAGTTGCAGGACTTGCGCTACTTCTACGACCAATGTACGTTAATTTCACAGGGAAGTCGTAACGGTGTAGGTGCAACCAAGTACCTTGGTTCTTAGATTCTTCTTGTACCCAACAGAATTCTGCTCCTTCATATTTAGCAAAAATCTCTGTGAGTTTCCATTCTGGCAAAGGATATAATTGTTCAATTCTTACGATAGCAATGTCAGTTGCATTTTTGGCTTCTTTTTCTGCCAATAGTTCATAGTAGATTTTACCAGTGCAGAAAAGTACTTTGCGAACCTTTTTAGCAACGTTGGTATCGTCAATTAACTCTTGGAAATTGCCATTTGCCAATTCGTCTAATGTACTTACACATTTAGGGTGACGTAAAAGACTCTTTGGTGTCATCACAATTAAAGGCATTGTGAAATCGCGCTTTAATTGACGGCGCAAAGCATGGAAATAGTTTCCAGGAGTTGAGCAATTCACCACTTGCATGTTTGTACCTGCACACAACTGCAAGTATCGCTCAGGACGCGCAGAACTATGTTCTGGACCTTGTCCTTCGTTACCATGTGGCAACAGCATTGTAATTCCACTGAATTTATTCCATTTTGCTTCGGCAGATGCAATAAATTGGTCTATGATAATTTGAGCACCATTAGAGAAATCACCAAATTGTGCTTCCCATAATGTCAATCCATTTGGAGTGGTTGTGCTATAACCATATTCAAAACCAAGTGCAGCATATTCACTTAACAAAGAATTGTAAACACTGAATTTGGCTTGTTTGTCAGAAATGTTATTTAATGGAGTGTATTCAGCTTCACCAACTTCTTGTTTAATAACGGCATGACGGTGACTAAATGTTCCGCGCTCAACATCTTGTCCTACAAGACGAACTGGGTGTCCCTCATTCAATAAAGTTGCATAAGCCAATAGTTCTCCCATAGCCCAATCAATGGTACCATTATCAATCATCTTTTTGCGGTCTGCAAACAGATTTTGAACCTTTTTAATGGGTTGATTAGATTCTGGGATGGTAGAAATTTTGGTTCCAACTTCTTTTAAGGTTTTCATGTCAACCTTGGTATTGGCAACCAATTGTATATCTTTTGTGTCGGAGTGTTTAAATCCTTCCCAAGTATTTTTTATTGAAGTTGGTGTTGGTTTGAAATCTCCTTTTGCTTCTTCAAATTTTTCTTGAAGAAGTTCTTGGAATTTCTTTTCCATTTCAACCGCCAACTCAGCATCGATTTCGCCGCGCTCAAGAAGTTGTTGTTTGTATATTTCTCTTGGGTTCGGGTGCTTGTCAATTAACTTATACATTTCAGGCTGAGTGAAACGAGGTTCATCGCCTTCATTGTGCCCATATTTTCTATAACCCAAAAGGTCAATGAAAATATCTGATTTGAATTCTAAACGGTAAGCCATTGCCAATTTAACTGCATGCACAACGGCTTCTAAATCGTCGGCGTTTACATGTAAAACTGGAGAAAGGGTAATTTTGGCAACATCGGTGCAATAAGTTGAAGTTCTTGCATCGAGGTAATTGGTTGTAAATCCTATTTGGTTGTTTGTTGCAATATGGATGGTTCCACCTACATAATAGGCATCTAAGCCACTCATTTGAACTATTTCTAATCCAATACCTTGACCGGCAAGAGCAGCATCACCATGGATTAAAATAGGGCATATTTTTTCAACGTCGCCGTTGTATTTGTGGTCTAATTTTGCTTTTACCAATCCTTTTACAACTGGGTTAACCGCTTCAAGGTGACTTGGGTTATCGGCCAAACGCAAATGCACTTTTTTGCCAGCAGCGGTATCTACATCAACACTGTAACCCAAATGGTATTTTACATCTCCTTCAAAATCGTCAAAATCTCCACCTTGGAAAACTTTGCCTTCAAATTCAGAGAATATTTGGCTGTAAGTTTTGTTGAAAATATTCGCTAGTACGTTCAAGCGACCACGATGAGCCATTCCCAACACAAACTCTTCTAAACCAAGACCTGCACCATATTGAATTACCGCATCTAAAGCAGGAATCAACGCTTCAAGTCCCTCAAGAGAAAAGCGCTTTTGTCCAATAAATTTCTTGTGTAGGAAATTTTCGAAAACAGTTGCTTGATTTACCTTGTCCAAGAAATGACGTTTTTCGTCAATGGTTAAATTAGGTATATTTTGAGTTCCCTCAAAACGGTCTTGCAGCCATTTGCGGCGTTTAGGGTCGCGGATATAGGCAAATTCACAACCAATGCTGTGGCAATAGGTTTTGTCGAGTTTTGCAATAATGTCTTTTAATTTGGCAGCACCCAAACCAACTTCAGCACCTGCGTTAAAGGTTTTTTCTAAGTCGCCTTTTTCTAGACCAAAGTTTTCAATATCCAAATTTGGAGAATATTGACGGCGTTGACGAAGAGGGTTGGTTTTGCTAAACAAGTGGCCCATGCTTCTGTATCCATGAATAAGATTCAAAACGTGAATCTCTTTCATTGCATCATCGCTGATGGCTCCGCCTGTAGGTTGTTTCTGAGCTCCTAAATCAAATCCTTCAAAAAATTTTCTCCAACCAAAATCAACGCTTTCTTTGTCGTTTTGATATTGGCTATACAAATTGTCAATTGCCGTAGGATCGGCATTCATTAGGTAAGATGTATCAGGTGCGCTCATGAGTGAATATTAGCGCAAATTTACCTAAAAAAAAGTGTTTGGCACAATGAAATTTAAGGAATTCGCGAAACGATGGTAAACACTACAGCCGCAAACAAGAAAGCATCAAATCGGTCGAGCATTCCACCATGTCCGGGAAGTACATTTCCGCTGTCTTTAACCCCTGCTTTTCTTTTGAGGGAGCTTTCAAAAAGATCACCCATTGTTCCAAAAATGGAGATGGCAATTCCCAAAATGAGGCCTTTTGTTAAAGTGAAGTTATGTGCCCCATCGGTGCCAATAAATCCACCATTCGGTTCTAATAAATATTTAACAAAAAGATACCCTGTAATACCAGTTAAAATGGTGCCACCAATCAATCCTTCCCAAGTTTTTCCTGGAGAAATACTCGGTGCAAGTTTGTGTTTCCCAAACAGTTTTCCAGAAACGTAGGCCCATGAATCCGACGACCAAACCAAAACCATGAGCATGATTGGTAACAGGGCATTGTAATGGTTGTAAATATTTTTTGTGTAAGGAGTTAACGTAAAGAGTAACAAAGGAACCGATATATAAATATGGTTGAGAATTAAATCGAAATTGAAAATTTTATTTTCTCTTTTGGTATAATTCGCTCCCAATATAACGATCATTAAAATTGTTATGCTTCTCCACAAATTTTGAAAATCTGAATCATTGATTTGTTTAAAAAATAGAATGATTAAAAAATAGAAGATACTAATTGCCAAATTTAACTTTGATAACTTGCCTTTTAATTTCAACCATTCGTAGTGGCTGCCTATTCCAATAATTACTGCCAAAAATGTTATGCCCCAGTTGCCTGATTGAATTAGTAAAATTACTGCGGCAATCATAAATATGCCACTTATTACTCTTGTCCAGAAATTATTCATTGTCTTTTTTTGTTAAATGATAGAAACTTAATCCAAAAATAAGTGATGCGGGAATTGCAACAAAGAAATTGTTTAAAAATGATTCAGGATTTTCCATAACACCTGTTTTTTCAAATTTAATAATGAGTAAAAAATGAATGATTACAGTTACCGCATTGAATGTGAAATGTGTGATGGTATTATACCAAAGGCTATTATTTCGGTATGCTATAATTCCTAATGCACTTCCCATCATAAATATGCCTAAAAACTCATAGAGCGATAGATGTAAAATGGTGAAAATAAATGCTTGGAAAAACAAAGCTCTCTTTGCTTTCGAAAACTGAGTCAATCCAATTTTTAGAACGAGTCCTCTGAAAACATATTCTTCAAGCAATGCGGGTAAAAATGCCAAGATAAAAATGCAAATTAGCAATTCGTTTAAGTGATGCATATCGAGCATGTTTTCGAAAATGCTGTTTCTTGAAAATTCTAATTTTTGAGCAAAATAGCGCAAGCTTGTTGGCCAAGGAAATTGTTGGGTAAGTGTTGTAATTACATTCACAACCGGCAATGCCGAAATTCCTGTAATTATTGCCAATGTTATTTTTTTGCGGTTTGGCTTGTTATTGAAAAGCGTGAAGTCGCTAATTTTCGAACCGTTAATAAAAGTAAAAATCACAGCTGGTATGCCCATGTAAAAGGCAAACTGAATAAAATTTGACCATCTACCTATATTAATTCCAAGTGCTGAACCATCGGGATGATTCATTAATGATTTAACATCATTTACTGAAATATGGTAAAAAAACTTTAAGAAATAGATTGATATAAAATACCCTACAAGCTGAAATATAAGTATGAGTATAAGCAATATTGCCAACCCCCAAAGGTTAAAAAAAATGTTTTTCGAGAATAAATCTGTTCTGCTTGTCATTAGATATTAAATTTGCACAAATTTGGTAAAAATTGGTGACATAGCGCTAGGAGATTTTCCATTATTATTGGCTCCAATGGAAGACGTGAGTGATCCTCCCTTTCGTTTTGTGTGTAAAGAAAACGGCGCAGACCTTATGTACACTGAGTTTATTAGTAGTGAGGGACTCATTAGAGACGCCGCGAAAAGTGTCCAAAAATTAGACATTTTTGAATATGAACGTCCAATTGGTATCCAAATATTTGGATCTGAAATTGATTCAATGGTTGAAGCTGCCAAAATTGCAACCAAAGCCAATCCCGATTTAATAGACATTAATTACGGGTGTCCTGTAAAAAAAGTAGCTTGCAAAGGTGCTGGCGCTGGTATTTTGACCAATCCTCCCAAGATGATGGCAATGACCAAGGCAATTGTAGAATGCACACATTTGCCGGTAACTGTAAAAACTAGGCTTGGGTGGGATGATAGCACCAAAAATATTGTTGATGTAGCCGAACGTTTGCAAGATGTTGGCATTAAAGCATTAACGATTCATGGAAGAACTCGAGTGCAGTTATATAAAGGAGAAGCCGATTGGTCTTTAATTGCCGAGGTAAAGAATAACCCAAGAATGCATATCCCGATTTTTGGCAATGGCGATATTGATTCCCCCGAAAAAGCGCTAGAATATAAAAATAGGTACGGTGTTGATGGAATTATGATTGGCAGGGCAAGTATTGGTCATCCTTGGATCTTTAGAGAAATTAAACACTTTTTGAAAACTGGCGAATTGTTGGCTGGACCTACCATGCAAGAAAGAGTAAATGCTTGTACTACCCACTTTGAAAAATCCATACAATGGAAAGGGGAAAGGGTTGGCATTGTTGAAATGAGAAGGCATTATGCCAATTATTTTAGGGGCTTGTCGCATTTTAAAGAATTTCGGATGAAATTGGTTCAAAGTGAAGATGTACTAGAAATTCAATCTATTTTAAACAAAATTGTTGACGAATACTCCGACAGTCATTTAGTTACTCTGTGATAATTTTTTTTTAACTAAATGTAAAATTTTGTTACATTTGTGTTTTAAGAAACGAAAACTATGAGAAAATTATTACTATTGGTGGGATTGTTTTGTGCGGGGCAAGTTGCTAATGCGCAATACTATAATATCCCCTTTTTGAACGCTGGACAAAATCCAGGTGGTGTTAATCCGGATGGAGAAAATCCATATCCTTCAACCAACAATTCTGGCTGGTCAAATATTTGGAATGGCGATGCTACTGCTACTCCTTCTTACAGCGCTGAACAAACAATTCCATTTGCATTCAGTTTTAATGGTACTGCTGTAACTAAATACACTCCAAGTAATTTTGGAACAATTTCTTTTGACGCTGGCACTCCTACAGTTATCCCAACTGCATTTTCTAACTTGACTTTGCCTTCTGCGCAAATTCCTGATAAATCAGTTTGTGTATTGGGTATCAAACCACAAAGTGTTGTAAGTGGTACTACTACTTATCAAAGTGCGGTTATGACCAAAACTTATGGTACACCTGGAAAACGTCAACACTGGATTTGGTTTAACTTCTTTGATGAAGCAAACATCAATGACGGTTGGACTTATTGGGCAATTGTTTTAGAAGAAACTACCAACAATATTTATATTGTTGATATGAAAACATTATGTGTTTCTGCAGGTAATTTATGTACGAACAACGTGAAAATGTCTTTGGGTATCCAAGTGAATGGTACTACTGCTTATACTGTTGCTGGTTCTCCAAACGTAGGTGCACAACAAATTACTGCAAATATTTTCACCGCTGCTGATAATAGCTATTATCAATTTTTACCAGGTAATCAACCAGCAAAAGATTTGTCTGGTGTAAAAGTAACTTTGAGCCCATATTTGGTTTTGAATCAAGCTCCATACGTTTGCAAAGCAACTTTCTTTAATAACGGTACAGATAAAATCACTACTGCTGATGTGAATTACTCAATTAACGGTGGTGCAGCTATTACCGGTGCAGCTTCTTCTGTTGCTGTTTCTACTTTTGCAACCCAAGAATTAAGTTCTCCTATTTCATGGACTCCAACTGCTGTTGGTACTTATACTTTGAAAATTTGGGCTTCAAATTTGAACGGTGTTGCAGATGAAAATTCAAAAAATGATACAGCTACATTAACTGTAAATGTCGTTGATAAAATTGCTCCTCGCAAAATTTTAAATGAAATTTTCACTTCTTCTACATGTGGTCCTTGTGTTGCTGGTAACGCTAACTATTTGAAAGTTACTACTGGTTTAACTCAGCACTCTACTATTAAATATCAAGTAAACTGGCCTAGTACTGGTGATCCATATTGTACTCAAGAAGTACGTGATAGAGTATCTTTCTACAATATTAACTCTGTTCCTAGAATGGAAGTTGACGGTGGATGGGATGGTAACGCTGCTTCATTCACAAATGCTTTGTATGATCAATTCAATGCTAAACCTGCTTTCTTAGAAATTACAGGTGCTGTTAACTTGACATGGAAAAATAAAGTTACTGCAGATATTAACTTGAATCCGTTGGTAAACTTTACTTCAAACAATTTGAAATTATTTGCTGTAATTACAGAAGGAACAACTTTCGCTAATAAGAAAACCAATGGTGAAAAACAGTTTGAAGATGTAATGAAAAAAATGATGCCTTCAAGCACAGGTTTGGCTTTGTTGCCGATGACAAAAAGCACTGCTGTTTCTAAATCTTTGAACTTTACATTTAATGGTAACTATCGTTTGCCATTAGACGGTCAAGCGGCTAATCACATCAATCATGCTACTGAAAATAGCATTGAAACTTGGGATGATTTGGCTGTAGTTATATTCGTACAAGATGCTACTACCAAAGAAGTATTGCAATCTGAAACTTTCCCAATTGTTTTAACTGGTGTTGAAGCAGTTGAACAAGGTATCAACTTGTATCCTAACCCAGCGAACGACATGTTCAATATCAACGTTGGTGCAATGGCTTCTGAAAAAGCAAATGTTGTTGTAACCAATGCGCAAGGTCAAATCGTTTACAACGGTTCTTTGGTTAATGGTAAAGCACAAATTAGTGTTGCTAACCTTAGCGAAGGAATGTATATGGTATCAGTTCAATCTGGTTCTAAAAACTTGAACACCAAAATGGTTGTTCGTCACTAAGTTTAAACAACTAAACTAAATTAAATATCAGAAGAGGAGTCCTTTATAGGGCTCCTTTTTTGTTTAATTATTTTTATGTTTTTTCTTATATTTGTGGAGTAATATTCACTCTTAAACTCAAACGTCCCCACCATGTTATTGCGAAACATTGTTAGTAGGGAGGAGTTAAAACGTAAAATGGATGCAGATGAGCGTCCATATACTACAGTCTCCTTCTATTGTTATCATTCAATTGAAAATCCAACGGATTTTAGAAATCAACTTTTTTTAGCTTGGCAGCCATTTGAAGTGGTTGGTAGGGTATATGTTGCAAATGAAGGCATTAATGCCCAAATAGCAATGCCATCACTTTGTTTTGAGGGATTTAAACAGGGCCTATATGCAATTGATTTCTTGAATAATATTCGGTTAAACGTGGCAATTGAAGAACGTCAAAAGTCCTTCATAAAATTGGATGTTAAAGTACGATCTAAAATTGTTGCCGATGGTATTGATGATCCTACATTTAATCCAAGCAATACAGGAAGATATTTAGAAGCGAATGGTTGGAATGAGAAGCTAAATGACCCTAATACAGTGTTGATTGATATGCGCAATCATTATGAAAGCGAAGTGGGTAGGTTTGAAGGGGCAACTTGTCCCGACGCTGATACCTTTAGAGAAGAGTTAAAATTGGTTATTGATGAATACAATGACAATAAAGACAAAGCCATTTTAATGTACTGCACTGGAGGCATTCGATGCGAAAAGGCCAGTGCTTGGATGAAGCACAATGGATTCAATGAGGTTTATCATTTAAAAGGTGGTATTATTAATTATGTGAATCAAGTGCGCTCAGAGGAATTAGAAAACAAATTTAAGGGCGTTAATTTTGTTTTTGATCAACGTTTGCATGAACGAGTGAGCGATGATGTAATTTCATCTTGTCATCAATGTGGCGAGCCTGCAGATGTGCATATTAACTGCGCCAATGTAGGTTGTCATTTGTTATTTATTCAATGCAATGAATGTGCTGCAAAATATGAGCTTTGTTGTAGTGAAAAATGCCAAGAAACAATTCATTTACCTGAAGAAATTCAGAAGGAAATGAGAAAAGGAAAACCTGCAGGTAGAATATTCAGTAAAGGAAGATTTAAAGCACCCTTACAATAAAATCCTATTTTTTGCGTTTTACATTGTCAAACGCAGTATATTTAGGACACTCGGCAAGCAATTTGCAAAAGATTTATGTAAATAATGCCCGTGGGAATTATATTCGCACTTTTTAAAATAAAAACAAGTATAAAATTGAACAATTTAAAAGATATAGCGAAGAAAGACTTGAAGCAGTATTTCAAGGTTTTTGTATTGGGATTATTATTGGCAATCGGAGGAGATCTGAGTGCGCAGTGGGATATGGGTGGTTCGGTAGATACTGCTAAGATTGACAGTTCATCACTTAAAAAAATTCCATATGTACGTTTCGTGCCTCCATACGATACCATGCGTGAAATCATTTTTTACGAAGGCATTGTTGAGAATGAGGATTGCAGTTTATGTACTGCTGATTCATTGTATTGGAGAGCAAAAAAGTATTTATCAAAAAAGTACGGTAAGTCTGTTTTGAAAAAAATGATATTGGATGAAAAGATTGGTCATCATATAACTGTGAAAGTTACTTTGCCAATGGTCGTGATTAATGGAAGATACAACAAAGCGGCAAAAGGAATGATGGAATATAAAGTTTGTTTAAGATTCCAAGATTCTCGTTTCAAATATCAATTTGGAAACTTTGTACATTTACAAACTGGTGAAGGCTTGGTAGGTAACCCAACCAAAACTTACCATGAGTATTATATGCGCGTAAAACGTGGATATGAGGCAACCGATAAGTTCCTTTTAGCCTCAGACAGAGAGGTTAAGGACATGGTTACAGCAATTACTTATGCATTGCGTGAACCATATCGTCCTGAAGAAGATGAATGGTAGTCAATTTGTTGCACTTTAAAAAATGAAAATAAAAATCATTTTTTAGTGTCTAATTTAATATCTCATAAAAAAAGTTTGTGGATATCTTGTTATCCAAGAAAATAATTACTATTTTTGCAACCCCAAATAAGAATTAAGCGTTACGTAAAGTGAACCCACTGAGTACATATAAAACAATTTCGGCAAACAGAGCAACAGCCACTAAGTGCTGGTATGTTGTAGATGCCGACGGTCAAACTTTGGGACGTATGTCGTCTCAGATTGCAATGATCATTCGTGGCAAGAACAAGCCAAGTTTTACCCCACACGTAGATTGTGGTGACAATGTTATTGTTATCAATGCGGAGAAGGTAGTATTAACCGGACAAAAAATGGATAACAAGGAATACTTGCGCCATACTGGATACCCAGGTGGTCAGCGTAGCACCCTTGCTAAAAATGTAAGACCGGAGAAATTAATCGAAATGGCGATTAAAGGCATGTTGCCTAAAAATCGTTTAGGAAGAAAGTTGTTTCATAACTTATTTGTTTATGAAGGAACTACTCATCCACATGAAGCACAACAACCAAAAGAATTAAAATTCGATAACTGAGAATTATGATAAACAACTCAGGCAGAAGAAAAGCCGCAGTGGCGAGAGTCTACCTCAAGGAGGGAAGCGGGCAAATTACTGTTAATAATAAAACATTGGAAATTTATTTTCCTTTGGCATGGCATCAAACATCTGTACAAGCGCCATTTGCACTTACCTCAAACGACAACAAGTATGACGTTATGGTAAATGTTCGTGGAGGAGGTATCAGCGGACAAGCGGAAGCTATTCGTTTAGGTATTTCTAAGGCCTTGGTAGAAATAGATGCTGAATTCAAACCTGTATTGCGTCATGCGGGCTTTATGACACGTGATTCTCGTGTTGTAGAACGTAAGAAAAGTGGTCAGAAGAAAGCGCGTAAGCGTTTCCAATTCTCAAAACGTTAATTATCAAAATGGCTTATACTCAACAAGATTTGCTCGATGCTGGTGTACATTTCGGTCACCTTACCCGCAAATGGAATCCTAGAATGGCTCCGTATATTTTTATGGAACAGAATGGTATTCACATCATCGATCTTAAAAAAACAGAGGCAAGATTAGAAGAATCTAAAGCAGCGATTAAAAATATTGCTAAATCTGGTCGTCGCATTTTATTTGTGGCAACTAAGAAACAAGCAAAAGAAATCGTGATGCAAGAGGCTCAACGTGCTGGAATGCCTTACGTAACTGAACGTTGGTTAGGTGGTATGCTTACTAACTTCCAAACTGTTCGTAAAAGCATTAAAAGAATGCAAATAATCGACAGAATGGCGAACGATGGTACTTTCGAACGTATCAATAAAAAAGAACGCTTAATGCTTGATCGTGAAAAAATTAAATTGGCTAGAATGCTTGGTGGTATCGAAGATATGACTAAACTTCCTGGTGCTATTTTCTTGGTTGACGTGAAAAGAGAACATCTTGCAGTTTCTGAAGCAGTTCGTTTGAATATTCCTACTTTCGGGTTGGTTGATACAAACTCTGATCCTACTAAAGTAGACTACGCAATTCCAGGTAATGATGATGCTTCTAAAAGTATTCAATTAATTGCTTCTGAATTGGCGAATGCTATCTTAGAAGGTACTGCTGAACGCAAACGTGAGAAATCTGAAGAAGAAAACAAAGTAGAAGCTCCTAAAGAGGTTGTTGCTGAAGCATAATTTAATCTAATATTTATAACAGAATATGACAACTATAACCGCTTCAGACGTTAACAAATTGCGCCAAGTAACTGGTGCAGGTCTGATGGATTGTAAAGCTGCTTTGACTGAAACAGGTGGCGATTTTGAAAGTGCAATTGACTTTTTACGTAAAAAAGGCGCAAAAATTGCAGCAAAACGTGCCGATAGGGACGCAACAGAAGGTGCAGTGATTTCATTGACTTCTGCTGATTCAACTACTGGTGTAATCATAGTGTTGAGTTGCGAAACAGATTTCGTTGGTAAAAACGAAAACTTCGTAGCTTTTGCTAAAGAAGTTGCTGAAATTGCTTTGAATAACAAACCTGCAACTTTAGATGCATTGAAAGCCCTTCCAATGGGTAATGCCACTATCGAAGCGCGTTTGCTTGATGAAGTTGCTAAAATTGGTGAAAAAATCGACGTAGTTAAATACGAATTAATTGAAGGTTCAAATGTTGTAGCCTACATTCACGGTGCAAATCGTATGGGTGTGTTGGTTGAAATGAATAACGCTCCTTCAGATGCGAATATGGTTGCTGGTAAAGACGCTGCAATGCAAATTGCTGCAATGAATCCAGTTGCTGTTGACCGTGACGGAGTAGATTCTTCTACAATTGAACGTGAACTTGAAGTTGGTAAAGAACAAGCCCGTCAAGAAGGAAAACCTGAAGCAATGATTGAAAAAATTGCTATGGGTAAACTTGAGAAATTTTACAAAGATTCTACCTTGTTGAATCAAGAATTTGTAAAAGACGGTAGCAAAACTGTTGCTAAAATGTTGCAAGACACGGAAGCTGGTTTAACTATTAAACAATTTAGAAGAGTTCAACTCGGATAATAATTTTAAAATATTAAAAAAATCCTCCGAATTTCGGGGGATTTTTTTTGGCAAATACTGAACAATATGAAATATAAAAGAATCCTACTCAAATTAAGCGGTGAAGCCCTTTTAGGGAGTCAACAATACGGTATAGATCCTTCTGTGCTGGAACAATACGCAAAGGAAGTTAAGTCAATTGTTGATGCCGGTGTGGAAGTGGCAATTGTGATTGGTGGTGGAAACATATTCAGAGGTGTGCAAGGTGCTCAAGGCGGGGTTGTTGATAGGGCAACCGGCGATTATATGGGTATGTTGGCAACAATGATGAATGCCATGGCTATTCAAGGTTCTTTTGAGAAGTTTGGTATGACTACGCGTTTGTTATCGGCAATTAAAATGGAACAAATTGGTGAACCATTTATCCGCCGCAGGGCAATGCGCCATTTAGAAAAGGGTAGGGTTGTGATTTTTGGAGCGGGTACAGGTAATCCATACTTTACAACTGATACTGCTGCTTCTTTGCGCGCTGTTGAAATTGAAGCTGATTTGGTTATAAAAGGTACTCGTGTTGACGGTATTTATGATTCTGATCCTGAAAAGAATCCAAATGCGGTTAAATACAATGAAATTTCTTTTAAACAAGTATATGATTTGGGATTGCAAGTGATGGATTTGACAGCAATTACTTTATGCCAAGAAAACAATAAACCCATCGTAGTTTTTGATATAAATACTCCAGGAAACTTGCTTAAATTAATGAATGGCGAGTCTGTGGGTACATTAGTGAAATAAGCAACTATTTAATGATATTCTGAAAGCCATTGATTCTTCAATGGCTTTTTTTATGCTATTTATTAATCGTTCTATTATAATTTCGAATTATTTTAGCATTTTTGCTTAATTGTATTAGGTTAAAATATGAAACAATGCGAGTTGAACACGAATGTTGATGCAAAAAGCTTTTTGGAAATCGAAATATCTAAGCTGGATGCTAGAATTTTAGCGCTTAATTTGTCAAAGCCTGCATTGAGAGCTCTCATTCGTTTAAATGTGTATTCTTTGTTAGATTTGGGTTAAATTTCACGGGAATCATTAGTAAACGCTCATGGTCTGGGACCAACTTCGTTGGTAAAGTTGGAGCCATTTTTAACTTAATCTATTGTTCAATTCTAATATAAAAAATATTTACATGAAAAATTACATCATCATATTATTGTTAAGTCTCTCCAATCTATTATTTAGTCAAAATAGTTTCAGTATTCAAATAGGTGGTGCGCTAAATTTGCTATCACAGACGGAAACTGTTAGTTTAAAGCCAGGCGCTAACGTATCCTTTACCTATCAAACAACATTGAATAATAAAATACAAATGTTATTTGGATTGGCCTATTTGCAAAAAGGTTATTTGCAAATATCGCCGATTACAATTGATCCTTTATCTTCATATATGGGTAGTTATGAAAATTCAATTGATATTCAATATATAAGGTTGCCAATTTCTCTTAAATTTCCGTTAGGCAGCTTTAAGGAAAGTCATTGCTTTTTTCAATTTGGTATTTATGGCGCGTATCGATTAAATACGACACAACGATTGCTGAGTGATCCACAATCAACGAGAGACTTTACAATGAATGTACATGAAGCTGATTGGGGACTTAATGGTGCCTTTAACATTGAGTATCCTACAAAAAATAATTTTTCTTACATGGCATCAATTATCTATGATGCTGGTTTGGTAGATGTTGTAAAGTATATTCCTGGGTCAAGAAACTATGGTTGTGGGTTGATGATTGGAATACAATACCACTTAAAATAAATATTTAAGGTAAAGTGAATTTGACAAATTTAAAGGATTTGTCAAATTTGAAATATAGTAAAACAAAAAAAGACGGATAAACCGTCTTTACTTTGTATGAAAAAAATAACTTTAATTTTATGCTAATGCATTCACATGCTTTTGCAAACTTGATTTCAAGTTGCTTGCTTTGTTTTTGTGAATAACGTTTTTCTTTGCTAATTTATCTAGAGCGCTAATTGCGTTAATCAACAATGTAGAAGCTTCAGCTTTGTCAGTTGATTTACGAATAGATTTGATTATGTTACGCGCGGTTTTGTGCTGATATTTATTGAGCTCACGCTTAGCCTCATTGGCTCTGATTCTTTTAATTGCGGATTTATGATTTGCCATTGCTTTGCTAAAAAGGAGTGCGAATATACGATGAATCTTTTATTTAGTCAAGAATATTTGAAAAAAATTAATCAATTTCAGGTGCAATCCTTACAATAAGTCCTTCTAAGCTTGGGTTAAGGTGAATTTGACAACCCAAACGTGAATTATCCTTCACAAAAAATGCTTGATCTAACATATCCAATTCGGATTCTGAACGCTCCGGAAGTTGGGTGTCGCTTTCTATATAAACTTGACACGTGGCACACATTGCCATTCCCCCACATTCGCCTTTTACCGGAAGTTCAACAGCTTTGCAAAATTCCATTAAATTCATATTCATGTCGGTGGGAGCATCATAGTTTTGAGCCACGCCATTTCTATCTATTATTGTGATAGTTATATTATCCATGTTGTCAATTTAAATGTTCTTGATAATTGCTCAAAATAATTTCAAAAGTATTGCCCTCTTTTTGCTCCAATTTGTATAAACAAACATTTGCATGATCAAAATCGTCCATTTTTTGTAATTCTGCTCCGGTAAGTAAACATAAGAAACTTCTCATTGCGCGACCATGCATGCAAATTAGAATTGTATCTTCCGTTTCATTTTCAAGAATTCGGCTGAGTCCTTTTGATTGTCGTTCAAACATCGCTAAAGGAGTTTCGCCATTCTCAATGCAATGGTCTAATTCACCATTGCGCCATCGTTGCAATATTTGCAAAAAGGTTTTGGTATTTTCTGGGGTGGGCAATTTCCCTTCGAAAATTCCCCAGTTTATTTCATTAAACTCGGGTACAATTTCTACAGGAATGTTTTTTTGCCCAAAGGGGGCCACTGTTTGGTGGGTCCTTTGTAGTTCTGTAACATAAATTTTGTCGAAATTTATGTGGTGATATGCTTCAAAAAATTTCCTCGCTTGAGCATGTCCCTCATCATTTAAAGAAGAATCAACGCCAGAACCTTGCACAATTCCTTGTTTATTGAAATCTGTTTGACCATGTCGAATTAAATAAATTGTTTTTTTGCTCATTGTGAGTGAATTTTGCATGAATGATGGCCAATATTTTTGATACTGCAAATATAAGCATAGAAGCTTTAAACAAGCGCTGTGAAAACACCATGTCAACTGCTATTGGGTTGGTTTTTACAGAAATTACTGCAAATGCGTTAAAAGCAAAAATGTTGGTTGATGCTTCTAATTGTCAACCATTGCGTATGTTAAATGGAGGTGCCTCTATGGCAGTTGTTGAAATTTTGGGAAGTATGGCGGCTAATTTGATTTTAGATAGAGAAAAAGAAGTTGCCTTGGGACAGTCAATTACAGGGAATCATTTTCGTCCGGTGAAAGAAGGAGAATGGATTGAAGCCAACGCAATTCCTATTCATATTGGTAAGAAAAGTCAAGTTTGGGAAGTTTCAATTTTTCAAGCAGAAGGCAAATTGGTATGTAAAGGAACAATGAATATGGCAGTGATTGCAATTAGTTGAAATGGAAATTTCATTTGCCATTTATAGAGAAGCCAGTGACAATCAAATATACATATGTCAAGGTAGTTGTGAGAAATTACCGAAGAATATAGAATTTCGAAATTTATCGCAAGGATTTATTCTATCGCCGTGGGCAAAATCAGATGAACTTTGGTGCATTTCTGGAGATATTGAATCAATAACTGAAAATCAGGTTCTTGATTTTTTGAGGGACTTTAAATTTCAAGTTAGTGAAACTCAATTTTCGTCAACAATCTACAATGAATTTGAAATTGCAGTTTTATCAATTCAAAATGAATTGGCATTGGGGAACTTCGAAAAGGCAGTGGCGAGTAGGATTGATGCAACAAGTGAAAATTTTGATATTGAAAAAATTGCTAATTGGTTCCAATTACTTCTTGAAAATCATCAGAATGCATTTGTTTCATTGGTTTATACGTCGGAGTTTGGTATGTGGATAGGTGCTACTCCTGAAACATTGATTTCCTACGAAAATGATAGTGTTCAGACAATGAGTTTGGCCGGAACTTTGGTTAACGAAAACGATAAGTGGTCGGCAAAAGAGGCATTGGAACAAAGTGTTACAAGTAAATTTATACATGAAACTTTACAAAAATATTCAATTGGACAAATTGAACCTACTACAATCAATGAATCAACCAGCGGCAAATTGAGGCATTTAAAAAGTGGGTTTAAGGCAAAGTTAGAAGCTTCTCAATTGTTGAAATTGGTTAACGCTATTTCCCCTACTCCTGCAGTTGGGGGATATCCTCAAAAAGAATCTGTAGAATGGTTGCTAAAGAATGAATTACACAACCGTGAATTATTCACGGGATTTATTGGTCCCAAAACAAATCATAAATTATTGCTCTCGGTGAATTTGCGCTGTGCGAAAATTACCCAAAATCAACATTTGTATTTTGCTGGTTGTGGTGTAAACAGCGGCAGTGAAGTGCAAAAAGAATGGTTAGAAACTGAAGCTAAAATGAATGTGATTCGAAGTTTTTGGAATTAATCTTCGTCGTCATCATCATCATCGTCATCATCGTCATCATCTGATTTTTTCTTTTTATCCTTTTTCTTTGAATCAGTTTTAGGCTCTGGCTTCTTGTCTTCTGGCTTACTTGTTTTGGACTCTGATTTTTTAGGCTCCTTTGTTGGTTTAACTTCTTCAGGTTTGTCTGAAGGTTCATCAGGGGGAGGTGTTAAATCTTCGGGTAAAGCAAGCGTTTTTGGATCCAATGGTTTTGGATCTTGTCCAAAATTCATTGATGACATTGTCTTTTTTACCAAGGTTTTTCCATTTAATGGATAACCATCATAATCGCCAGTTGGAATGTAATAGGCTTTGTTTCCTCTCACTTTTTCATAGGCTGGTCCAAGATGGTCCATGACAATCACTTTGTCTTCAGGTTGAAAGCGCAATACCATTTGTGCAGATTTATGATACTCGAAAACTACCCTACTTGAAGCACTCGGGTCATCGTTTCCATCTCTAAAAAGTGGATAGCCAAAAAGGGGTTCTCCATCTTCAAAATAAAGCACGTCGAGCATTGAGCGGTTTGACTGGTTGTTATGTCCATCAAATCCCATCAATAAAATTAAACTCTTGCCATCGTATTTGTATGGCTGCATTTGATAATACAAAGCACCAGGCCATTTTGCAAGGGTGTAAGTTTCTTCTTCGGCATCTTTGGCAATTGTTTCTAAAGTATCAATGAGAATGAATGTTCTCATTTGCTTTTTTATTTTCCTTTGAATGACACCGAAATGCATGAATTTGCCATTTTGCAATATGGCATTGTAAGTGAAAATACGGCAATCTGCATCTTTATGACTAGCAATAGCAATCGTTGTAAACTTGAGAGAATCAAACGGATATGAAAATGAAATGGGATTTAATAATCCCTCAAGAAGTTGATCTTGTATTTCAATAGAAGCCTTAATTCTCTCGGCATCTGTGGGTGCCGAGAGTGGCTTTAAATTAATAGATAGTATATTTTTTTCTAGTGTTTGTGGAGCAATAAATTCTTGACAAAACGCTGTATTAAATTGCAAGAAAGATGCAAAAAACAAAAGGAGTAAAAACTTAAATCGCAACATATTCATTATAACGTTAATATGAATGAATTTATTGAGGGATGTAAAAAATTAACAATTTTCGATAACCATTGCAGAAGCACCGCCACCGCCGTTGCAAATACCAGCGCCACCAAATTTACCGTTGTTTTGTTTCAAAACATTGATAAGGGTAACAATGATTCTTGCACCAGAAGCACCCAATGGATGTCCTAATGAAACTGCACCGCCATTTACGTTCACTTTGTCAGCAGAAAGGTTTAATAATTTATTATTAGCCAAACCAACAACAGCGAATGCTTCGTTTAGTTCAACATAGTCTAAATCTGCTACAGAAATACCTGCACGTTGTGCGGCAATTGGAAGTGCCTTACTTGGAGTGGTCGTAAACCATTCTGGAGCTTGCTCTGCGTCTGCAGCGCCAATCAATTTAGCCAAAGGAGTTAATCCCAATTCTTTTAATTTCTCACCACTTACCAAAACAAGAGCAGCCGCACCATCATTCATTGTGCTTGCATTAGCGGCTGTAACAGTGCCATCTTTTTTGAAAACAGCTCTTAGGCCTGGTATTTTATTGAAATCTACGCTTTTATATTCTTCATCTTCTGAAACAATCACATCACCTTTGCGAGTTTGAACAGTAACAGGAGCAATTTCATTTGCAAATTTTCCTTCAGCCCAAGCTTTTGCGGAACGCTTATAGCTTTCAATAGCGAAATTATCTTGGTCTTCACGGGTGAAATTATATTCATCGGCACACATTTCAGCACAAGTACCCATCAGTGTTTGGCTGTAAACGTCAGTTAATCCATCAGTAATAATGCCATCAAGCATATTGATATTGCCATATTTGTAACCAGAGCGAGAACCCGGTAAGTAATGAGGCACTTGACTCATATTTTCCATTCCACCGGCCACAACCACATCGGCGTATCCAAGTTGAATGCTTTGAGCAGCCAGAGCAATTGCTTTCATTCCGCTCGCACAAACTTTATTTACTGTAGTTGCAGGAACATTGTCGGGAATACCGGCAAATTTTGCAGCTTGTCTTGCTGGAGCTTGACCCAAACCAGCTTGTAAAACGCTACCCATTAAAACTTCTTGAACCATTTCAGGACTGATGTTTGCTTGTTCCAACGCAGCTTTGATTGCTACTGCACCAAGTTTGGTGGCAGAAACTGAAGCCAAAGATCCGTTAAAACTGCCAAGGGGTGTGCGCATTGCACCTACGATATACACTTCTTTTGTCATAGCTTTATTTTGTATTACAAAGGTATTGAAAATAGGGCAAAGCCAAAAGGGGTTTTCCCTATATTTGCAATGTGATTCTTATCATTGAATCTTCGGCTGATTTTCCCTCTGTTGCAATTTGTGATTTGCAAGGAAATGTGCAATTTGAAAAACATGCCGATGTTTTTCAAAGTCATTCAGAGCAACTTCCTGTATTGGTTAATAATGCTTTGGATTGGTTTACTGAACAATCACTTGAATTACTCGCAATTGGTGTTAATCAAGGACCAGGAAGTTATACAGGGCTTCGAATTGGCGTTAGTTTGGCAAAAGGATTGTGTTATGCCAAAAATATACCGCTATTGGCAATCGATGCTTTTGAAGCCATGGGGCAATATTTGTTTTCTAAACATTCTGATTTAAAAATAGTGTACGCAATGATTGATGCTCGTCGCGATGAAGTTTTTATGAAGCGATTGGAAGTGCCAAATTCTGTTGCAAAAGTTGAAGCCAAAATTTTGGACAATTTAATTACAGAAGAGAACTGGCAGGAAGTTGGATTTATAGGAAATTCCAATGACAAAGCGGTTCGCATTATTGAAAAAGAACCTAAGGTAGTTTTATTTGGTCCATTTGCGAATCAACTATGTTTTGAAGCAAGTAAATTATTTCAAAACAAGCAATTTCAAAATGTGGCATATTTTGAGCCTTTTTATTTAAAGGATTTTGTGCCCGGTATCAGTAAAAAGTTCTCGGTGTGACCATAGCTTTTATAGATAATTTCGATAGTTTTACCTTTAATTTGGTGCATTATCTTGAGAATGCAGGTGCCAAAACAAGGGTGTTTCATAACCGTGAATTGTTTGAATTTCAATCTGAAATTTTAGAATGCGACGGTGTTTTAATAGGGCCAGGCCCTAATACGCCTGTGCAATCTGGTGAGCTGTTGTCGTTTTTACCAGTTTTAATTGATGCGAGAATTCCTATTTTGGGAGTATGTTTGGGACAACAGGCAATTGGAGAATACTTTGGAATGAACTTAAAGCACGCCAAAATTCCGATGCATGGTAAATCGTCTGAAATTACACATAACGGGGTTGGTGTTTTTAGCGAAATGCTATCGCCAATTGCGGTGGGTAGGTACCATTCTCTGATAGTTGAACAAACCGTTAAGTCATTTGAAAACATTGAAATTTTGGCACATTGTGAAGGTGAAATCATGTCCATTCAGCACAAAGAATTGCCAATAATGGGAGTTCAATTTCATCCGGAAAGTGTTTTGACGCCAATGGGTCAAAAAATTATGGATAATTGGGTTAGTAGTCTGATTCAATAGCCGAAACGATTGAATCTATTCCGTATCCTGCCATTTCATACAAGTTTTCATTATTTCCATGAGGGATAAATTGATCTGGTATTCCTAAATTTAACCAGCTTCCCTTGAAATTAGAATGATGCATTTTTATGGATTGCCCAAATCCCCCAATAATAGAACCATCTTCAACAGTAATTATTTTGGAATATTGTAAAAAGTTGAAATCAGGAATTGGATTAATTTGATTAAGATGTAATGAATCGAAAGAAATAGAAGTTTTGCTTTTCGCGGTTTCTACAAAATTGCTTGTAATACCGGTTGAGATCACCAAAATTTTATTGTTGCTTACAATTATAGATTCGGTTTTCGTTATGTTTTCCGAGGACCATTCATCGTTCTTTACAAATCCTTTTGGATATCGAATTGCAATAGGCTTTCCTGCTGAAACAGCATATCTCATGTTGTTGTATAACTCTTGCGCATTTTTGGGTGCAAAAATTTCAATATTGGGAATGCAATTTAAAAAGGATATATCGAATGCGCCGTGATGCGTTGGTCCATCTTCGCCAACCAATCCAGCGCGGTCTATACAAAAAACCACGGGTAAATGTTGAAGGGCAACATCGTGAATAATTTGGTCGTAAGCACGTTGTAAAAATGTGCTGTAAATATTTACAAAAGGAATTTTGCCTTGGGTTGCCAAACCTGCAGCAAAAGTTACTGCGTGTTGTTCTGATATTCCAACATCGAAAAAACGACCTGGGAAAATATCCATTGCTTTTTGCATGCCACAAGAACTTGGCATGGCAGGAGTAATACCAACAATATGGGTATTTTGTGTTGCTAATTCAACGAGAATTTCTCCAAAAACATCTTGCCATTTTTTTGAAATTGAATTCTCATCTGGTTGAATTTTTACATATTTATTGGTGCTATGGTATTTGGTTTGTTCCTTTTCAGCAGGAAGGTAACCTTTGCCTTTGATTGTTTTTATATGAATAATTTTTGGTCCTTGAATGGACTTAGAATTTTCAAATGCCGACAATAATTCATAAACGTTATGCCCATCAACAGGGCCATTGTAATTCAATCCAAACCATTCGAACCATTGCTTTACTTGGGGATAATCATCGTTGGTTAAATGATGATTTAAAGCTCCAGTATTTGGGTCTATACCTATTTGATTGTCGTTGAGTACAATTGTGATGTTTAGATTGCTATTTACTATGTTATTCAGTGCCTCATAGCTCATTCCTCCAGTAAGGGCACCATCTCCAACTACGGCAATGAAATTCCTATTGGGTTCATTGTTTATTTTTGCAGCTTGCGCCATACCCATTGCGGCAGAAATAGCAGTGCTTGAATGGCCAGTTCCAAAATGGTCGAAATTGCTTTCATCTATTTTTGGAAAGCCTGAAATTCCATTCATATTCCGAATTGATTTAAGCTCTTCTTTGCGTTGGGTGAGTACTTTGTAAGGGTAAGATTGATGTCCTACATCCCAAACAATCTGATCGGAATTAAGATTGAAGTTTTTGAGTAAAACTGTTGTGAGCTCAATTACCCCAAGGTTGGCTGCAAAATGTCCTCCATTATGCAAAATTGTTTCAATGATATATTCGCGAAGTTCTGCAGATAATTCAATCAACTCTTCCGCATTGAGAGATTGTATTTCGGAGGGATGTTGAATATTTTCAAGAAACATGTATGCAAAAATACGTTTGAATATTGAATAGGATGCGCATTCTTGCTAAATTTTAGAAATTCAAAAATCATTTAAATTCAACTTGGTTCATTTGATTCGTGTTTTAATTGTAAGGTTTTAGTCATTTTAAAAATATTTTTAATTTTCAGAAGGGGAGTAAATTGCAATAATTGACATTGTTTGTTTGATATTTAATTATAATTTAAGTAATTGTTAAATAAAATGATATGTTTTATAAATTACATATTTTGATATATTTATTTTGAAATAAATTTACACAATTGCTATCGTTTAAAGTGAGGAAATATTCGATAATGAAAACAATTTATTGAATTAATTTGTTGATTTTTGTAATTCTAAAATCTCTTTTAATCTCTAATAAGTATGAATCAAAAAAATGAAATAGTTGAACCTAAAAAACGCGGTAGGAAAAAAGGTTCTAAAAACAAATCAAAGTCAAAAAGAACTACGAGTAACGATGGTTACAGTGTAATTTTCAAGACACTTGAAAATGAAATGGCTGCGGTTATGGTAGCCATTCAAAAGGCGCAAGAATTGGCTGAAAAACAAATTGAAAAATTAGAAGCCAAACATAAAAAAGATATTTCAAAAATTAAAGACAAATCTGATTTGTCAATTCAACTTTGGAAAGAGCGTGCAAAAGAATATCGTCAAAAAATGATAACTGGTAGTTCTATAAAAAAGAGATCAGTTGGCAGACCGGCTTCTTTAGTTGCAAAACCTGCGGTTAAGCGCGGTCGCCCGGTTAAAGGTGAGCCTAGGAAAGGTGGGGGACGTAAAAAAGCGGGTGAATTAACAAAGAAGGATATTATTTTGAATTTCATGCGTAATTTCAACAATGAAATTTCTTCTAAAGAATTAATACATCAGTTGTTCTTATTAAGCGGTGAAAGCGATGCCAAAAGATACTCTCAAGGAATTTACACAACATTAACCCAAATATATAAAACGGGTGAGTTGTTGAATAATGGCGGAGTTATTACCCTTTCTAAAAAGTAATTTTATTTCACAACATTTACAAATCGAGGGTTTTTTGAAAGATCCTCGATTTTTTTTGCCGTAAATTTTTTATTAAATAACACAACTACATCATCACAATAGTCTTGGTGGGTTTCCATCCAAAGTTGAGCATTTGGATTGGTGTTTTGTGCAAAGTAATCAAACAAAGCAATATAGAATTCTAAAATATTGTTTGTGACAAAAAGGGCCATGTGCGGTTCGAAATGAGTAACTCTGTTTGCTATTAAATCTTTCTCTTCGGGATGAATATATGGAGGATTAGAAACAATGATATCGTAATTATTCACTGAAAGGTTGTTTTCTAAAAAGTTTTGATTCACCAATGCTAATCTGTTCGAAAGTTGGTATTTTTTAGTATTTCTGTCAGCAACTTTTAACGCTTCTTTAGATATATCTAATGCTTTGAATTCCCAATTTGATCGTTCACATAACAAAGTAATTGGAATACATCCAGAGCCTGTTCCGATATCAATTCCAGTTAAAGGTGAATTCAGATTTGCTTTTAATATCAATTCGCACAATTCTTCAGTTTCTGGCCTTGGAATCAGTGTATCAGATGTTACCTCAAAACAATATTTATGAAAAAATGAATATCCAAAAATGTATTGAATTGGTTTCCCACTCATTAATTCGCTTAACCATTTTTTGTATTCAGTTTCAATCTCTATTGAATGGGAAAGGCTTTCCAAGTTTTCTTTAAACCATTGCCAGAAGCTTTGAATTTCATCATGGGAAAAATGAGGACTGCATTTTTCTTGAAAGTCTGCTTTGAATTCTTGAATAGTCAAAATTTTATTGGTTTATAATGGTAAATCTATGTATTTCTCTGCAAAGGTCACCATTTGGATAGAAAGCTTCAAGTTTTATTATATAATTTTCATTTGGTAAAAGTTGATCATGATTGCTTGGCCAAATTGTCAAAACGCCATGTTGCGTAAGTCGTTGGTTTTTGATGCTTTCGCAAATAATTTGTCCAAACTTATTAAAGACAATTGCATTGCAAATGTAACCTGATTGGGGGAATTGAAATTCAACATGCAAGGGTGTAATTGATGATTGATTTATTATTCTTTTTTGAGGGATATTGAAGTGTTTCGAATTATTGTTTTCAATTGCCTTAATAAAAACTGAATTTGTAAGACCCGGTGTTGCACCACCAGTGTTTTCTATGGCACTTTGCCAATTTCTATAATCGCTGCTTTCGGCAAGTGGTGAATTTTTTTCAAGTGAGATGCCAATGGAATTTACAATATTGGGACTGTGGTATTTATCGTCGAATGATAGTTTATCAATTGATATCCCATTTTTTATATTGATTAATATTAAAGATCCACCCTCCGTAGAAAAGTTTGGAAAACCATTTAATTCAATGGTTTTTTCTTTGTTTGATGTAGGAAATTGATTGATTAATAAATTTGAATTGCCTGTAAATGCCAATATTTCATTGGGTAATATTAATTCACGAAAATGATTTTTAAAGGCATGGGTAGATTTATAGTTTTGAAAATATTCATCGTAAATTTTTAAGTTAATATTTTCTAAAAAAATGGCTGAAGTGTCGGTATTTATGAGCTCAATGAAATCTGGTTTGTATGCATAATTGCGAAATAATATTTCATTGAATTGAATATTCGAATTTGAAGAGTTCGAATTGTAAGTCACAAAGGGGTTTTGGATTTTATTTCCCAAGGCATCTTCGAGCAGAATTGGAATTATTTTCTCAGAGTTTTGCTTAGTGCATTTGCAAAATCCCTTGGCTGTATTTTGAAAATAGTTTAAATTAATGGTATCGGTTTGGGTTTTGAACTTTGCTTTGCCAATTTTGTTTGGATTTGTATTGTGGTTGAATTTAATAACGAACGTATCATTCTTGAAATAGGACTCAATTATCTTGAATTGCTCAATTTTGAATATAGTGTCATTGCTATTTGCAACGCTAGGAGTTCCTCCGGTTGTTGAATTGCTTTGCCAATTGTTTGTTTCTAATGTGCCAGAGGTAACATTTGTTTTTTCGAGGGAATATCCGCCGTCAATTTTATCGGATTGCTGCATGTTTTGTGAATATTCGAATTGAAAAAGATATTCGTTTCTTGTGTTTTTTAGTGATATAAAATCGGATTCAATATTGAAGCTTGGCATACTTTTAACTTTAATTGTTTGGCTTTTCGGAAAGAAATTTGAATCAATTTCATTGATGATTAAATAGTATTTACATGGCTCAATAGTAAATATTGGAAGCTTGGCCGTATTTTTAGAATCAGAGATGTACAATGTATTCGCCGCCAAATATTTTGAACTGCGGTTATAAATTTCAATGTATTTTTTTTCGGGGAGAATGCCGTTTGATGGACTTGGATTCGACATGATTTCGGAAAGGATAATGTCGCCAAAAGTGGGTGTGTCGATGTATTTGTAGTCCAATTTAATTTGGAACGTTTTTGTATTGTTTGAAAATAGATCCTGAATATTTGTTAGTACTATTGAAATTGAATCGTGTATAATTCTCTTGAAATTTGAAATTTTCAATATGACTTGGTTATTGGAGAAGTAAAATACAGAATCAATTTTTAGATCATTGATTCTACATTGTGTTTTTCCAATTTGCTGGATTGGTTTTTTGAATTCAATCATGATAGTTTGATTGTCAATTTGACTGAATTTAGAAATTTCAGGAAGTGATTGGTTCGCTTTATTGCTGCCGAAATAAAGGTAATGGTAACTTATTTTTCCAATTGCGCTAGTACCATATTGTTGAATTTTCAAATAGGCGTTTATTTTTTCAAATTGAATACATAACAATAATGTATCGACGGTAATAGTGGAATACTGTAAATTTATTTTATGCAAAAACAAGGTGTCAGCTTTTATTTTGATTTCAAATGCATAATGGAATTTTGAAACATTAAATTCGTTTTCTGGGCCGCGATATAAAACAGTGTCGTTTTTTAATAATTGCCATTGATCAAGCGTATTTCCGATTCGAATTTGTATTTTATGGTTTGAGGTGGAATCTAAGAATCCAAATTCAATAAAATTAGAACTTGATAGGTTTATTTCGGAGGTGAGATCAATATTGAATTGTGCTACTTTTGATTGTGTGTTATTGAAATTAAGTTGGAATTGATGCTTTAAAGGATTGGTTGAATTAGTGAAAACGGCAAATTGGGTTCTTTTGAATTTGGATGAATCTCCTGAAATAGCAGAGGGCCATTTTACTGAGTTTGCGCTGTCGATTAAATTTATTTGGCTGTATGCCGATTTACATGTTAAAAGGGAAATAAGACTGCTAAGAATAAACCCTTTGTTTCCAATTTGTTTTGCTGAACGGGTGAAAAATACCCAAAATTGGTATAAAAATATTTTGAAAAATCGAAGCCACAACAATTTCGAAAATTGAAATTGGTTGTTTAAAGGATTGGAATATTTTTTTAAGGGTAATTGTGTCGGCAGCAACTTTTCCAATCCAAAGAATAAGCATGATTTCATAGTACGAATAGTACAATGCCATGATTGTTAATCCCCAAAATAGCATGAAAAATATAGCCAAATATTTTTGCGATTTTTCAGTATTTGAAGTTGATTGAAATGCGGTTTTTTTAACCCATCTAATTCTTTGCTTCCATAATTCAGTCAAACTATTAAGCACATTTGTTGAAATAGCCGCATTTGGATCTGTAATAGAAATAACTTTGGTTTGATCGAAATTATAAAAGGCTTCTAAAGTGAAAATATCATCTCCTCCTGCAATTTTCCTATTATTTTCAAACGGATTTAATTTTAGAAATATAGACTTTTTAAAAATCAAATTGGCACCATTTGCCATGGTTGGTTTGTTTTGCGCAAATTGATAAAATCCCAATGCAATTAATGCGGTATTTTCAATTTTTTGATAAATCTGATGGATTGAAAATCTGGTTGTGTTAAAAAAAACAGGTCCAATTCCCATATTTGCATTTTTTTCAATAAATGCTTTTGTTAGCGTTTTTAGGGTAGAAGCCATTAACACACAATCCGCATCGGTGGTAATAATTATTTCGTTTTCTGCTTTTGAAATTCCGATTTCTAATGCATCCTTTTTGCCATGCTTGTCGTTTTCAAGGTTGATTATTTTGCAATTATTTGATCGAAATGTATCGTGATTCTGAATAACCTCACTGGAATTGTCTGTACTATGGTCGTTGATAAATAGAAACTCAATTTGTCCCTCAAAATCAGTTTCTTGAATTGAATTTAAAAGTGGAATAATTCTATGTGCCTCATTTCTGAAAGGTATAATCACCGAAATATTTGGCGCTTTTTCATTGAGTGAATGAGTTTTAGAGGCTTTGAAGTTTGTCGAATTAAACTGAGCGATTTTGTACCACGAAAAAAAGTATTTGCCAATTAGCAGTATAGAAATTAGCCATAAAAATAAAAGATAAAAATTTTGAGATAGTGATAATATTTGAAGGAAAGAGATCACAATTTATGTGCTGCAATTATCTTTTTTTCAATGGCTGAAGTAGAAAATCCTGGCAAAAATTCTATGGTTTTGACTTCGCCTCCATGTTTTAAAACCCAATCGGCACCTACAATATTTGAAATTTCGTAATCTGCTCCTTTTACAAGGACATCTGGGGTAATGATTTCAATGATCTCTTTTGGTGTATCTTCATTAAATAGTACCACTGCTCCAACAAAACCGAGAGACGCCATAACATGGCATCTAGAATATTCGTTTTGCAATGGGCGGGCAGGAGACTTGTCTAATCGTTGAACAGACTCATCTGTATTTAATGCTACAATAAGGAAATCGCCTAGTTCTGAAGCTTCTTCAAGATACTGAACATGTCCCGCATGTAAAATGTCAAAACAACCATTCGTAAAAACAATTTTATTACCGCTTGCCCTTAGGTTTTGAATTTCACCTGCAATTTGATTGTGTTCCCAAATTTTACTTGATGATTTCATTTTTGGATTCCATTTTACGAATTTCAAAAAACAACAATCCATAGCAAATGGCGCCCATTGTGATATGGAAAATATTTGAAAATGCGATGTTGAATATTGAGAATGTTTGAGCTTCTTTGGTAGGTAAGCCATACATCAAAGTAAGTCCAAGTGCAATTGTTCCATAAACACCTGCACCACCTGGAATTGGAATAATAATTCCCATGGCAGAGAACATTAAAATTCCCAAAGCGTTTGCAAGATTAAAATGCACGGTTATGTCTAGAGCCTGCAATTGGAAATACATTCCAATCCAATAACCCATCCAAATTGCCAACGACAATATTGCAAATAAAAGTGGATTTTTTAAATTTAGAATACTCTTCATACCAATAAGTAAACGACCTAAAAGTGAATCTTTATTGTCTTTTTTATTTTTGGTAATTCTTTTAATAATGAACCAACCACCAATAATTGCAAGTATAATGATTACAATTATCATAGGATTTTCTGCCAATGGCGTCAAAATATTTTGATTTATAAATCCGTAAAACTGATCAAATTGTATACAAACGCAAAGAATTCCCAAAACGAGCATAAAAACCAAATCGGCTATTCTCTCGGTGATGACTGTTCCAATTAAAGTTTCAACTGGTGCTTTTTCACTTTTGGCAGTTAACGCACAACGTACAACTTCACCACCTCTAGAAGTGGCCGTATTTACCAAATATCCTGTCATTACAGAATAAAATGATCTTCTGTGGTTGAGTTTGATATTTGCTGTTTCTGTGAGCATATTCCAACGGTAACCACGCAGAAAATGAGCAATAAGCATGGTAACGCTACCCAAACCAATCATGTAGAAATTGGCTTTTTTAATGGATTCCCATGTAGACTTAAGGTCCATTGAATATCCAATAAAAGCAAATACCACAATTGCTAAAGCAATCATGATGATGGTGGAAATATGTTTTTTCAAATTGATTTAGGTTAGTTTGTTGTATTGGTCTGGAAAGATATTGTTGGGTTGATGCTGCTTAGCTTTTTCCAATTCCATTGAAATAAAGGTCATGATAATGAGTTCATCACCCTTTTGGCCTTTTCTTGCTGCAGCGCCATTAAGTCCAATAATTCCAGAACCACGTTCTCCGGCAATAATGTATGTTTCAAAACGTTCGCCATTGTTATTGTTAACAATGAGTACTTTTTGGTTAGGAATCATTCCCGCTGCATCAACTAGGTCCATGTCAATGGTGATACTGCCCGTATAGTTTAATTCAGTTTGAGTTAAACGGACATTATGAATTTTAGCTTGAAGTACTTCGATGTACATGTTGGTGCAAAGTTAAATTTAAAAAATGTAATCGCAATCAAATACATATAATGTTTGATGTATTTTCGCAGTTGTGCAATTTACATCGTCAATTGTTGAAAAAGCAGTAGAATCATTGTCGGGTTTTCCAGGTATTGGAAAGCGCACGGCATTGCGTTTGGTTATGTACTTGCTAAAGCGCCCAGAGTCTGAGGTTTCTGTGTTGGCTCAGTCGTTAATGAAGTTGAAAACGGAGTTGCATTTGTGTGAAAATTGTTGCAATGTAAGCGACACGCCAATTTGTGCAATTTGCTCAAATCCAATGCGTCAATCAGATATTATTTGTGTTGTTGAAGATTTTTCTGACCAAATGGCCATTGAATCTACGTCTCAATTTTTAGGTCAGTATCATATTTTGGGGGGATTAATTTCTCCCATGGATGGAATTGGACCCGATGATTTGAGTATTTCAAAGTTGGTTGATCGGGTTTCACAGAATCAAATTGCAGAAATCATACTCGCTTTGAGTGCAACGGTTGAAGGTGATACAACTATGTATTATATTGCAAAAAAATTACAACATCTTCCCGTGAAAATTACATGTATCGCTCGAGGTATTGCCGTTGGTGGTGAAATAGAATACGCCGATGAAATTACCTTGGGTAGAAGTTTAATTCAACGAACCAATTACTCAATTTAACTTCATGCATAAACTGTCAATTGTTATTGTAAATTACAATGTAAAGCACTTCCTAGAGCAAGTACTTGTTTCTGTGGAAAAGGCTATTAGTAATATTGATACGGAAGTTTGGGTGGTTGATAATAACAGTGTTGATGGCAGCATGGAAATGGTTGCCGATAAATTTCCTTGGGTTAAAACCATTTGTAATAAAATTAATGTTGGCTTTTCAAAAGCCAATAATCAGGCCATTAGAGATAGCCAAAGCGAGTACGTTTTGTTGTTAAATCCTGATACCGTTTTGCAAGATGATTCATTGGCGAAATGTCTGAATTATTTAGACGAGCATCAAGATGTCGGTGGATTGGGTGTAAGGATGATTGATGGCAAAGGAAATTTTTTACCTGAAAGTAAAAGGGGATTGCCTACTCCGAAAGTAGCATTTTTCAAAATGACAGGTTTGGCTACTTTGTTTCCCAAGTCACGTTACTTTGGAAAGTACCACATGAAATATTTACCTGAAAACGAAACCCACGAGGTGGATGTTTTGTCGGGTGCATTTATGATGATGCGTTGCTCTGTGCTTGATAAAGTTGGATTGTTAGATGAAGACTTTTTCATGTATGGTGAGGATATTGATTTAAGCTATCGCATAACTTTGGGTGGATCTAAAAATGTATATTTTGCAGATACTACCATCATTCATTATAAAGGAGAATCAACCAAAAAGAAATCAGCGAATTATGTAAAAGTTTTTTACAACGCAATGGTGCTTTTTGCTCAAAAACACTATTCTCAGCGTATGGCGGGTTGGTTTGCCTTTTGGATAAAAATAGCGATTTATTTTAGGGCAAGTTTGGCAGTTTTATTCAGAGGGGTACAATCCGTTTTCTTACCCGCATTAGATTTTATTGGTATTTACTTAGGCTATCTGGGAATTGCCAAATATTGGGAATTATACCACAAGTTTGTAAGGGGATTTTATCCGGAAATATATTATGCAGTGCATATTCCCATTTATGCATTTGCTGTTTTATTTGCTGTTTTTATTTCTGGGGGATATGATAAGCCTTTTCAAGGTAAAAGATTGCTTAGAGGTGCAGTTATTGGAGCTATAGCCTTATTTGTAGTTTATGGATTTATGCCAAAAAGCCTACAATTTTCTAGGGCTATTTTGGCCTTGGGTTCGGCTTGGGCTCTGGGAATATTGTTTTTCATTCGATTGCTTGCGCAATTTTTTAAACTTGGTGAAATTAACCTAACGGCAAACTCAGAAAAGCGAATTATTATTGTTGGTAGTGAAACGGAAGCAACCCGAATTCAAGAGCTTTTGAATAGAAGCCAAGTGAATCACCATATGTTGGGTTGGGTATTGCCAACTGCTGATAGAACTGAAGGTTTTTTGGGTGGCATTCACCAACTTTCTGAAATTATTGAAATTTACAAATCAAATTTGGTGATTTTCAGTGGTAAAGACGTGGCTGCCTCGGAAATCATGAAAACCATGTCGCAGTTTGCGAAATCTGGAATTCAATTGAAAATTGCACCCGATAAAGGCGAATCAATCATTGGTTCAAGTTCTAAAAATGACCCGGGTGAATTGTTTACGATTGAAGTGAAATATGAACTTGCCGAATTGCATCAACAAAGAAGAAAGAGAATTTTTGATATTTTATTTTCTTGTTTGATTATTGCCACATTGCCTGTTTCTTTAATTTTTGCAATATTTAATTCTTCTGTTCAGTTGATGCTGAGAAATACTATAAATGTATTATTTGGGTTTAAAACATGGGTGAGTTATTCAAATTCTAAATCATCAGAATATTTGCCAAAATTAAGAAATGGAGTGTTTTCAATTAGTGGAAATTGGAAAAATACAATATTCGAAGGCGATATAAATCTTTTATATGCAAAAGAATACCATGTTTCAAAAGATTTCAATAGGTTGATGAATTCAATTTTTAATAAATCTTTATGAAGTTTGGATTTCAAAAAATAAATGCATTTGAATTAAAGCGAATTGTAAAGATTATTTTATTGCTTTTGGCAGTATTGATCAGTATTTTTACGTTGTTTTTATCGCAAAGATTGGTGAATAAAATTGCTGCAGAAGAAACGAAAAAAATGCAGATTTGGGCTGATGCAGAGCATATTTTATCTGATCCCAATAGTGAAGGTGATCTCGGGTTTCATTTGACCATTATTCAATCGAATACCACCATTCCTGCCATATTGGTGAGTGAAACTGGAAGGGTGATTCAACACATTAATCTTGAAAAATCGGATAGGCCTAAAGATAAAATTTCAGATGCTAAGTTAAAATTAAAGATTGAAGAATTCAAAGTAGAAAATGAGCCAATAGATATTCCAATTGATGAAAAAACAGTCTATAAAGTTTATTATGGCAAGAGTACTGTTTTAAAGCAGTTGGCCTATTATCCTTATGTTGTTTTGGGAATTGTGGCGTTATTCATGTTGGTGAGTTATTTTGCATTTTCATATTCTACGAGAAGTGAACAAAATCAAGTGTGGGTAGGATTGGCCAAAGAAACCGCACATCAATTGGGTACCCCAATTTCGAGTTTGATGGGCTGGGTTGAGTGTTTAGAAATGGATATTATTCCTGAAAATGCGCCGGTTGAAATGCGGAAAGATATTGACCGATTGAAAATAATCACCGAACGTTTTTCTAAAATTGGTTCTGAGCCTATTCTTGAGGAAGTTGAATTAAATCAAGTTCTTCATGATTCAATTGCGTATATGCGAACTAGATCGGGTGCAAATGTGCATTTTGATGTTCAACTCTCAAATCACAATGTGTACTCCAAAATAAACGTCAACTTGTTCAATTGGGTTGTTGAAAATTTAATTAAAAATAGCATTGATGCCATGGAAGGAAGGGGTGAATTGTTATTTAAAGTTTATGTGCGCAATCAAAAAGTAATTATTGATTTTATAGACAACGGGAAGGGAATTCAGAGAAATCAAATGACCGATATTTTTAAGCCGGGATTTACAACTAAGAAACGCGGTTGGGGATTGGGATTGTCATTGGCGAAGCGCATTATTGAAGATTATCACAAAGGACAAATCTTTGTAAAGGAGAGCAATCCATTTGTAAAAACAACATTTAGAATTATTTTAGCAGGAAATACTTAAACAAAATTTATCTTTGAATTATGATACAACGCATCCAAACACTCTATTTATTTTTAATTTTTGCAATTGCATTGTTATTGATGCTTTCAAATCCGATATATGCAGAATTTAGGATGAAAAACGGCTTTAATCCTGAATCTGTTTTAATGCAATATTGGAGTCAATTTTCAGTATCAACTGAAAGTAGAATTCCAGTTTACAGTTACAAGTTGTTGAATATGATTTTGCTGGTTTTAGTAGGATTGGGTTCGCTTGTGAATGTCTTTTTATTCGGAAATAGAAAACTTCAATTGAAGGCCGTTGGTATTCTGGTTTTATGCGCATTTGTATTTTTTGCAATCTTATTGGTAGATTATTTTATGACCAAAAATCAGTTTGAAATGAATGCTATGTCAACCACATTGGGATATCAAATTGTTTGGCCATTATTGATGTTTGTTTTTTCAGTATTGGCATATTTGGGAATTAGACACGACGAGCGCTTGGTTCAAAGCATGGATAGAATCCGATGAAAAAGTGGGTGCTTATAGTAATTGCTTTTGTGCAATTTTCTTTTATTATAGGTCAGCCTAAGAAAAATAAAAACAACTCTAAGAAAACAAAAAACCAACCTGTTTTTATTGTTCCTTCCGTTGATGTTGGGGAAATTGACAATCAATCTCCAGAATATCATAAAACTCCGTACGAATTAAGTAATTTTACAAAAACCGCAACCTATGACGAAGCGGTGAATTGGTATAAGAAGTTGCACCGTTCTTTTCCCAATACCGAGTTATTGAACATTGGCAATAGCGACGCAGGTTTGCCAATTTATTGTTTTCATATCTTACCTGGGATGATTTTAATGAATGCCGAAGATGTATTTCCGGATGGTAGAATTGAATACGGCAAAAGGATCCCTCAAAAACAGAGTAACCCAATTAAATTATTGATCAATAACAATATCCATCCTGGTGAACCAGAAGGGACAGACGCGAGCATGATGTTTGCTAGGGATATTTTAACAAAGCAATTGAGGTTTGAGAAAGATGTTTATAGGAATATCGACATTTATATCATACTTCAATACAACGTTGATGGCACTATCAATAGAAGTGGAACGTCAAGAGCCAATCAAGATGGACCCGTTGAATATGGATTTAGAGGGAATGCCAAAAACTTAGATTTGAACCGTGATTTTATTAAAATGGATAGCCGCAATGCTAAAACTTTGGTGGGTTTTATGGCCAAAGAAAAATTCGATTATTTCATTGATAATCACACTTCGAATGGTGCAGATTACCAATATACACTCACTTACTTTCATACCAGGGTTGAAAAATTACCTCAGTACTTGGTAAAAAATACTTTGATGGTAGATACAATGTTGAAATTGTCCCTCAAAAGAATCGGCTATCCAACATCGCCGTATGTAAATACAATGCAAGAAGTTCCCGACAGCGGTTTGGTTGGTTTTTATGAATCTCCAAGATTTGCTACTGGATGGGCTGCTCTGAATCATACAATAGGTTTTACAGTTGAAACCCACATGTTAAAACCTTTTAATAAAAGGGTTGATGCCACAAAGGCATTCTTAGAGTCTTTTGTTAGTTGTATAAGTTCCGATAAGGTTCGAGAGAATTTGTCAAGGTCAAAGGCTGATTTTGGATTTGATTTCAAATCAAAGCAATTGGCATATACACAGTTTAAACTTGATCAATCAAAATTTGAGATGATTGATTTTTTGGGATATGAATTTGGCTACAAGACAAGTGAAGTCTCTGGTTTTCCTAGATTGTATTACGATAGAACAAAACCTAAAACTATTTTGCTCAAGTATTATAATCATTATATTCCAACCGATTCGGTTGAAATGCCTCAAGCCTATGTTATTCCCTATGCATATAAGGAAGTCTTGGAAAGGGTGGATCTTAACAATATCAAATACAACACAATCGTGGAAGATACTGTTATGCTTTGCAAAGTGAGTTACATTGTAGATTACAATACGGTTAAAGAGCCTTATGAGGGACATTATTTGCATTCACAAGTAAAAACCAAAGACACAATGATGAAGGTAGCTTTGAGAGCAGGAGATAGGTTGATACGCGTGAATTCTAGAAACTCTGCATTTTTAGCTGCAACATTGGAACCTAAATCACCGGATAGTTATTTCTGTTGGAACTTTTTTGATGGCATTTTGCAACAAAAAGAAGGGTATAGTGCCTATGTTTTCGAAGATAAGGCTGCCGAAATTTTAAAGGCAAACCCTGAATTAAGGAAGAAACTTGAATTAAAACGCAAAAATGATCTTGCATTTGCCAAAGATGGAGGCGCTCAGTTGGATTTTGTTTACAAAAATTCAGTGTATTATGAGCCAACCCATAAGAGATACCCTGTTGTTAGAATAATGCCTTAAGGATTATTCTCCGAAGTATTCTACGAAGTTGTTTTGTGTTTCCCAAAGGGTAATTTTATGCAATTGAACTCCTTCTGGTAATTTGGCTGCGATTCTATGCCAAACGGCAACTGATATATTTTCAATTGACGGCATTTGACCTGATAACCATGGAACATCGAGATTAAGGTTTTGATGGTCTAAGTGGTCAATTACTTCCTCGCGGATAATTACTTTCAGTTTTTTCAAATCCATTACGCAACCGGTATCGGGATTTGGTTGACCTTTCACACAAACATACAAATCAAAGTTGTGGCCATGAAAATGCGGATTTGCACATTTTCCAAATATGGCTAAATTTTGTTCCTCAGTCCAATTGCTGTTCCAAAGCTGGTGGGCTGCGTTGAAATGTTCTTTTCTTGTGATGTAAAGTAGAGGCATTGCGGCTGCAAAAATAAATTAAAAAATTCGGCTTAATACCAAGTTTTTAATTTTTCTATGGTAGTATGAATATCTTCAAGGGTATTGTATTTTCCAAAGCTAAAGCGAACAGTGTTGCGCTCTGATCCTGGGCAAATACAATTCAAAACATGGCTTCCTGTATTTGCACCGCTAGAACAAGCACTTCCACCGCTTGCAGAAATGCCATTAATGTCTAAGTTGAACAACAACATGTTTCCAGCATCTGATTTAGGGAAAGAAACGCTCAAAACGGTGTAAAGACTATTTCCTTCAGGATCACCGTTGAATTGAATATCTGCAATATTTTCGCGTAAAGCTTTAATCATTTCAGCCTTAAGCATCGAAATGTGTGCTTTTTTCTTTTCAAGATCACGGTAACTGATTTCAAGGGCTTTGGTTAATCCGACAATACCGTATACATTTTCTGTTCCACCGCGAATTTCTCTTTCTTGAGCTCCTCCGGTAATTTCAGGTGTAACACGATTTTTCTTATTCATATAGAGGAAACCAATTCCTTTTGGTCCATTGAATTTATGTCCTGCACCGCAAAGAAAATCAACATATCCTTGACTTAAGTCAAAGCTATAGTGCCCCATGGTTTGCACAGTATCGCAATGGAATAAACCACCTGCATTGTGAATAGTATTCCCAATTTCTTCAATTTGAATCATGTTGCCAATTTCATTGTTGGCATGCATAAGACTTACCAAAGAATTAGGATTTTTTGCAAGCAATTCATATAAATGGTTAGTGTCAACATGTCCATTTGGTAAAATATTTACCAATTCAAGATTAACACCCGCAACTTTATGTAAATCCTCAGCAGTGTGCAATACAGCATGGTGCTCAATTGGAGATGTAATTAAGGTTTTAACACCCAAATTAGCTACGGAACCACGCAAAGCCAAATTGTCGGCCTCTGTGCCACCAGATGTGAAAAATATTTCACCTGGTGAGCATTTTAATAATGACGCAATTTTGCCACGAGATTCTTCAATAACATTTTTTACTTTTCTTCCATTGGCATGGGTAGAGCTAGGATTTCCAAAATGCTCGCGCATCATTGGAATCATTACATCAACTACTTCTGGATCCATTGGGGTTGTAGCTGCGTTATCTAAATAAATTCTGCTGGCAGTGTTTGTCATTAAATATGGTTATTGGTATTCAAATATCCTAAAAATTTATAGCAAAGTTTTGCCATTGCAAATTCTGAAATAATATCCACTTCGCGGGGAGCAATTTCAACAATATCAAAACCTACTACTTTTTTGCGTTCACATAATCTTTTCAAAAGTTTGGTTCCTTGTTGCCAAGATAAACCACCTGGTTCGGCGGTTCCAACAGCTGGAACAATAGATGGGTCAAATCCATCGGCATCAATCGAAACGTATACAATATCACCAAGTTTGTCAATACAATCGTCAATCCATTTGTCGTCTTTGTCGAGCATATGGGCGTACCAAGTATTGATAATTGGCGATGATTTAATTAATTGAGATTCTTCAATGCATTGCGCTCTAATTCCCACTTGCACCAAATTAACTCCCATATCGTTAATTCTTGCCATAACGCTGGCATGAGAATATGGGTTGCCATTATATTCTTGACGTAAGTCTGAATGGGCATCAATTTGAAGGACAGAAATAGTTGGGTATTTTTCTTTGTAAGCACGAATAAAACCATTGGTAACGGTATGTTCAGCTCCCAAAGAAACCACGAATTTGTCTTTTTGTAAAAGTTCACGGGTTTGGTTGGCAATGGCTACCATTGCGTTTTCGTCCACAAGTCCCTCAAAATCAATAGGCTCTAGTGTGGCAATGCCAATATTTTTATAAGTTTCTTGATCGAGTTCTTCGTCGTAAAATTCAACGAAGTGACTTGCATCAACCATTGCTTGAGGACCTTTGTCTGAACCTGCTATATAACTACTTGTAAATTCGTAGGGAACTTGTTGAATGACAACTTTGGCATTCTCAAGTGTGGTTAATTCAGGATTTGGTAGGGCTAAAAAGCCATCTTCGGCATTAAGTACTTTCATTGTAAGCAATTACTTAACACGTTCCATATATTCACCAGTACGGGTATCCACTTTGATTTTGGTTCCGATATCAATAAACAAAGGAATAAATACAGTTGCGCCAGTTTCAACGGTTGCAGGTTTCAATGTATTTGTAGCTGTATCGCCTTTTACACCAGGTTCTGTATAAGTAATTTCAACAATTGCAGTATGCGGAGGTTCAGCAGAAATTGGGGTATCTTCACCTTCAAAAGCAATAATTACTGTATCGCCTTCTTTCATGAATTTGGCACCTTCGCCAAATAAGTGTTTCTGCACTGGAATTTGGTCATAGGTATCGTTGTCCATGCAAATGTATGCATCGCCTTCTTCATAAAGGTATTGAAGTTCTCTCGTTTCAACACGAACAATTTCTACTGTTTCGCCACTGCGGAAGCGATTTTCAGCCGATTTTCCATCTTTTACTCTGCGCATTTTTGCTTGATAAAAAGCACGTAAATTTCCTGGAGTTCTGTGTTGCCATTCAATAATTTGGCATAATTCACCGTTAAAGCGAATAAAATTACCGTTTGAAACGTCTTGAGTTGTAGCCATACAATTGCAAAGGTAGGATAATTTTTTTTAATGTTAGAATTTCCCAATAATTCAAAGATAGATTTTAAATCAATTTGATTCGATTTAATACTTTAATTTCAATCCGTAACGCCTCATGGCGTAATTGATTAAATATTGGCGATTTCTTGCCAGAGCACTATTGAATCCGCAAGTTCTGGGGCAGGGGAGGGTAGAAATAATCAAAATACTTTGTTGACGCGAAAGTTTTTCAGCAGGAATATGAAAATAGTAATGAGCGGCTTCATCAACGCCAAAGGCACCTCTTCCCATTTCAATTACGTTTAAGTACACTTCAAGAATTCGTTTTTTGCTCCAAAAGAGTTCAATCATGCAAGTATAATAAGTTTCAACTCCTTTTCTTAGCCAACTGCGTCCCTCCCAACAAAAAACGTTTTTCGCAGTTTGTTGTGAAATGGTGCTGGCCCCGCGGGTTTTGTTACTCGTAGCATTGTGTTCAATGGCTTTTTCAATGGCCCGAAAATCAAATCCCCAATGATCAAAAAATACTTGATCTTCACCGGCCATTGCCGCCAATTGGAAATGCTTTGGAATTTCTTCAATATCTATCCAACGTCCTTTTTCTCCACGAATATCACTCTGCGAATTTTGAATCATGGTAAATGGAGGATTAATCCATTTGTAAATGATAACGGGAATAAGCGAAATTCCCCAAATAATTAAACAATATTTAAAAAACTTACGGAAGAAAATCATTGTAAACATGGGCAATAATAGTGAAATCTAAATTAAAACCCTTGTATTCCGTTAACAGTTGTGTACTTTAAAACGAGGTTTTTATTAGGGTAAATACGTTTGAAAGCACTTTGAACCATTAAGGTAGCTTCGTGGAAACCACATAAAATTAATTTCAACTTGCCCTTATAAGTATTGATATCACCAATGGCATAAATGCCAGGAATATTGGTGCTGTAATCTTCTGTATTTACTTCAATCGCGATCTTATTGATATTGAGGCCCCAATCTGCAATTGGTCCTAATTTTGGAGATAAACCAAAAAGAGGAAGGAAATAGTCTACATCAATCCACTGAATTTCTTCGTTTCCTTTGGTTGTTGCACCTATTTTATTGAGGCATTCATTGCCTTCCAAATGTGTAATTTCTGAATTGGTAAGTAATTTTATTTTGCCTGCCGCGCTCAAATCCATAATTTTTTGGACGCTATCTAAATGACCTCTGAATTCAGTGCTTCTGTGAACCAAAATAATTTCAGCCGCCACATCTTTCAAGAATAAAGCCCAGTCTAAAGCACTATCGCCACCACCTGAAATTACAATTTTTTTATTTCTGTATTTCTCAGGATCTTTCACCATGTAGTCAATGCCTTTGTTTTCAAATTGACCAATATTGGCAATGGGAGGTTTTCGCGGTTCAAAAACGCCCAAGCCACCCGCAATGGCTATGTTAGGAGCAATATGTTGCGTGCCGTTTTCCGTAGTTACAATAAATTTATTGTCGGATGTTTCTTCAATTGAAACTGCTTTTTCACCCAACGTGAAACCGGGTTTAAACGGAGCAATTTGCTCCATTAAATTATCAATTAAATCACCAGCTAAAATAGATGGAAACCCTGGTATATCGTAAATGGGTTTTTTAGGATAAATTTCAGTTAATTGTCCTCCTGGTTGGGGCAATACGTCAATGATATGGCATCGTAGTTTTAATAGTCCTGCTTCAAAAACAGTAAATAAACCTACAGGTCCAGCACCTATGATGATAATATCAGTTTCTACCATTTCGGTTACAAAGATAATGATTCAAACAAATCGAATTGAGACAAAAGGCTCGGAAGTTTATTCTTTGGAAATTTGCAGACCAAATTCCGATAATCGGTAAGATCTTTCACCCACTTCAATAATATCGCCTTTTTTGTATTTGCGTAGATTTCTTATTTCGTCATCGGTTTGAATGATGGTTCCACCGGTTTCTCTTGCCAATTGAAAATAATCAAACGGAACATTTCCATTTACACTTCCACAGAGCAATATAGAAACAGGTTTTTTAAGGTTTTTTATTAATACCAAATCTTTAATTGGTGCTTCCACATCAGCAATCATAAGAATGGTATCAATATCGGCCCATTTTTTAGAGGCACTTATTGCTGCTTCAATGTTGTTTTCAGGAATATCGCCGCCGTTTCCATTTTCCATTGCTGTTAATATGGTTTTGAAAATAGTATCGAAATTATTGCTGTTTACATTGTAAACACCTCCAGAACTTCCCGGTCTTTTAATTAATTCAGGTGCTCCATTGCCATCGTTAAAAAAAGTAAATCTGCTATTTTTGAGCACTTCAGAATTGTATTTCAAAAAGAGTAGTACCTGCGCAGAATAAGGACCCATACTTCCTGTTACATCAGTTACAATACACCATTTTCCATTGAAAGTTTTATTTACCAATGCGTCATATTCATTTGTGTTTTTTAGAAACTTTGAATCGAATTTTCCAACACGTTTTCTTTTTGCTTTGATTTTTCGTGCCACTACACTATCCACAACCAATTTGGTTTCTTTTTCTCTAAACCAAATAGAAGGGGTTTTGAATTTTTGACCATCTTTTCGTTTTTCAGGATCATTGGCCAAATAATATCCAGTTTCAACGTAACGTTTTCTTTTTTTGTAAATGATTCGTTCTGGAATTTCAATAAAAGTATCTCTGTATGTACCTATCGTATAGCTGATTAATCCTTTTTCTTTTTTTACTTTTTCTGTAGGTTTTGCTTTGTAAAAAATGATAAATCCATGATAGAGTTTTTTTGCATCGTCTTCCGTTTTGGCTTTATTTTGTTCGAATGCCCTAAATTGAATTCCTTTTAAAGCGAACAATTCTGGCCAAAGTGTTTTTAGATTTTCGTACCGATTTCGGTTCAATAAAGGTTGATTGAATGTATCAACTTCCCTATATTTGGTATACACCAAATGCACCGTTAAAATTGTTCTGTCTGAAGGTAAATTTGGTAAGGTTTTAGACTTGAATTCAGACGATGAAAATTCCATTGGCAAATAAACAATGTTGGTGTCTGAAACAATCGGATGAATGGCTACAACCATTGGTTTCATTTTCATCAATTTGTCTACATTGGTTTGAGCAAATGCAGTGTCCCCACAAAAGAAAATGAATAAAAACGATATGATTGTAAAAATTCTCACAATGTGTTCATCAAATTTTCGATACCCAAGGGTCTGTCTATTTTAAATCCCTCACCATATTTAACGCCAATTAAACGTCCATATTCTAAAGCGCGTCCTTCAAGAAAATCGAGAAATTCTTTACTGCTAATGGGTGTATTTGGTTCATCACTATTTGGGTCGTAAAACTGGCTTTTAAAAGCCATGATACCCTCTATTTTTTTAGAATAAAACTCGGAAATGTCTACAATGAAATCCGGGCCAATGTTGTAATCTTGAATATAGAAGTAAGTTGATTTGGGTCTGTGTGCTTCTTGAGGTACATTATTCAGATAAGTTTCAATTTTAGGCAATCCAGCAAGGAAACAAGCCCTTGATATCAAAGCAGAAGCCCTACCGTGATCAGGGTGTCTGTCGCGCAATGAATTTGCAAATACAATTTTTGGTTTTGCAGCACGTATTTCGGTGATAATGGCTTTTAATGTAACTTCGTTTTCTTCGAAAAATCCATCGCCAAGGTTTAGGTTTTTTCTAAAAGCAGCACCAAGAATATTTGCGCTGTTTGATGCTTCTTCAAGACGTATTTCAGCTGTTCCTCTAGTTCCCAGTTCACCTTGGGTTAAATCAACAAAGCCAGCAGTATAGCCCATGCTAATGTGTTTTAAAATGGTTCCAGAACAAGCGAGTTCAATGTCGTCTGGATGTGCGGCTATGGCTAAAATGTCAACTTGCATTAGTAAGACATACTTGGAGGTGGAAAGAAAATAACATTATGCAAAGTATTGCCAACGGCAAATAAAGTGTTTTTATCTATGCTGCCAATATTGTCGTCATGTGTGTGCCAATATGGAGCAAATCCTGTTTGGGGATTGTATTGAATGATGTCGATCATTGGAATTTTGGTGGCCTCATAAACGTATTTGTGGTCGTCGATGATTTGTCCAATTGTATTGCCAACGAAATAATTTGCATGGCCCAATTCTTGGGCAACAGCCCAAATGTGCACTAGTGCAAAATTGCCCCAGGTATTAGAGTTTTCTTCCCACATAAATTGAGCGTCTTTGCCACCCACCATATCTAATAAAACGCCAAAGTTTGCGGTATAATTTGGTGCGTGTAAATTTTTACCCCAGTATTGACTTCCCAGACAAAAAGAGTTTTCAAATTCGCTTTTTCCGTAATCTTCTGCATCGAAGAAAATAATGTCAATTCCTATTTCTGGTTTTGAAATACTCAAGTTTCGTGCAATTTCAAGCAAAACGGCAACACCAGATGCCCCATCGTTGGCGGCGTCAATAGGTTTGTCTTTATCTTCGTCGTCTTGATCTCCCCAAGGTCTTGAATCCCAGTGAGAAGCAAATAAAATACGTTTGGTTGCTTTTGGGTTAAAAGAACCAATGATGTTGTAAACAGGGATTCTTTTTTTGTCGTAAGTAACTGCACCACCTCTTTGAAAGATGGCAGTATCAGAATAACTTTTTAATTTTTGGTAAAGCCAATTTGCGCATTTTTCATGTTCTTTGGTTCCTGAAACACGGTAGCCAAAACTTAATTGTTTTTGTATAAAACCAAAAGCACTGTCTTGTGAAAAGCCTGTAATTGGTTTGGATACAATTTTAACCTCAACTTCTTCAGAATTGTTGTTTTTATTATTGCTTGTGCAACTGTTTAATATGCAAATTAATGAGCAGAAAACAGTAGCTAAAATGACAAATTTAAATTTCATAAAATTTTAATTTTACAAAGGTAGTTGATTCTCATTAAAACGTAAAGTTACTGAATTTTATATTAGATTAATGGTGTTTTAACATGGTTGAATTAGTGAAGATTTTACAATTGTTTTAAATCACTAAAAAAGTATGGTAAATTTTGAGTTAAATATGTCTATTTTCGCCTATTAAACATGTCAATGAAAATTCAAAGTATGACAGGCTTCGGGAGGGCAGTCATAGAAAACGATAAACTCAAAGCAACCTGCGAAATAAAAGCACTGAATGGTAGATACTTTGAGGCCGACATTCGCTTGCCAAAATTCTTATATGAAATTGATGCTTCTGTTCGTAGAATGCTTTCTGAAAAACTAGAAAGAGGAACAATTACATGTGTTTTTAATATAAAAATTGTAGATGAGCAAAACTCATCTCAAGAAATTCAAATCAATGAAGCCTTGGCAAAAAGGTATTTAGATGCATTGCAATTATTAAGTAATAATTTGAACGTTGAGTTTAGAGATCCATTTCGTGAAATCATCCGAGTTCCAGAGGTTATTGGTACAGCCGATCGCGAGATTTCTGATGATATCAAAGATCAAATCAAAGAATTGGTTATGGCAGCTGCCGATAATTTGATCAAATTCAGAGAAATTGAAGGCATTGCAACCGGTGAAAAATTATTGCAATTGGTTCAAAGTATTTCTCAAGATTTAATATTGGTTGAAAATGAAGAAGATGCCAGAAAAGAAGCTTTGAAAGAGAGAATTTATGGCAATTTGTTGGAACATGTAAAAGAAGAATTGTTAGATCCAAACCGTTTGGAACAGGAAATTTTAATTTACCTAGATAAATGGGATATTGCGGAAGAAAAGCAACGCTTGAATCAGCATGTAAATTATTTTATTAATACTCTTAAAGCTGAGCCGAAAGGACGTAAGTTGAATTTTATAGCCCAAGAAATGGGCCGAGAAATGAATACAATGGGCGTGAAAAGTAATTATTTCCCAATGCAACAGGCAGTGGTTCAAATGAAAGAAAAACTAGAACAAATTAAAGAACAAGTTCTGAATTTGGCTTAGATAAAAAATATTAAGAATGAATTTTATGAAATTTAGACTGTTCGTAATGCTGGGTTTTTTAATTCCATTGGGATTAGCAGCTCAAAAAAATGGTTCTTTAAATAGAAAATTAGATGATGCAAAATTCAATTTGTTTCATGTAAAAGATTATACGATTGATGAAGGCGATTTTGCGCTTTTCTTGAGTTCAATTAGGCCAAGTTTGTCTGACAAAAAGCAAAACAATATTATTGCCAATTTCGATTGGACTTCGGCGTATTTGATTAGAAAAGGAATCGAATACAAGCATGTTGATTCGATCAAATATGGCAAATTATTGAAAATGGTTGACAATGCCACCAATAGTTTTTACGATATCAAAAGAATAAAAATGGTGCTGAACTTTATTGATAGTGTGTCGCCAGAAGTTTTATCGCACACAAAATTCATTCAAAATATATCTCCTTTCTCAGATTTCCTCGATAAATCTATTGTATATATTCTTGACGATATTTTTGAGGGACTAGATGCTTCGGCAATTATCGATATTGATATTCAAAATCAAATAGATGCTATTAGGGCTTCTGAGAATTATTTGCTACAGTCGAATAGCAGTGGTGATTATAGCGGAAAAAAAAGATTCGGGGAAAGCGATGTCACAGAATACGTGACTATTTCAAATTCTTTTGATATCAAATCAACTGTGAAACGTTTTCTAGATTCGTTAAATACAATAGATAAATCATTGAATGGAAAATTAAACAAAGAGAAGCAAGCCGATTGGAATGATTTAAAATCTTACATTGATTTTCTCGTTAAAAACAACATTGTTTATTATAACAATTATGCCGTGTGGGAGGTGTCGGATGACTTGGTAAATTCTTTAATAGACGATTTGAACTTTATTGACAAAAGAGTAAATGAAAATGCAACCAATTTTTGGATGTTGTACAATTCTGGTAACTTTTTTGATTCCGTTTTGAATTCTGAAAGAATTGGAATTTCAACCCGAACTGTGTTAAAAGAGTACTATCCTTCTGCATCAGTAAATAGGATTTGGATTGAAACCGATACTGTTTTTTCGAAAGATACTACTAATGACTTTGACAGCAGAGACACGACCAATTTGATTGTTTGGCAAGTAAATCCAGATTCAATGCCTATCGTTCAAAGATTAATGGAAGTGTTTGAAGATAGGGCTTCTGATACAACAGCAGTTGAAGATGCGTATGCAGATGATTATAGCTATAGACAATTGCTGAATTCAAAAACATTTGGGATAGAACCTTTTGTCATGAAGTTTTATAACAATTTCAATGAAATTAATGAAGTTTTAAAGTCGGAGGGACTTATAGAATTGTCTCATTTAAATACGCTTGGGTTGACATTTGTATATCAGCCTATCGATAATACCCGTTATCGTTTTTCATATGGCAGAACTATGGCTACCGACCAAAAGTTGAATATTTGCGAATCGTATTGGGGCGATAATTTTATGTTTTCAACTGAATCTAATATTTTCAATAAAAGATTCGCAAGTTTATCATGGACAACCAATTTGAATTACATGCGAAATAGTATGACATTTCCTAACGGATTTCAAATGGGCGACCCGTTGGTTACAAATCCTCAAGAAATAAATCAGGTTACAAAAAATTCTTTTTTATACGGTTTGGGATTGAATGGAAAAATTGGATTTAGTAAATTCCATTTGATTGGTGAAGTGGGATACTTATGGGATTATGGTGATGACCGTTGGAAACAAAACGACAATTATATCAATGGCAAAGGCCGTATGTCGAACAAAGGACTTTATATCTCGGTTGGTTTAGGAATTAATATTTATCAGAAATATAGATGAAAAAGGGCATAGTTTATACATTGGCTTTTTGTTTTATTCAATTTGTAGGCGCTCAAATTGTCCCTCATGGAATAAAATTAGATTTAAATCATGTTGATTTTGCCAAAGATTCAGGAATGAAGACCATTTATGCTGCTGCACGAAAGGCTAGGGTTGTTTTTGATGGGGAGAATCATTCCATGACCGAATTGAATTCAAGATTGGAGTTTTCAATGATGAAAGGACTTTATGAAAATTGTGGTTACCGCAATTTTATCATTGAAATGAGTGCAAATAGGGCTTATTACATGGAGCAATATATTTGCAAGAATGATACCAATGCCCGTCGTATGTTGAATTCTATTTCCTCAGAAAAATACATGAGGTTTTTTGATCATTTGAATGATTGGATGCAAAAAGTTCCGGAAAAGGACAGGATTCATATTTATGGTTTGGATGTTGAACGTTTTTATGATTTGAGTTTACAGCGATTGGTTGACCATTTGAATACCATTAAATCAAAGATTCCAAAGGATTTATTTCCTACTGTAAATGCTGCGAAAATACTTGCTAAAGATTTACTGAAAGCGAATGAAGAATATCATTCCGACTATAGTTCGAGCAGTAAAAAAAGCTTGCACGGCGATTATGCTTATGGAACTGGTTACATCGAGCCAAATGAGAAAAATACGCTTTCATTGGCTGATTCTTTGGCGAAGCAATTGGCTTTATATAAAACTTGGTTGGGACCGGAGTTTGAAACATTTAAAACCAATTTGGCTTCACTTCAGGAGTATTTCAAATGGATGAAACTTGAAAATGATGCTCAGCAGTATTTGTGGCGCGAAGAATATATGGGAAGGAAATTCCAACAATTATTGGCTGCCGATACTACACAAAAGTTTTTTGGACAGTTTGGTCGTTGCCATGTAGCTTATTCAAAACAGAATAACGATTGTGGGTGGTATAATTATAGCAGTGTTTGTAATAAAGTTAGAACCAGGTATTTTAATGGAGATTCGACTAAAATTGTGAGCATAGCGCTGTTTTACAGAGATAATAGTGAAGATTTGTCTGCTGTGGATATTGATAAAAATTCAACAATGAGCGAAGAGGTAAAATCTATAAAATCTATTTCGTCAAAAATGCATTTACTCTTCGACCTCTATGATACTACCAATCAATTTGTTGAATTAAAAAAGAAATTTCGATTTGTATTGTATAGCGGTTCAGAAATAGATGAATTGCCTAAAATTAGAAAAGGTGATACAACCCAAATTAGCGATGGTGAGTCAAGTGAAAGTGAACATTCTATAAAGCGTAGAATCACTTTTAATATATTGGGTCTTACTTTTTTGAAGAATAATTTGATGAATATGCAAAACCACATTGGCGCAGTGAACTTTGATAATACCATTAAAAATCCTTCAAGTTGGTATTTCAATCACAGTATTGGTTACCAACATGGTGTTTTAAAAACGGAATTGATGGGTTTTTACAGCCTAGGTAACGATGAAACTTTGCTTGACCTACAAGGAGGTTCTTTACACTATTCAGCTGGAGGTGCAATTGGTTCTATGGGTGTTTCATTTGACATTTCACGTGTCTCAATTGATATCATGGCCGATTGTGGTGTTTTTTCGCAGAAAATAACGAATGATCCAAAATCACCAGACATATCAACAGTGAATAGCAATTTAGTGAATGTGGTTTCCAATTCATTTGTTTACGGTGGACATATTGGATGTGATTATCAATTTTCAAATTCAAGTTTGGGAATGTCGTATCAAATGATGTTCCAGCCACTAGATGAAATTTGGAAATACCAGCATAGCCAATTTGTATATCAGAATTTCGGAAAATTGAACGGTCCGTTATTTTGGAATTTTTCGTTGTCGTTGAAATTGAATTTTGAACTAAGAGGTTTCTCTTGGAGTGATGTTGTTTCAGACTATTAAACTTTAAGATAAAAAGAAAACATAAAATGATAAAATCAATTCCAAATTTAATCACTTTAGGCAATTTGTCATGTGGTTTATTGGGTATTACTATGGTAATGCAAGGAAATCCATTCGCTGGGTTTCTATTTATGATATTAGGTGCAATTCTTGATTTTTTTGATGGATTTGTAGCGCGTTTGTTGAAAGCAGATGGCGAACTTGGAAAACAATTAGACAGTATGGCCGACGTGGTTACATTTGGCGTGCTTCCTGGTTTGATTTGGCGTTATTACATCCAAAATCAGGGATATTGCACATCCTCAGGTTTTTGTGTAAATAATTACGTGTGGATGTTTATTCCATTGGGTGCAGCTTATCGATTGGCAAAATTCAATATTGATACCCGACAAACAACGGGATTTTTAGGAGTTCCAACACCTATTACCGGATTGGCATTGGCATCATGGAGTTGGATTATGCATACTTTCAATGATCCTACATTTTCGGTACTTGATGTTCGTGAAATTTTAACCCATTATTATTTTTGGCTTTATGTTCCTATTTTGGCTTCATACATGATGATTTCAGATTTTCCAATGTTGGCTTTAAAGTTTAAAGGAGGCGATCCATTAAACAAGTGGAAATATGCACTTTTGGGATTGGGAATATTAAGTATTGCTCTTTTTGGGGCTGCTGGAGTTGCAGTTTTTTATTTTATTTATATACTTATCTCTTTTATTGCGAACTTTGCTGTTCAAAAACAATCTACTGAAATATGAAAGTTGGAATTATCATGGGTAGCGACAGCGACTTGCCAGTAATGCAAGAAGCAGCCGCGATTTTAAGTCAATTAGGTGTTGAATATGAACTCACTATTGTTTCAGCCCATAGAACTCCAGATCGCTTGGTCGATTATGGTAAAAATGCCCATAACAATGGAATTGGGGTAGTAATTGCAGGTGCAGGTGGCGCAGCCCATTTGCCAGGAATGATTGCTGCGTTTACGCATTTACCCGTAATTGGTGTTCCTGTGAAATCTAGCAATATGAGTGGATTAGATAGTTTGTATTCAATTGTTCAAATGCCTCCAGGGGTTCCTGTTGCAACAGTTGCTATCAATGGTGCCCGCAATGCTGGTATTTTGGCGGCTCAAATTATAGGAATTTCTAATAACGAGGTTGCCAAATCAGTAATCGCATTTAAAGAGTCAATGAATTCAGAGGTTTTGGAGAAAGCCGCCAAGGTTGAAGAAATTGGGTATCAAAATTATTTGAACCTCAAAAAATGATCATTGTTGGCAATGCCCTTGTTTCTGAGGATGTTTTAGAGAAAAAATTTGCATGTCAAATTAATAAATGTAAGGGTGAATGCTGTGTTCAAGGCGATGCTGGAGCTCCTTTGTTAAAGGAAGAAGCCGATATCATTCTTGATATTTACGATAAAATTGAACCCTATTTGAGTGAAGCAGGAATCAATGAAATTAAAGAACATGGCTATGTAACTAGAGATATTGATGGTGATTTGGTTACAGTTTGTAGACCCACTGGTGAATGTGTCTTTGTGGTTTATGAGGACAATGGAATCGCTTCCTGTGGGATTGAAAAAGCTTACACCGATGGGAAAATTGATTTTAAGAAACCTATTAGCTGCCATTTATATCCAATAAGAGCAAAAAAATATGGATCTTACATTGCTATGAATTATCACCATTGGGATATTTGCAATGATGCTTGTAGCGCAGGTTCGGAATTGAATATTCCAGTCTATGAATTTTTGAAGGAACCCCTGATTCGCAAAATGGGTGAGGAGTGGTATCAAGAATTATCTGATATTGCCCGCGATTGGCGCAACAGGGTTATTTAACAAAATAAGCTTGAAAACAATCCAATGAACATTGTTAATTTTAACCAATTGGATATGTTTCTGAATTGTCCCTTTTCTTTTGCTTTATAAAGCAGATACAGATAATAGAAAATGGGTGCAATGATCAATCCCGTTATGAAAATTTTAAATAAAATTGCGTTTGATTGAAATATGAGTAAAACTGCGATTAAAAGTGTAAAGAACATAAAAATTGCAGCCAGTATTTTCGTTGCTCGAATACCTTTCATTATTGGATACGTTTCATGTTCTTGAGCTTTGTCTCCTTCAAGGTCTTCAATGTCTTTAATCAATTCTCTGGCCATGGTAATTAAAAAGGCCACGCTTGCGTATTCGGCAAAGTAAGTGTTTTGCACATTGAAAACACCTCTAGATGCAACGTAAACCACCATTCCTGCCATTAATGAAATTAATAGGTTGCCTTGTAGCATCTCGCCTTTTAAGTCGCTAGAATAGAAATAAAGTAGAATTGCCAAAACAAGGCAAAGTATTCCCATGCCTATGCCGGTTAGAAAACCTGAAATGATTCCCAATGACGTTAAAATTACATAAAATATTTTGGCCGATTTAGGGGAAATATGTTTACTCAAAATTAGCTTTTCTGGTCTGTTAATGTGGTCTGTTTCTATGTCGAAAATATCGTTGATTACATAACCACCAGCCGCCACAAAAACGCAAGCTAGCATGGTTGTGATTGATTCTTGAAATCGGATATTGCTCCAATCGAAATGTAAAAAGCTGTGATTAATTCTAGAAGCAGATAATATAAAAAGGAGCTGTGTAAGAACAGTTAATAGTAAATTAATGGGTCGAACAAGCTTCCAATAGTATTTCACCGTTTTTATTTTTTTGGAAATTTCATTTTATAGTCAACATCAACATAGCCTTTTGAGATGTTTTCTAAACGTTTTTTTATCATTCCTCTTTTTAAGGGACTTACCCTGTCAGTGAATAAAATTCCCTCAATATGATCATATTCATGTTGGATAATTCTTGCTGCCATTCCATCAAAAGTTTTGGTATGTTCTTGCCATTTTTCATCAAAAAAGTGGATGGTCAATTCTCCTTTTCTCTTTACATTGGCCCTAACATTTGGAATGCTTAAACAACCTTCTTCAAAGTCCCATTCGTTACCAAACTCTTCTTCGATTGTGGCATTAATAAATACTTGTTTAAAACCCTTAGGTTTGATGTCGTCAACATCGGCACCATCCACAACAAATAATCGGATAGGTAAACCTATTTGAGGTGCAGCCAAACCAATGCCATTGCTTTCGTACATGGTTTCAAACATATTGCTAATTAATTCAAGTAATTGAGGATAATCTTTATCAATGTCGTCGGCTTTTTTTCGAAGCACTGGCTGTCCGTATGCGTATATTGGAAAAATCATGAAATTCTTTGTAAGTGTGTTTGAAGTATTAGTGTTGCAGAAATTGTATCTACTAGTTTTTTGTCTTTTCTATTTTCTCTTTTTACAACCGATTTATTTATAAAGTTCTGAGCTTCATGGCTGCTTAATCTTTCATCAATTGTTGCAAGGGGTATTTCAGGATAATTGGAATTTAACCAAATAATAAAATCTCTTACGGGCTGGGTGGCATCAGTATCTTCCCCAGATAATTTGGTGGGCATGCCCACAACAAATTCGTCAATTGATTCAAGTTTGGCATAATCAGATAACCATTTTGGAAAGTCGGAAGCAAAAACAGTTGTAAGTGGTTGTGCAAACATTTTTAATGGGTCAGTGATTGCAATGCCAATGCGCTTTAGGCCAAAGTCAATTCCAATAATTCTACCCATAAATACAAAGGTAATGAAAAAAGATTAGACGGGTTAGACGGGTTAGACAGATTAGACGGGAATTTTAAGGCTTATGAAGGTTTAGCTCCAAGGGCTTGCAAATCATTAAATATAATTATGTCTTATAAAACGTTTTTTACTATATAGTTGTGAATGAGTAAATAGCATAGCCGTTAATAGGAAGTAGTTGCATACAGGTAATAACAAGAAACAAAAAAGGTGCGGAAATTTCCGCACCTTTTTTGTTGTATTGAGGGGATAATATTACATCATTCCGCCCATGCCACCCATGCCGCCGTCGCCATGAGAGTGGCCTTTTTCGTCTTCTTTGATTTCAGAAAGTACACATTCTGTTGTTAAAATCATACCACCAATAGAAGCGGCATTTTCTAATGCAACACGAGAAACTTTCTTAGGATCAACAACACCTGCAGCAATTAGGTTTTCGTAAACATCAGTGCGTGCATTGTAACCGAAATCGTCTTTGCCTTCCATTACACGTTGAACTACAATGCTGCCTTCGCCGCCTGCATTTGCAACAATTTGACGCAATGGTTCTTCTAAAGATCTACGTACAATTTGAATTCCAGTATTTTCGTCTTCGTTCAAACCTTTCAATTCAGCCAAAGCTGCAATTGCACGGATAAAGCTAACTCCACCACCTGGTACAATTCCTTCTTCAACAGCAGCGCGAGTTGCATGTAATGCATCGTCAACCCTGTCTTTCTTTTCCTTCATTTCAACTTCAGTAGCTGCACCAATGTACAATACTGCCACACCACCACTCAATTTAGCCAAACGCTCTTGAAGTTTTTCACGATCGTAATCGCTGGTTGTGTTTTCAATTTGTACTTTAATTTGGTGAATACGTGCTTGGATATTCTCTTTTACACCTGCACCATTTACAATAACAGTGTTGTCTTTGTTAATAGAGATTTTTTCAGCTCTACCCAAATCTTCTAAAGTTGCATCGTCTAACTTACGACCTTGCTCTTCAGAAATAACGGTACCACCTGTTAAAATAGCAATGTCTTGCAACATTTCTTTTCTGCGATCACCAAAACCAGGCGCTTTCACAGCAGCAATTTTGAGGGATCCTCTAATTCTGTTAACTACAAGTGTAGCCAAAGCTTCACCTTCAATATCTTCAGCAATAATTACAAGAGGTTTGCCAGTTTGAACAACTTTTTCAAGTATTGGCAATAAATCTTTCATGCTGCTAATTTTTTTGTCGTAAATCAAAATGAAAGCACCTTCTAATTCTGCTTCCATTTTCTCTGTATTGGTAACAAAGTAAGCGCTTAAGTAACCACGGTCAAATTGCATTCCTTCAACTACATCAACTGTAGTTTCAGTTCCTTTTGCTTCTTCAACAGTAATAACGCCATCTTTACCAACGCGCTTCATTGCTTCAGCAATCAAAGAACCAATTGCGCTATCGTTATTTGCAGAAATTGTAGCAACTTGTTCAATTTTGCTGTTGTCATCACCAACTGGAATAGCCAATTCGTTCAATTTTAATACAGCAGTTTTTACCGCTTTGTCAATACCGCGTTTCAAATCCATTGGATTTGCACCGGCAGCAACGTTTTTCAAACCAGCAGTAACAATTGCTTGTGCCAAAACAGTAGCAGTAGTTGTACCATCACCTGCAATATCAGCAGTTTTGCTAGCAACTTCTTTTACCATTTGTGCACCCATGTTCTCAACTGGATCAACCAATTCGATTTCTTTTGCAACTGTAACACCATCTTTGGTTACAATTGGAGCACCAAATTTCTTATCAATAACAACGTTCCTTCCCTTAGGACCTAAGGTTACTTTCACTGCGTTAGCCAAAGCATCAACACCGCGTTTCAAACCGTCGCGTGCACTTACGTTAAAATCTATTTTCTTTGCCATTTCTTGTTAATTATAAAATTGCTAAAATGTCGCTCTCGCGCATGATTAAATAATCTGTGCCTTCAACATTGATTTCAGTACCAGCATATTTGCCGTACAAAACAGTGTCGCCAATTTTTACAGTCATAGGTTCATCTACTTTTCCACTGCCAACAGCAACAACTTGTCCTTTTTGTGGTTTTTCTTTT
>CANFLS010000010.1 GCA_947447955.1 Flavobacteriales bacterium | reverse complement strand
TCAGTTTTTATATGGACTTGCAATATTCCTTAGCCTCAGCAATCATTATTTCAATTTGCTTTTCGTTGCACTCTTATTTCCAACCGGATTGATCCTTCAAAAGCAGAAAAACCTGATTCAGTATTGCATCCCATACCTTATTGCTTTATTGCTATATATCCCTCAATTTGCAATTTTTGCTCATCAAATCTCAGTCGGAAGTCCAGGTTGGTTAACTACCCCATCGATCTATTCGGTTCTCAAACATTTCGAATATTGTTTTCAGTTTTCGACTATATACTTCGCATTATTTTTGGTGCTTTTTGCATTTAAATTCATCAATCATCCCAAAGAAATCAGTCCTAAACGAAAATCTTGGATCTGGCTTTTATTGTACATCTCCCCAATCTTGCTCACGTATTTTTACTCAATTTATAGGGCTCCTATTTTCCAAGATTCGGTTTTTGTTTTCGGATTTGTGTTCTTGTTTATTTTCTTGGGGGACATTCTATTGCCGAGTAATGATAATTTCAAAACAACATCAATCATACTTGCTTCCATTATATGCACCAATATTGGGATTTTGACTTTTAAACGAAATCACTACAGTGAATATTATCACCAAGGATATTCTCAATTGGTTTCAGACACCTACCGTTTCCAAAACAAGTTACACAATATCCCTACCCTAGTTTTTGGATTTGAACCCTACTTTTTCAACTATTACAAAGCTGAAAAACATATACAGAGCATAACGCAAATTCAATTTTTGAGGGACGATTATTTTGCGAAAAATGCAAAAACTCCCACAGATTTTATTCGCATTTTGCGCAACTGGAACTACAATCAAATTGTCATTTCCAATGCCATTGAAATTCCTCAATGGGCAATTTCAGTATTGGAATCTGAATATCCCTACTCAATAAAAAGTCTGCATTTTGGAAGCGAAGTTTATTTGTTTTCAAAAGAGAATTCAAATTTCGATTCCAACCGATATTTACTTTCAGAAGAAAATGTCCCTCAAAAACAAAAAGTTTACTCGCCATCAACCATTTCAAATGGTGCAGTAACATCTGAAAAATGGATTTCCACAACGAAAATTGATATTGACAGCATGAGAAAACACCTAGGCAATGCCAATTACAAACATGCAATTATCAAGATCGAAGCCAGTGTTCAATTCGTTCAAAAAGTTACTAATATTGACTCTTTGTTGAAGACAATGAATTTGGTTTTTACAGTTACGAATAAGAAAAATCAAAACATCCATTTTATGAATGAGCGCTTTGACCGTTGGGTGACCTTAGATAGCAATCAATTCAGTTGCATATTAACAGCAAACTGCAATCACTTCGAAATTGACCCACAAGGAAGTATTTCAACATTTATTGAAAATAATGAAAATTCCGCATTAAAGGTTACCATGTTTAAAATCTCGATTTCACAAGGCAATAACCATCTTTATAGTTTGGTAAATGATTTTTAAACTTTTCTTGGTTTTTAAACAATAGTTAAGGAAGTTTGCCACCGATTAATAATAAGGAACAAGAATGATCAAAGGACAAAAAATTATCGTGGTTTTACCAGCGTACAATGCCATGCAAACGCTAGAAAAAACATATAATGAAATTCCTTTCGACATTGTTGACGACGTAATTCTCGTTGATGACAGAAGCACCGACAATACGGTTGAAGTTGCTACAAACATTGGCATCAAACATATCATTTCGCACGAAACAAACAAGGGTTACGGTGGAAATCAGAAATCGTGTTATAGAAAAGCGTTGGAATTGAATGCCGACATCATTGTGATGTTGCACCCCGATTATCAATATACGCCGCTTTTGCTGACTTCCATGTGCCACATCATTGCAAATGAAGTTTACCCCGTTGTTTTTGGTTCACGAATATTGGGAAAAGGTGCTCTATTGGGAGGTATGCCCATTTACAAATACATTTTCAATAGATGTTTAACCTTGGTACAGAACATTTTGATAAATCAAAAGTTGAGCGAATACCATACAGGTTACAGGGCTTATAAACGTGAAGTTTTAGAGAATATCCTTTTCGAAAACAACAGCGATGATTTCGTTTTCGACAATGAAGTGGTTTCTCAAATTTTCATGAAGGGGTATCAAATTGCAGAGATTACTTGTCCTACAAAATATTTCGAAGAAGCCTCATCCATCAACTTCAGCCGCAGCATGAAATACGGATTGGGCGTACTTAGGGTTTCGTTTGTGCATTTCCTACATAAAAAAGGCATGGTTAACTCGAAACTTTATTAATAGCGTTGCTTCGCAAGTTGACGCTCATTCTGAGCTGTTGACGCTGCGCTGTTGACGCCTTCGGCTGTTGGTCGCTTCGCTGCTTAGGGTTTAGAAGCACTTCGTGCGTTTAGGGTTTAGAAGCATTGCCATGCGTTTAGGCTGGGCATCGAAATTAGAAACAAATTACTAAACGACCGGCAGGTCTTCTAAACGGCGCAGCCCTTTAGCCGGCGTTAGCCTCTAAACCAATCTGTCTAACCTGTCTAATCCAATTTGTTATGTAACTTTTGTCATAGTTCTCACATACTACCAATTGTAACTTTGATTAACAATTAAAGAAAAACTTATGAAAAACCTAAAATTAGAAGTAGAGAACATTAAATGTGAAGGTTGCGAACATTCAATTACCAAAGGCTTATTGAGCTTAGATGGCGTGTTGGAAGTAGTTAAAATTGACAGAGACAATCAAACAATTGAAATAAACATGGCCGATGAATGCCAAACAGATGCTGTTTCCGAAAAATTAAAATCAATGGGCTATCCTGCAAAAGGAGATGGGGATTGGATAACCAGCGCAAAATCTTATGTGAGTTGTGCGATAGGTCGCATTGCAGACTAACACTTATAACCCAATCTGTCTAATCTTTCTAACCTGTCTAACCTGTCTAACCTGTCTAATCTATTTTAAAAATAATCCAATTGCATTTGCAGTGGTTATTTCATATATTTCTTGGGCCGAAATTCCTTTTACCTCAGCCAATTTATCGGCAACGAGTCGGGTATAACTTGGCTCGTTTCTTTTGCCGCGAAATGGAACTGGTGCAAGATATGGACTATCGGTTTCAAGAATAATATGCTTTAAATCTACTTTCTCAAGCGCCGCTGGTAACCCAGCATTTTTAAATGTGAGAACTCCGCCAACACCAAGTAAAAAATTCAATTTGATAATCTCATTGGCCAATTCTTCACTCTCCGAAAAGCAATGAAATACACCAGTTACTTTTCCTTTGTAGGGCTTTAACAATTCAATTAATTCGTAGGTGGCATTTCTAGAATGAATTGCCAAAGGCAAATTCTTTGATATTGCAAATTCCACTTGCTGAATAAATGCATCGGTCTGCCAATCTTTGGTGGTTTTATCCCAAAACAAATCCATTCCAATTTCACCAACTGCGCAGTATTTTCTTTTAGAAAACAAGTCGAAAATAGTATTCAATACATCTTGGTAATCATCCTTTACATAACAAGGATGTAATCCCATCATGGGAATGCAAATTTCAGGATAATCATCAGCCAAACTGTGTAATCCATCAATGCTATCTAAATCAATGTTGGGCAATAAAATTTTACTTACGCCTTGTCCAATGGCTCTTGAAATGGCATCAGCCCTATCGTCATTGAATTCTTCAGCGTATAAATGGCAATGGGTATCAATAATATTTACCACGACAATTTCTCTTTATTTAAAAATGCATCAATACCGCGTTTACAATCATCACTACTTCTTGCCATTGCATTCATTTCTGCAGCAAATTTCAACGCATCTTGTCGTGAACTTGGCATATTGCGAAGCATATATTTTATTCCAGCCACAGATTGACCACTCACCCCTATTAATAATTTATCAATAAATAGTTTAACGTCATGTTCAATAGAATCTCCATTTGACAACTGATAAATAAGTCCTTTATTGAATGCCTCATCAGCATTAAACACCCTTCCCGAAAGCAACCAATCAGACATTATTGCCATTCCTACTTTTTCCCTCAAATAAACCAGCACAAGTGCTGGCAAAAATCCAATTTTTGCTTCGGTATAGCCAAACGTAGCTTCAATACTTGCAAAACAAAAATCTGTTAGCGTAGCCAAACCACAACCACCAGCCAACGCTGGCCCTTCAACTTGCGAAACAGTAATTTTAGGAGATGTATAAATCAGTTCAAATAAATTTTTCAATTTGGTGCTATCTTCAACATTTTCTTCAAATGTAAAATTCCTAAGTTCTGTTAGATAAGCCAAATCTGCACCCGCACAAAAAGGCAAAGAAGCCGATTTTAACAAAATCAATTTTACAGAATCGTCATTATTGAACAATTCAAATGCATTTGTTAGCTCTGCAATTAATTGCGCACTCAATGCATTCCTTTTTTCGGGTCTATTGAGGACAATAGTACCTACCCTATTTTCAATATTTGTGAGAATCAACGACATCAATACAAAGATAACACTTAAAACTTGGTGATATTTCTATTTTTCAACATTGGTCTGCCCTGAATGATATTTAAACTATCAATAGAATAGGAATGAATAACATAATCCAATCGCTTTATTAATTTATTTTGAGGGATACTATCCGCAGAAATTATTTTTAAGTGATTCTTTCTTTTTTTCACTTCGAAATAACCTTCAGGTATTTCAATTTTGCCAGAGAATTCAGCCCTTTTTCGAAACTCTCGACAGGCTACAAAAACAAAAAAATTCACAATCATCACAAATACAATGGACCAATAACTCAATCTATGTTTGATATAAAATAAATAGAAAATAATATGAATCAAAAGCAAATGAATGAATAAGTTAACTTCTTCAAATCCATAAGAATAAACAAATTGAGTAGGCAGTTTATTTGATAATTTCATAACCCAAGTTATTCCATATAGGTATTTGTTCAAGGCAAAAACCACCCAGTGAAGTGGCACAGAAAAGGCTGTCAAAAACACCATCATAAATAGCCAATACATGAGCAATGTAAACATTGGAAGCAACAATAAGTTACCTAACAAAAACCACACTGAAAATTGATGAAAACAATAAAGCGTTAATGGATACGTGGTTATTGTACTGCTTATACTAATTGCAAAAGCATCCAAAACCAACCTTTGCCAATATGGCCTTTCCTCATAAAATCCTTTGATAAATGGCAATACAGTAGATAAGCCTAATACGGCCAAATAAGACAGTTGAAAACCAATATCCCAAAGCGACAAAGGATTTGCCAACAATTGAATAATACTTACAACCATAAGAACATGCAATAGTTTAAGTTTCCTTCCAAAAAGAACATTTCCCAAAAGGTAATAAGTAAAAAAGCCAACCGCTCGAATTACTGGCGCAGAAAAACCTGTAAAAAATGCATATATCCAGAGCAATGGAATAATGCACAATTGAACCATTTTACTCTTTTGGTGTCGAAGTGAAATAGTTTCAACTAAAAAGGAAATAAACGCAAAAAGCAAGGCAATATGCATTCCCGAAACCGACAAAACATGGGTGGTGCCACTCACCTGAAACGCAGTTTTCAAATCATCATCAATTTGGGTTTTGTCGCCCCAAATCAATTGCCTCACCAAGGCTAAGTTCTCAGCCGAAAGTCCCTCAACAAAAACCTTATTTAATTTATATTTAACCCTTGCCCTAAAAGCAATCCATTGATTCACCGTGTTATTGCTCACAAAAACTTGAGCGTTTCGGGCAAATGTGATTCCAATGAATTTTCTAGCATTTTTGAGGGACTTAAAATTAAAATCACCGGGCAGCACAGGATCTTCAAATTGCTTGAAATTGAAATTGTTCAGACTGTAATAATGTCCCTCAATCAAATTGGGTTTGTCTTTCACATATAGATCAACCATGCAGTTTTGAAAAGGAATCCACGTTTGGGTGCCCAAGGCATATGTCAATTCACACTCATATCTATGCCAAAGGTTTCGATTACCTAAATCTTGGCAGACCAAAAATTTTACACATTCCGATTTCCGGGCAAGCTGAATATTGTATTTTAATTGGTTTTTTACTTGATATTGACGGAGATAACCACAAACAGCAAAAATGAGAAAAACAAAATATGCAAATTTCCAATTGGGTAAAAATCTAACAATGAGAATACACCCAATTAAAAACAAAAACACAAGCAGAAATAATGCTTGTGTTTGAATATGATTAGTAAGGGAAAATCCAAAAAGGATTCCTAATAGAGGCAGGTAAAAAGGCCATTGAGCGAGTATTTTTTTCATAGTTAGAACAACCGTCCCAACAAGAAAAATTACTTACAATAATTTACTGAGGTTCTTTTTCAAATCGGCAGCAGTTTCATACTTTCTGCTCCATTGATTTTCATCATACCATTTTTCGTAAACTGATTCTCGCAATTCTCCAGCAGGAGCGCTTAACATTTCAGAAACAAATACAGTAAATTTATTCATATCCCCTGCAAACAAGAAATTCATGAATTCATATCTACGGGTTAGAGAAAACTGCCCAATTATTGTATTTGCATTGGCTGCCGCTTCTGCTTTTTTCATATTTTCTTGAACAGAAGGAGGCATAATGATTTCATTCTCAATCTTCGTTTCAAGCATTGAAATGGCAATCACTTCTTCTGCAATAACCTCATTCGCAATATCTTCCGCTTCTTCCAAAGACAATTCAGGTTCTAACTCGTCGAACAAACTAGGAATATTTTCAATTTCAATTGTTGTTTGTACAATTTGAACTTGAGGTACAGTATCAGGAATTATTTCAAGCTCAATTTCTTGCGAAATTTGCAAATCTTCTTCACTATTATTTTCAACTGAGCCTATTTCATCCATTTTTATAGTTTGAATTTCAGGTTCGTTCTTTACAAAAGTGAATACGGGCACTTCATCAAATAACTCTTCTGCATCACTTTCATTCGTTTCTTCTTCAAAAAGAGAAACTTCCTCTGGTTTATTGGAAGTAATAATTTCCATGTCAGATTCTAAATACAACTGAGCCGACAACAATTTAATTTCACCTAAAATGTCAATTGAATTTACATTTTCTTGGTCTGAATGCAAAGCTTGGCTTAATATTGCTAAATTTTCTAGAATTTCGGTGATTCTTGAGTTCATGATCTAATTACTAAAATTTCGGGAAATTTACAACGCTGATTTTACTTAAATATGAGAGATTTTACACTTATTTTTGGCTGTATGTTTGCGGGGAAAACCACCCGTTTAATTGGGCTCTACAACGAAAGCCAAATAGATATCAACGAAAAATTGGCAGTAAAGCCACTGATAGATAATCGCTATTCTGCTCATTCAATTCATTCACATGGTGGATTAGCACTTATTGCCCATAGAATAGGAAAAGCAGAAGAAATTTATCCTTTAATTAACCAAAACATCAAAGAAGTATATATTGATGAGATTCAATTCATGGGCCCCATGATTGTAGACGTCATTGGTGAGTTATTAAGTAACAACATCAAAGTGGTTGCTGCTGGATTAGATAAAGATTATCAAAATAATGATTTTGGCCCGATGCCAATTCTAAAAAAACTCGCAACCACCCTCATTCAAGTTTCAGCAAAATGCAAAGTTTGCAATCAACAGGCAGATTATACTTTTCGCAATATTGAGTCAGACGAACTCATTTTAGTGGGTCATAACAATATTTACGAGCCACGATGTTTGGAGCATTGGCAGAAATAGGGTTAGACGGATTAGACAGATTAGACGGATTAGACGGATTGGTTGATGGGGAATAAAAGGTTTATAAAAGTTGTTAGCTCTAAACCCTAAACAGCGAAGCGTCAACAGCCGAAGGTGTCAACAGGCGAAGCCGTCAACAGCGAAGCGTCAACTACCGAAGGTGTCAACAGGCGAAGCCGTCAACAGCGAAGCGTCAACTACCGAAGGTGTAAACATGCGAAGCAGTCAACTAACGAAGTGCTTCTAAATAACGACGAGCAACAAAGCCAAGTCAATGACAATTCTGTATATCGATGACTTTCTAAAGAAGGAAGGAAAATAATACATGAATAAATAAATGGCAAAAACAAAAAACACAGAATGCTGTTGGATGTTCCAATGGAAAAACCAATGAAGTGCAATCATTAACGTTGGAATTATAAAAATTACAACTTGTGCCAATCCTTCGTTGGTGTTCCAAATATTATGGGTATTGCCTTCGGCATCTTTCTCTTTCTCGAAAAAAGAAACTGTAAAAACGTTTGCCAAAAATAACAAAAAATACGACGTTAAAGGCTGAATAAAATCCCCCAATAATTTAAATCCTTCTAAATCTGCTATCAAATACAATGGTGCAAATACCGACAAGCTAGCAACCAATGAAATGACAAATGGCGTAACCATAGAAGCAAAAAATTTGGTTGAATTTTTAACAATAATAAAAAGCCCTAAGAGTATAATAATCAGTGCAGAATAAGGGTTTAAATAACCCTTCATTCCGTCGCCAACAAGAATCATTTTGGCATCACCATTTTTTAGCATGGTAATAACCAAACCAACAATGACAACAAATCCCAAAATAACATACCCCCCTGCCAACAATTTACCAAATTTGGGAGTTTGCATTTCTGATTTTTCCCAAAAAGCAATATCTCGTAAAAAGTCTAACGCATAAACAATCAGTGTGCTTGCAAATAAAAACATGGCTCCAAAAATTGGAAGCTGAATATCTGTATTTTCAGAAGTGGAATAGGATTGAAAAACTTCGTAAACAGGAACATTGTTCTTCAACAAAATGACTGTCAATACAACCGCGGGAATTGGTATCCCTAGCAATTGAATCAGTAAATTTTGGTAATATTTATTCTTTAACTGCGACAATTTTACCTAAATCTGGAATAGACTTGCGCAAGCTTTCTTCAATACCCGCCGTCATGGTCATTTCACTCATTGAACAACTACTGCAAGCGCCAGTAAGACGCAGAATAACATCATTATTGCTTTGAACTTCTACCAACTCAACATCACCACCATCGGCTTGTAAATAAGGACGGATGGTATCTAAAACGGATTCTATTTTAACTGTTAATGGCATTACTACAAATATAGTTAATTTTCAATGGATTGACAAATTCACTTGGCTAACATCATGCTAACATTCCTTGCAATCTCTTGAGACACTGCAATATATGGCAACATGTTTTCATGGGTAAAATCCCACTTTCCTGAATCCGCATTTTCACCGATCGATGGATTTAACGGCAATTCACCCAAGAAAGGCAAATTGTATTCTTGAGCCAATTTATGTCCCCCACCATTTCCAAAAACATAATATTTTTTGTCTGGAGCATCATCGGGAATGAAGTAACTCATATTTTCAACTACCCCAATAATTGGCTTTTTTATGGCATCTAATGAAAACATATCAATTGCCCTGCGGGCATCGGTCAATGCCATTTCTTGAGGTGTTGTAACAACAACTACCCCGGTTAATGGTGCTTGCTGCGCCAAAGTAATTTGAACATCGCCAGTTCCCGGAGGAAGATCAACTATCAAATAATCCAATTCCCCCCATTCAACGTCATGAATAAACTGTCTAAATGCACTCGAAATCATTGGACCACGCCAAACAACTGCTTGACCTGGAGCTGTCATAAAACCAATACTCAATAATTTCAAACCGTGCGACTCAACAGGAATCATGCGCTGCTTACCGTCAACTTCAATCATTTCGGGGGATTGATGTACGTTAAATAATGTTGGCAAACTTGGACCGTAAATATCGGCATCAAGCAAACCAACCTTCGCTCCTAAATGAGACAAACTCAGCGCCAAAGTAGCAGACAAAGTACTTTTACCAACACCACCTTTTCCAGAAGCAACCGCAATTACATGCTTCACACCTGGCAAAACATTGTCGGGGCGGGCGTTTTGTTGAACACGGCTATCAACCCTTATATTTACCTCCGCTTCTTGGTCAACCATATATTTAATGGCTGTTTTACAAGCATTAACTAGCATATCTTTCATTGGACAAGCTGGTGTGGTTAAAATTAAATCAAAAGACACAATTTTATCATTGATATCTAACTTTTCAATCATACCCAATGTAACCAAATCCTTCTTTAAATCAGGATCTTCAACATTGCTTAACGCTTTTAAAACATTTTCTATGGTAAGCATAGGTAATTAATTTTTACGTTTAAAAATCCTAGAAAAGAATCGCTTCTCAAAGTTCCAAAAATATTGACCTTGACCTAACAAAAATCCGTAAATCAGCAAAATGATATTATAAAATGGCAGAATGAGTATGTAATAAATGAAATCAATGTACCATTCATCGCCAAGATATGGCTTTACAAACTTTTTGAGATAAACAACGGTTGTTCCAGTTAAACAAAAAACCAATAAAATTAAAACTACTTTTCCAATTGAATCAACCTTCCAGCGATTCTGAAGCGAGCGTAAAAAATTCACAATGCGAAATTACTATTAAAAAGCGTGGGAATAAAGAAATTAGGTGGGAAATCGAATTTATTTTACGAGTTTTGCCGCAATGCAAAAAACAAGTTGTGAAATAGTATTATTGCCATTGCCAATTGGCGAAAAAAGTTGGGAACAAATGGATACAGCCTATTTTCGTCATGAATTATCAACAATTACATGCTGGGTTGCAGAAAATGCAAGAACATTGCGTCGATTTATCAGCAGTTTACAAATGGGAATTAACATTCCTAATTTAGACATTTTAGAATTGACAAGAGATACCAAGCAACAAGATATTGAAGCCTTTTTAAATGCAAATTTAAATCAACGCAAAATTGGTGTTTGCAGTGAAGCAGGCATGCCGTGTATTGCCGATCCGGGAAACAGAATTGTTGAATGGGCGCACAAACGCAATTTAACTGTATCTCCATTAGTTGGACCAAGCAGTTTATTTTTAACATTGGCTGCCAGTGGACTGAATGGTCAATCTTTTACATTTCATGGATATGCACCCTTGAAAGACGATGAATTGAAAAGCTGGTCGAAAACTTTGATTCCAAATGAAAAAAGAACCCCCGCCCATATTTTCATAGAAACACCTTATAGAACAGATAGATTGGTGCAGTGGTTTATTAAAAACATCCCTCAAGATTATAAACTCTGTATTGGATACGATTTACATGGAGAAAACCAAACAATTATTACCAAAACGATATCCGATTGGAGAAATAGTGTACCAGAAATTGGCAAAGTGCCTTGTGTGTTCATAATTGGTAAATAAGCTTTTTCATTTATTCCAAAAAACAAATAAATTTGCATTGTATTAACTATTGATTAACGTTTACTTCAGATGAAAGATATTTTCGACAAACTTTACGACAAAATGGGACCATTGGGCATGCATGCAGATGACGCACATGGTTATTTTACTTTTCCTAAACTTGAGGGACAAATTGGCCCAAGAATGATGTTCAGGGGTGTTGAAAAGTTGAACTGGAGTTTGAATAATTATCTAGGTCTTGCCAATCACCCCGATGTAATGAAGGCCGATTCAGATGCTGCAACGCAATTTGGTATGGCATACCCAATGGGCGCCAGAATGATGAGCGGTAATTCTAATTATCACGAACAATTAGAGAGTGACTTAGCCAGTTTTATTGAAAAACCAGAAGTTATTCTTTTAAACTTTGGATATCAAGGAGTTGTAAGTGCAATTGATGCATTATTAGACCGTCACGACGTGGTGGTTTATGATGCTGAAGCCCATGCCTGTATTATTGATGGACTTAGATTGCACCTTGGAAAGAGATTTGTTTACAAACACAACAATGTTGAAGACTGTGAAAAACAATTGGTCAGGGCAACCAAATTGGCTGAAGAAACAGGCGGTGGCGTAATGGTTATTACCGAAGGTGTTTTTGGAATGAGCGGTTCTCAAGGCAAATTAAAGGAAATAGTTGCGCTTAAAGAAAAATTCAATTTCCGTTTGTTTGTTGACGATGCGCATGGATTTGGCACAATGGGAAAAACCGGTGCTGGAACTGGAGAAGAGCAAAATTGTCAAGATGGAATTGATGTTTACTTCTCAACTTTCGCAAAATCAATGGCAGGAATTGGCGCATTTATTGGATCTGAACCTAACGTAATTAAATTTTTACGTTATAATATGCGTTCTCAAATTTATGCAAAAGCATTGCCAATGCCTATGGTTGTTGGTTCAATCAAACGCTTAGAAATGATTCGCACTCAGCCTGAACACAAAGAAAATCTTTGGAAAATAGTGCATGCATTACAAGGTGGATTAAAAGAAGCTGGTTTTAACATTGGAATTACCACTACCCCAGTTACTCCTGTTTTGTTAAACGGAACAATTCCTGAGGCTACGCACATGACTTACGATTTAAGAGAAAACTACAATATCTTCTGTAGCATTGTTGTTTACCCAGTTGTACCAAAAGGCGTTATCATGCTTCGTTTGATACCAACTGCTGTTCATACATTGGAAGACGTGGAAACCACAATTAACGCGTTTAAATCTGTGAAAAGCAAATTGGATTCTGGCGAATATCGCAAAGAAACACTCGCTTCGGTTTCATAATTTTACGGAATGGTTCACCATTCCAAAAGCATTTCTTTTTTTCGCAAACCTGCATTTTTAGGAACATCCCTATTTGGTGGTTTCGTGTTTTTGATTTTTCAAATCAATTATTGGCAAACAGTTTATGCCAAAAACGTTGTTATTGATGTAAAACAAGATTCTCTTCTTTTTGTAAGGTCTAAAAATCACAATTACTCAAATTTCAAGAGAAAAGACTTTGGTATTTACCCCAGTGTTGCATTGAAAATATTGAAAGCAATTCACCACAACCCAAACATAGGTTCATTGAGTGAACTTTGCGCCAAAACCAGCTTAGACAGTGCAATCATTCTGCATACGTTAAATGATGCTGCCAAACATGCAAAAGTTAAAAAATACACCCTTGATTTGAATCGGGCCGACAGTGTGGAGCTTGAGTCACTGCCTGGAATTGGTGGCAAAACTGCCAGAAGAATTATCAAATACAGAGATAGATTGGGTGGTTATATCAATAAATTTCAGTTATTAGAAATCAAATACTTTGATAGTTCTTTGCTATTAAACAACAATATTACCTTTATCATTGACCAAACATCAATAAATAAAATTGATATCAACCACTGTGAAATAGCATTACTATATCGACATCCCTACATTGGTAAAGACTTTGCCAAAATTATATGGGCCTATAAAAATGCACATTTTCCATTAACTGTAAATAAGTTCAATGAAATTTTAGGAATACCGCGTGAAACAAGTGTAAGACTGACACCATACCTACTTTTCCGTGAATGATTTAATCCCAAATTATTTTTTGTAAATGGTAGTTTTTAAGTAAAAAATATCGTTAATTTTGTAAGGCAAATTATGAATTTTCAGGAAAACGAAAGTGTGCAAATGGTGCGCCAAATGGTACGCGATTTTGCGGAGAGAAATGTCAGACCCCATGTAATGGAATGGGATGAATCACAAACATTCCCAATTCATGTTTTTAAAGAACTTGGAAAACTTGGATTAATGGGTGTTTTGGTACCTGAAGAATATAACGGTTCTGGATTTGGATATTTAGAATATTATGCGGCTATTGATGAATTGTCAAAAGTTTGCGGAAGTATTGGTTTGAGTATGGCAGCGCACAACAGTTTATGTACGGGTCATATTTTGCAATTTGCCAACACTGATCAAAAGAAAAGATGGTTGCCAAAATTGGCAACTGCAGAATGGATTGGAGCTTGGGGATTAACAGAAGCAAATACTGGTTCAGATGCATTGCGCATGAAATGCGTTGCGAAAAAAGATGGCAATGAGTGGGTACTTAATGGTTCAAAGAATTGGATTACCCATGGCATTACTGGCGATATCGCTGTTGTATTGGCTAGAACTGGCGAACTTTTAGACTCTCATGGAATTACCGCTTTCGTAGTTGAACGTGGCACTCCGGGCTTTAAAGGTGGCAAAAAAGAAAATAAATTGGGAATGCGTGCTTCCGAAACTGCCGAAATGATATTTGAAGATTGCCGAATTCCAGAAGAAAACGTTTTAGGAAATGTTGGCGATGGATTTATCCAAGCGATGAAAGTATTAGACGGTGGTAGAATTTCTATTGCTGCATTGAGTTTGGGTATTGCTAAAGGAGCTTACGAAGCTGCTCTGAAATATTCAAAAGAACGCGAACAATTTGGTCAACCAATTTCACAATTCCAAGCAATCGGATTCAAACTTGCGGACATGGCTACTCAAATTGAAGCTGCTGAATTACTCATTCAAGAAAGTGCACATTTGAAAAACCATGGCAAAAGTGTAACCAAAGTAAGTGCAATGGCTAAATATTATGCCAGCGAAGTTTGCGTAAGAGTTGCCAATGAAGCTGTCCAAATTTTTGGAGGTTACGGTTATACGAAAGATTTTCCAGTAGAAAAATTCTATCGCGACTGTAAGTTATGTACCATTGGTGAAGGAACCAGTGAAATTCAAAAACTCGTTATTTCAAGACAAATTTTAAAAGATTAATAACATTTGTTTAAAAAAGAGTTTTTTATTATATTTGCAACCCTAATAACAAAGAAAAACACAATACCATGCTTGTAATAAACGTAAAAGAAAGCGATTCTCTAGAAAAAGCACTTAAGAAATTCAAAAAGAAATTTGAAAAAACTGGCGTAGTTAAAGAATTACGTTCTCGTCAAGCCTTCGAAAAACCTTGCATTACAAAGCGTATGCAAAAAATTCGTGCGGCTTACAAACAAAAGATGCAAACTCAAGAAGTAGAAGGATAAGTCTTCCGCTCAAAATATATTCAAAGCCGCTTTATGCGGCTTTTTTTGTTTATCCAAACAACACCAACCTTCTCTCCTTTTATTCCACTATCTTCGTATTATGAGCCCTTGGCAACAACATATTGATGACTTTATCTTTTACCTAGAGAAGAATAAAAGAATGAGCATCCATACCACTGTTGCTTACCGCGGCGATTTAGAGCAGTTTCTGGCATTTTTAAACTCTCTTGGCAATCCAAGTATCAATCAACTCAAAGCTACACATGTGCGCGCTTGGATGTCAGACATGATGCAACACAACATTGCTCCAAGAAGTATTCATAGAAAAATATCAAGCATTAGAGCTTTGGTAAAACATCTTCGAAAAGATGGCGTAATTGATCACGATCCATTAATCAAAATATCTGTACCCAAAACACCAAAACACCTGGTGAAAGATATTCCTGCCGAAGATTTAAAAAATATGTTTGAACGGTTTCCTTGGAATGAAGTTGAACATGGCGAAAGAGACAGGTTGTTATTGTTGCTATTTTACACCTCGGGGATGCGATTATCTGAATTGGTAGGATTAAAAACAAGCGACGTTGATTTATCAAGAAATACATTGAGGGTTTTAGGTAAAAGAAACAAAGTGCGTTTAATTCCATTGCATGATGAGGGAATTGATTTGTTGAAAATATACATTTCAAAAATTGAAAGGGGTTATTTATTTACCTTGGAATCAGGAGAACCGCTTTATCCTGTATTTGTTTATCGACTCGTAAATAAATATTTAAAACTGTTTTCGCATGCATCTAAAACAAGTCCCCATGTATTGCGGCATTCTTTTGCAACACATATGCTGAATAACGGAGCAAACCTCATGGCAATTAAAGATATTTTGGGACATGCCAATTTATCGGCAACTCAGGTTTATACAAAAAACTCATTTGAAAAGTTGAAAAAAATCCATCAACTTCATCCAAGGAAATAACGAATAAATTTGCAATTGTAAATTTAATTTGAGAAATTGAAATATGAAATCACTCCAAAGAGTGAAATGTTTCACCTAAAAAACTCAAATTCATGGAAATCGCAATTCAAACTAGCCATGTAAGACCCAATGAGAAATTGATTAATTTCATCGAGGGCAAAGTCAAAAAATTAGAGAAAATCTTTCACGGAGCTATTAAAGCTAAGATTTTTTTAAAGACCGAAAATGCGCACAAAAATCAAAACAAAACAGTAGAAATCATGATTCACAGCGCTGGAAAAGACATTTTCGCTTCTACCCGATCGGAAAAATTTGAAATTGCAGTGAGTAAAAGCATCAATGCTTTAAAGAATCAAATACGGAAAACTAAAAGTTAAATTAAACCAAAAAAAAACCTTGAAGAGTTCTTCAAGGTTTTTTTTTACGTTATTCAATAATTTTTCAAACAGTTGCAATCACTTTTAGCTCAATGGCAATGGGTGTAGGCAAACAATTAATTTCAAGCGTAGTTCTGCACGGAGGGTTTTCACCGAAGTATTCTGCCCAAAGTTTGTTATAAATTGGAAAATCGTCTTTCATATTCGTAAGAAATACGGTAACATCTATAATGTTATTCCAACTGCTTCCGGCATCTTCAAGGATCCAACGAACATTCTGAAATACCGAACGGCATTGTGTTTCAATATCGTAACTGATAATATTGCGATTTTCATCAAGTTCAACTCCTGGAATTACTTTGGTTCCTTTTTCTCTCGGTCCTACCCCACTTAAAAACAATAAATTACCCACTTTGCGGGCATGCGGATACAAACCTACCGGTTCAGGGGCTTTGCTACTATTAAATAATTCGCTCATTAATTTTTCTTTTTAGGAAGTGTTTTCGGTTTTTCTGCATTTTTAGGAGAATCACCAGCATTATCTGTATTGTCGGCTTTGTCTGCTTTACCACCGTCTGCATCGTCTGACCAAGCCCAATCTTCAGTTGGTTGACCATTAGATGGCGCAGGCACCATCTTGCCGTTTTTGCCTTTAACCATTTGCTTTTTAACGAATGGAATAAATCGAATTGGTGTTTTGTAAATTGAAACCCCATAAGAACCACCTGTTTGTAAGCTAGCCACTGCAATTCTGGTTTCATTTGCATTGAAACAAGCCTGACGTGCATTTGTTCCCTTTGGTTGAATATTGGTCATGCATTTGCCGGTTTCCAAATTCCAAAGCTTAATTTCACCAGTATTGCAAGTACTCACCAAATATTTGCCATCTGCTGAAAATTGAACAGAGGTAACTTTCCAAGCATGTCCAGTTAATTTCTTTAAAACCGTTGCTGTTGCCATGTCCCAAATAATGATTGATTTATCATCAGAACCACTCGCCAACATTTTTTTATTGGGGGACATATCCAAGCAATTTACCGGACCTGTGTGACCAGTAAACGATTTTGTTACATTTTTCTTTAAGGTTATTTGCTCTATCACTGGTTTTGCCGAAGCAACCAAAAAGGCACCTTTTGCAGTAGACAGAATAAAATCATTGACTTTCGTTCCAAATTGCAACGCTTTTTCCGCTTTATTATTTTCGAAATTCGCAACGTCATACAAACGAATTGAACCATCATGCGAGCTACTAAAAAGCATCAAACCTGCAGGATCAAATAACAAATTCGAAATGGCTTCTTTGTGATCGCGAGAAACGAACAAAAGTTTACCGGTAGCAATGTCATACACCCTAACAGTGAAATCTTTAGAACCCGTTGCAACCATTGTACTTTGGTAATTAATTGCCACAGCAGTAACTGCCGCAAAATGACCCGTAAATGATTTTGAGAAGGTGATACCACCGCTAGTATCAACAGTATATAATCTTGCCGTATTATCCCAACTCCCCGAAAGTAAAAATTTACCATCTTTCGAATACGCAACAGTTTCTACCGCATTTGTGTGACCGGGTAAATTCTGCTCAAAATTAACTACTGTATCTTGTTGTGCAATTGCATTTAAAATGCTGCAGCAGAACGCGATAAAAAATAAGAACAATTGTTTTATCATGGGAATAAAATTTTATCAAAAATACAAAAATGAATTCTGAAAATACACTTTGTGGATAAAACTACAAATAATTAATTATTAATTTGTTGTGTCGACTCTGCAAATTGTATTCCAAGTTCTTCCAACTGCAACAATATCTGCTTCCCCCAAACAACGTTAAATGGCATTAAACAACCTCGTTCTTTAATAATTCCATCAAGAATTGCAATTGCACCCAATGCCAAAGGCAAACCTACAGTTTTAGCCATTGCAGTATGTGCTCCTCCTTCGCCAATGATGCGCAAAGTTGCAGAATACCGAAAAGCCAGATTGTTCAATGTATAATCAATTTTATGCACCATCAATACTTCATCTTTATCGGATTCATTCAATTTCCATTTATCTTGAAGGATATTTTGCAAATGAGCCGCATGACTTAAATTTTCTAATGGTACGGTATTTTCTAAATCTAATTCTAGGAACTTTAATTTCTCTATTATTTGATTATTGGTTAGATTCAAATGTATAAACCAATCCTCAACTGATTTGCACTTTGTAATAAATTCGAACCAAACTCTTCTGTTGGCAAAAACCAAATCTTGACCTTTTTCATCATCGGTAAAGCCTGCATCTATTAATATTTGCCAAGCATCGCAATAACCAACCCTTCTCAAGGTTCCACGGAGCATTGTTTTTACTCCAAGTAAATGATACTGATCAATGTAATTTAAACTATCTCTATTAGGATAAGCTTCAATTTGACCTAATTCAGAAAAATCGAACCTTTGTATGTGTTTAAAAACGTCTGAAGGCGCAATTTGATGTAACTCACCGTTGGCAAGCCACTTGCTTTTACCTCCCTGCCCCGCCAAAACAACATTTCTTGGATTCCAAGTAAACTTATACTTCCAAGGATTGCCCATGCAATCATTTTCAGTAATTAATCCCCCACAATAACTTTCAAATCCAACTATCTCACCGCCTTTTTCTTGTATCTCAAAAATTGCTTTCGCAGCAGATAGGTGATCAATACCAGGATCAAGTCCCAACTCATTCAAAAGTACTACATCATTTTCAACCGCCACATCGTGCAATGCCTTCATTTCTGGAGAAATATAGGAAGCGGTTACCAAATGTGTTCCATGCAAAACACAAAAACGAGCCACCCCAAAATGCATTGAGGGAGGCAAAACACTAATGATAAGATCTGAGTATTTAACAATAGATTCTAATATTTTGAGATCAGCCAAATTAGAATTCTCAAATATGCAATTTGGATTTTCCCCGAATGACGAAAAATATCCCTCAAAATTATTGTCGTATACTTTCAATTCCCAGCTTTTCGCTTTAGAAACAAGGGCCAAATGGTCGATTAAATAACCGGCACTTCTGCCCGCGCCAAGAATTGCTATTTTTTGCACAATACAATAATACGAAATTTATTTAATCCGTTGACGCCTTGCTTCGTACATTAAAACGGCAGAAGCCACCGAAACATTCAAACTATCAACAAAACCAAGCATGGGAATATTGATATTTTGTCCAACATTTCTCCAAGAAGCCGACAAACCTTGATGTTCCGCTCCTACAACAAGTGCAACTCCGCCAGTTAAGTTGGCCTCAAATAATGAAATTGATTGATCCATAAAAGTCGAAAAAATTTGAATATTTTTCTTTTTAAACATGTCAATAGCATCATTAGAACTACAAACAATTACTGGAACGGTAAACACACATCCCAAACTATTTCTAATTACGTTTGGATGAAATATATCTAGCAATTCATCACAAACAATAATCGCATCCATTTTCGAAGCATCGGCGGTTCTTAAAATAGCACCCAAGTTACCAGGTTTTTCAACTGATTCAGCAACTAGGTACAATCCGTCAGATTTCAAATCATCCAAAGAAGGTCTATTTTCAGGATAAGCAACAATGGCAATGGCGTTCTCTACCCCACCTCTGTAAGCCAAAGATTCAAAAACGGCGGAGGAAAGTAAATAAATGTTCGCAATTGTTTCTAAATCAATCCCTATTCTCTCAGACAAATGTCCCTCCGAAATCAATTCTTTACAAAAAGCAAGTTCTTTAATAATGTATCCTGCTTCAATACACAATTTAATTTCAATAAGTCCCTCAACAAGAAAAACACCTTCCTTTTTACGTGCACGATTTTTCTCTTGTAAAACTTTAATGTGTTTTACCCAATCATTTTGGAAGCTAGAAATTTCGCGTATCATGAATTTTCAGTATCGTTGTTATTCAACCATTCATTTTTAGGCTTTCTAAACTTGGTTGAATTCACAATGATTAATGCCAATAAACCATTTGAAAAGATCAAACCTATCATTTTACCAATGATTTCCAACCAATTATTTGGATGGATATTCGACATGATAAAGTCTTTTTGGCTATTGTCGTATAAATTGGGAAGTGCTTTGAATATTTCTAATTTCTGTGCTCTTTCAATTTCGATGACTTGGTTTAACACTTGCGGACTCGAAGATAGCGCAATCTTATCGGCCAATATCGAAATTACAACCGCAATAGAAATAGTTCTTAGGGCCGCAAAAAAGGCTCTTTTATACGTATAGATTTCACCTTGAATGATTTTTTCTGCCTTTCCGCTTATCAAAATTGCCGCATAAATGGGCAAAAACGACAACATAGGAAAAGTTGGCGAATAACGATAGTCGAAATTGCCTGAAAAAAGAAAAACCATTTTCACTGCAAAAAGCAAAGCTCCAGCAAGTAATCCATGAAGTACAGCGGGACGATTAAAAATCATTTGTAATTTTTCCATATTAATTATTATGCAATAATCCCTTAGAAACTACTGCAATCACTTTTCCTTTTGATGTTTTATTTAATCCCAAAACGTTATATGCTTTGGTACCCTGATTTTGCTTTGTAATTGTATGCTCTAATTCGGTTGAAAATATAGTAAAATCTGCAATTTCACCCACTTCAAAGCTCTTTTTAGGCATATTGTAAATTTTATTGGCCCCATTTGCCAAGGTATTTACTACTTTATTAAAGTCAGATCCAAATGTATCGAGCATCATATTGAAAAACGAAGGCAATGTTGCCGCACCAAATGACGCATATTCAAATTCAACATTTTTGGATTCAATATCATCCGGACAATGGTTACTAATGATTGCATCGATAGTACCATCCAAAACGCCTTGAATCAAAGCCAAGCGATCTTCTTCTGTTCTCAAAGGCGGATAAACTTTAAAGTTTTCATCAAATTCACCAACTGCATTTTCATTATAAGCCAAATTCATAATTGGCACCGCAGCGTATACTTCAATACCATCTGCCTTTGCTTTTCTAATTATTTCGACTGAAGCAGCACTGCTAATTCCTATAAGTCGAATAGGAGCATTCAACCATTCTGCCATCACCAAATCCGACAAAATTGCCATGGTTTCGCTAGCAACAGGTAAACCTTTTAATCCTAAGTTCACATTGATAATACCTTCATTTACAACCCCGCCTGTAACCAATTTCGATTCAAAAGGAAAATGCAAATAAGGAATATTCAATGATGCACAGTATTGCATCAATTTGCTTCTTAATGAAACCGAAGCACTAGAAACGATGCCATCTGTTTGACCAATACTTCCAGCCTTGAACATTTCGAATACCTCAGCCATTTCTTTACCTTGCTGATGTTCGCTTGATAGTCCTAGGGGATATATTTGAACGTCACATAGATTTGCTGTATGTTTTATTTGTGAAATAACGGTTGCATTTTCTGGCAATGGATTAGAACCACAAATTGCCGCAACAGAAGTAAATCCTCCAATTCGGGCAGCATGTGACAATGAAACCAAATCTTCCTTCCAATTTGCACCAGGATCGGGACAGGTTGCAAAGGCATCGAACCATCCAAGTGAAATGAAATTTCCATTTGCATCAAACGTTTCAATATTATCGGATTTAATATCCGACGCTATATTGGCAATTTTCCCATTTTCAATTTGAATATCAACTACTTGATTATTCCATTTACTTGTGGCATCAATAACTTTTGCAGATTTAATAAGGAGATTATTTGTCATAAAGTTTTTACCGAATTCGTTTGTTTATTTTTATATTTCAACACCAACAATACCACTTCCACTGCAAAAAACAGGGCCGATAGCCATAAAAACAATCGCCACAGTGAATTATCAGCTTGAATCATTGTTAACTTATTCAACATTTGTTGTTCTTCCACAAATTTAACACCCAACTGTTGCATTTCTTTTTTTCTTTCTAAAGAAATTGATTTTAAATCTTTTTCAGTTCTAAGTGCATTTAGTGCTACTATTTCCTTGAATTTGTTTTCTTTTGAGGGACACAAACCGTAGTAACCTGGTTTGTTGGATTGGAATTGTGTATTAAAAGCAAGTCCATATTCACTCATTTCTAAATTCACCATCCATTCAGATTGCTCATTTCTTAAAACTGCACCTTTTTCAATGTTAAATTCCTTCACATGAGAAATGGGCATTGGGTTGTTTGAATTTAAAAATCCAAGTATGGATTTGGATTCGTGGAAACTTCCCATAAACAATTGTGTAAACAAAGGCAAAAACAAAGATGATTTGGCAAAGGAAACACTACCCGATTCAAAATCAGACAACCACAACCAAATTGTACCATTCCCCGATTCTTTTTTCAGTAAAATTGGGTCGTTGTTTTCTAATGTCAAAATGGTTTGCCAGTTAGGGTCAATTTGCTTTTCGATTTGAAAATACTCCGTAACAAAAGGCATTTGCGTTTTTTCGTCAATGGCCTCTGTAAATGCACTTTTGAAAATATCGTTGTTCAAACCATTTGATAGGATGGCATACTTTTCCTTTTTTAGCTTCACTTTCATTCCGAAAAAATCATCGACATTGATGTTTTTCGTTTGAGGGATACAAACAACATTAACCCCTTTTTGTGTTAACTCAGATATACTTGATAGCGTTTTGGTATTGATAGCCTCCGCATTACAAATAACAGCAGTTTTAACTTCCGGATTCATTTTATCAAATCCAGAAAACGGAGTTACCTGAAAAATGGATTGGCTGGATATTAGCTTATTTACGAAAGGATTATTCCCACTCACAACCAAAGGAAATTCCTCGCTTTTATTCAAATAGAGCAATAAAGCATTATCTGCTTGAATTGCATTGTCTTCAAGGCGCAATTGCAATTTATTAAGTGATACATTGGGCAGTAAGAAATTTACTTCTAATTTGTTTTGCTTGTTAAATTCAGCTTTGCTGTTTCCAATAATTTTATCATCCGATATCAATTGAACATTCAAACTTCCCACAAAATCAGTTTGTGAACATGACACTTGGGTTGTAATTGTTTGCGATTTGTTATTGGTATTCCATGGATTAGTAATATAGGCAGAATCAATTGAGAAATTAATTGGGTCTGTAGATTCAATTTCTACAACCTTCCAAATTGCATTGGTATAATTGACGTTCTTATATCCCTCAAAAACATCTTGTTTGACATCGGTAACAAGATAAACAAATAAATTGCTACCGTCGTTACTGGCAATTAAGGGATCAATATTTTTCATCCAATCTGCAAGTGATTCAGGAATTTGATTTCCCTGAATTTCACTAATCAAATTCAATGCTGCTCGGGAATCGAGCCACTGTTGCGACATTTGAGAATGATTGGCAATGATTGCAAATTTTGTATTCGCATTTGCATTTTTAATAATTTTACGTCCTGCGTTTTTTGCTTTTTCCAACAAAACTTCCCCATTGTTTTGGAGCATCATACTCGGAGAGCAGTCTATGACAACTACTATTTTGTTTTCGAGCGTTGTTACTTGATGCTGTTCGTTGCAAGAAGGCATTGAGAAAGACATCACCAAAAAGAAAATTGCCAAAGATCGCGTGATTAATAGCCACCAATGTTTAATTGTTTTTTGCTTTTTTGATGCATTTAATTGTTCTACCAATCTAAAAACCCCAGGAAAGTAAATTGTTTTAAACTTTCTAAACTGGAATAAATGAATAATAATTGGAAGTAATATTAACAGAAGTCCCCACAAAAAACCTGGCTGTTGAAAATGCATATTCAAATGTAAGGAATTGGATTTAAGTATTTTATTCTTTAACTGAGTAACGTTCAATTACCCAGTCTGGCATGGAAACCGCTCTTGCTGAATTGATATCTACCAAGGCAAACTTGCCCTTCCCCTCTGCAACCAATTTGTTAGCTGAATTAGTCATTCTAAAACCAACAATAGATCCGGTTCTTTCGAGACTTAAAATTCGGGTATAAACTTGAGCCACATCGCCCATTTTGAGTTGTCTTTTGAAAGAAATATCAAAATCTTGCAAAAACCAACCAAGACCTTTACTTAAAAACTCATTCATACCACAGAGATAGTTTTTCTCCATTTGCTCAAAACGAGCTGCCAAGAAATAATCTAAATACTTGGCACTGTGAACGTGGCCAAACAAATCAATATCGTCAGGGCGAACCTGAACCAAGGATAGATATTCTGAGTAATCTAAAGACATTAAAACAAACCGTTCAATGTGCTTTCAACTTGTGCAATGATTTGAGATAGATCTTCTGGGTTTTCCTGGAAATCCATGTCGTCTACATTAAAAATCAACAATTGACCTTTATAATCGCCAATCCATGCTTCGTAACGCTCGTTCAATCTTTTTAAATAATCCAAACGAATGGCATCTTCATAATCACGACCACGCATTTGAATTTGGTCAACCAATTTAGGAATTGAGGCACGTAGGTAAATCAACAAATCTGGCTGTTCAATTTGGGTGCTGATATTTTCGAATAAGCGGCTATAATTTTCAAAATCACGGGTACTCATCAAACCCATTGAATGTAAATTAGGCGCGAAAATATAGGCATCTTCATAAATGGTTCTGTCTTGCACTACTGTTTTTTCACCTTTACGAATATCTTGAACGTGTTTCCAACGTGTATTTAAAAAATACACTTGTAAATTAAAACTCCAACGTTGCATGTCTTCGTAAAAATCAGAAATATACGGATTGTCATCCATATCTTCCAATTGCATTTCCCAACCATAATGTTTAGATAACAAATGAGTTAAAGTAGTTTTTCCTGCACCAATATTTCCAGCAATTGCAATGTGACGAGCCATACTACAATATTAACTAATCATGAAGGGGTTATGCAAATCATTTACCTACAAAAGTTTTACACAATTACCCGAAGACACTAATAGAATTAGGGCAATTGGAAACTTCAAAGTAGTTTTGTGGAGCAATGACCGAGAAGAAAACCAAATTCACCTCACAATGGCATTTATTATTGAGATTGCTCAAATTGGCACAATTTCAAAAAACATGGATTGTACTCGCTATTTCCTTAACAATCATCCAAAGTTTACTTACTGCAACCCAACCCTACTTATATAAAATTGTAATTGACCAAGTAATTTTAGCAAACAAATTCCACTTGCTGTCTTTTTGGTGTGGCATTTTGGTTATTTGGTTGGTAATACAAGCGGGACTTGGATTTGTAAATGCCTATTTATCGGAGAGAATTGCCCAATCCATTATTTTAAAACTCAGGCAATTTGTTTACGACCATCTGATTCAATTGAAATTAAGCTTTTTTGACAAAACACCTGTTGGAACAGCAGTAACCAGAAGTATCTCCGACATTCAAACCATTACAGATTTATTTTCATCAGGAATCATCACCATACTTGGTGATCTCATTCAAATTATCGCAATCTTGGTTTGTATGTTTTACATCAATGTAAAACTTACATTTTTAACCTTATTGGTGATTCCTATTTTGATGTACAGCGCCAACAAATTTAGAAAAGGCATCCGCGATACTTTTCAAGAAGTGCGAAATCAAGTAGCCAATTTAAATGCGTTCTTACAAGAAAGAATAACCGGGATGCAAATCGTTCAACTGTTCAATCAGCAAGAACGTGAATATCAAAAATTTGAGGCCATCAATAAAAAACATAAGGATGCCAACATTAGAAGTATTTTTTATTATTCTATATTCTTTCCCATTGTTGAAGCGTTAATTGCAGTTGCGTTTGCAATTATTGTAAGTTATGGAAGCCAAGCTGTATTTCACCAAGCAATCCACTTGGGTGAACTAACCGCATTTATCATGTTTATCAACTTGTTTTTTAGACCTGTTCGAGCAATTGCTGATCGCTTTAACAATATCCAAATGGGAATTGTAAGTGCCGAAAGGATTTTCTTGCTTATCGATTCTGAAGAAAACATTGAAAAAACAGGAAGTTATATCCCTCAAAAAATAAATGGAGATATTGAATTCAAAAATATCTGGTTTGCATACAATGATGAAAATTGGATATTGAGGGACATTTCATTTACCATCGAAGCAGGCAAGTCGTTAGCAATTGTAGGAGCTACTGGTAGCGGAAAAACTACCATTGCCAATTTGGTTACCCAAATGTACCAACACCAAAAAGGTGATATTTATATTGATGGAAGAAATGTAAACGACTATCATCTGCCAACGCTTAGAAAGAAAATTGCCGTTGTTTTACAAGACGTATTTCTGTTTTCGGGGAGTATCAAAAGCAACTTGGTGCTTAAAAACCAGGAGGTAAGTTCTTCTGAAATTGAAAAAGTTGCCAGAGAAATTGGGGCTTACGATTTTATTGAAAAATTACCTGGAGGATTTGATTTCAATGTAAAGGAAAGAGGCTTATCGCTTTCACAAGGACAAAGACAGTTGATTTCATTTATTAGGGCACTCACCATGAAGCCTGAAATGATTGTTTTGGATGAGGCTACCAGTTCTATTGATTCACATACTGAAGAAATGATTCAAAACGCAATTCAACTCTTATTGAAAAACAGAACAGCCATTGTTATTGCGCACAGATTAAGCACAATTCAAAACTGCGATGAAATTATTGTAATTGATAAAGGACAAATTATCGAGCGCGGAAATCACGAAAAACTTATCAGTTTGAATGGCGTTTACACCAATTTATATAAAAATAGCCAAGAGGGATATTTGAAGTAGTTCCGGAAGGAAATTAAAACGTATGATTCATTTGAAAGAAGAATTGATTGTCTTCTTTAGAAACCGCATAATCAAATCTCAAGATTGTATTCACATTCCACGCAATTCTTAACCCTAGTCCGCTGTTGTATCTATAGTTTGAAGTGTTCAACTTGGAGAAGTTATCCCAACATCCCCCAAAATCAAAAAAAGGAACCGCAGACATTGCGAGGTGTTGATGAAAGGCTTTCCCAGACCAAAATTGGCTTCGCAATTCAAAATTGTTAAAATTCATTATCGGAGCCATGAACCTGCTTTGTTTATAACCTCTTAGGGTATTGGTGCCACCCAAACCTTCTATACTGCCTTCTGAACTCCATTCATCGGCATATTCAAAGAACGGGGCATTGCCAGAGGTAATACCAGCACCAGTTCTCCAAGCGAAAACTTGCTTTTTGAAGTACTTTTTTAATATTTGATGATATCCCCTTATTTGAGCAAAGGTTTTACTAAAATCGAATCCGGATCCAATTATTTTGAGGGATGTTTCATGGGTAATCTCTGCAAAATAGCCATTGCTAGGGTCAGTTTCCAAATTTCTGGTGTCATAAACCAATCCAATTTGAACCATATTAATATGTCCATCACCTAAACCCAAAACGCCATTTTTATTTACATCTTCTAACAACTTAGAGTCCTTCACCACATTGCCAAAATTTGCAATTGATGCGTTATTGAACTTGGCGAATTCATATCCAATCAACCAACGGGCTTTACCTTCCATTAAACTTCTTTCGAGGCTAACATTAATTACAGATTCCTTTTTAATAAAGTCGTTATAATGAGCACGGTTATTTACCAGGCTTTTTTCATAACCGGAATAGCTCCCATTTTGAATATATTTTGCACTACTATCACCATTTTCATAGAAATTTAACCCCTCCAAGCTTTTCGATGTATTTCCAAAATACACCAAGTTGGGATTGGTTTCTAATATGATTTCGGTTCTCAATCGCCATGGCGTATTTCCTATGTAGGGAATATCTAATTTCAACGACAATTCTTTGGCATTTTTTGTGGTATTAAATAGGGCAATATCCAATTTTTGGCGATAAGGGGTATACGCAAAAAGATGGTCTGATTTTTTTCCATTAAAGAAAAGAGTTCCTTCCAATCCATAGCCAAATCCGTTTAGTGGATCGGCACTAAAATCAGGAACACCTGTAAAGTAAAGTCCTTCCTTTTTGTCCGCCAATTCATCATCTGGCAATCGTTTAATTTCCGAAATTTCAGGAGTATGAGAGGAATCAAATTGAGCCGACACCGTATTACAAAAGCTCAAAAGAGTTAGAAAAACAAAAAAGGTATTTAAAGTAACAGCCCAAGTCGGAGAGTAAGAATTCATTGGTTGCAAATTACTTTCAAAATTCATGTAAACAAAAATATTTCGACTAAAACAAATTTAAAAAGTTCAGAAAGTAATGTAATACTATTTGAACATGAATTTAAATACAATTAATAGGTTTGAGTAAATGTAAATTTGTCAAAACTCAAGGTAGAATTGACTGTTGAAAAAGAAATTATTTACCACTCTCATTAAACTTTCATGAAGCCATTGAATCCATATAATCCTACCGTAAGCTATCAAAATAACCTGTCTAAACAAAAAAAGGGCTATCTAATTAGATAGCCCTTTCATATGGATTAAGTTAAATTAAGCTTCCTCTTCTTCGTATTTGGTTGCCATCAAACGTTCGTATTCTTCTAGTGAGCCAGTTACTACGTTGTCGAAACGACGCATACCTGTACCCGCTGGAATTAAGTGACCTACGATTACATTTTCTTTCAAACCTCTTAACTCATCTACTTTACCAGAAATTGCAGCTTCATTCAAAACTTTGGTAGTTTCTTGGAAAGAAGCAGCACTCATAAAGCTTTGAGTACCTAACGAAGCTTTGGTAATACCTTGCAAAATTGGAGTTGCTGTTGCAGGAACTGCATCACGGTATTGTACCACTTTTTTATCTTGACGACGCAATGCGCTGTTTTCTTGACGTAAGTCTTTCAAACTTACAATCTGTCCTGCATGCATTTCGGTACTTTCACCTGCATCGCTTACAAATTTCTTGTCATAAATCCAGTCATTTTCTTTCTGTAAAGTCCATTTATCAACAGCTTCACTTTCAAGGAAACGAGTATCTCCTGGATCCATAACTTCCATTTTTTGCATCATTTGACGTACAATTACTTCAATATGCTTATCGTTGATTTTTACACCCTGAAGGTTGTAAACTTCTTGAATTCCATTCAATACATAACGTTGTACTGAAGCTGGACCTTCAATTCTTAAGATATCTTGAGGCGTAATAGCACCATCAGACAAAGGTTGACCTGCGCGAACATAATCACCATCATGCACCAAAATGTGTTTAGACAAAGCAACTTGGTAGTGCTTCACTTCACCATCTTTAGAGTTAATGATAATTTCTTGGTTACCTCTTTTTGAAATACCATAGGTTACGATACCATCAATTTCAGCAACTACTGCTGGATTTGAAGGATTTCTAGCCTCAAATAATTCAGTTACACGAGGAAGACCACCTGTGATATCACGGGTTCTTGTAGCACTTCTTGGAATTTTAGCCAAAATATCACCTGCTTTAATTACGGCGTTTTTCTTAGCTACCAAAATTGCTTTCAAAGGCATATTGAACGTTTTAACTGTTCCTTCTTCACCTTCAACACGAATCACTGGTACTTTGGTTTTGTCTTTGCTTTCAATGATTACCAATTCTGACAATCCTGTTTGCTCATCACCTTCTTCACGCATGTTAATTCCCTCAATGATTTGCTCGTAAGTAACAGTACCATCAATATCAGAAATAATCAACGTGTTAAATGGATCCCAAGTACACATTTTATCACCTTTTTTCACCTTCATTCCTTCTTTTACCAAAAGTTGAGCACCATAAGGCACGTTGAAACTTGTGATAATAGTTTTGGTTTTAGGATCTAAGATTCTAATTTCACCTGAACGACCCAATACGATTTCAGTTTGTTTGATTTCGCCAGTTGATTCATCAGTAACTTCTTTAATAACAGTTCTCATGCTATCAATACTCACTACACCTTCATATTTGGTTTCAAGTGTATTTTCAGCCGCAATGTTCAATGCAGCACCCCCTGTATGGAATGTACGAAGTGTTAACTGAGTTCCAGGTTCACCAATTGACTGTGCAGCAATTACACCAACAGCTTCACCAGATTGAACCATTCTACCAGTAGATAAGTTACGACCATAACAACGAGCACAAACACCACTTAAGGTTTCGCAAGTCAATACTGAACGGATTTCAATTTCCTCAATTCCTGCATCTTCGATATCTTTTGCTTTGATTTCGTCAATTTCATGACCTGCTGGACATACCAAAACGCCCGTTGTAGGATGATAAATGTCGTCTAAAGCAGTTCTACCTAAAATACGGTCATATAATGATTCTGTAATCTCGTCATTTTCAACAATTGCACTCATGTTGATACCACGTAAGGTACCACAATCGCGTTCAATGATTACAACATCTTGAGCAACGTCATGCAAACGACGAGTTAAATAACCCGCATCCGCAGTTTTCAACGCTGTATCTGCCAAACCTTTACGAGCACCATGCGTAGATACGAAATATTCCAATACATTCAAGCCTTCTTTAAAGTTAGAAATAATTGGATTTTCAATTGTATCTCCTGCACCACCGATGTTCTTTTGTGGTTTAGCCATCAAACCTCTCATACCTCCAAGCTGACGGATTTGTTCTTTAGAACCCCTCGCTCCAGAATCCAACATCATATAAATTGGGTTGAATCCTTGATCGTCATTTTGTAAGTCAGTAATTAATACTCTAGCCAATTGGTTGTTCACCCTTGTCCATAAATCAATTACTTGGTTATAACGCTCGTTGTTGGTAATGAATCCCATATCGGCATTCGATTGGATTTCCATTACTTCTTCCATTGCTTTGTTTACCAAAATGTTTTTCTCGTCTGGAATACGCACATAACTTAAGTTAAAGCTTAATCCACCTCTAAACGCATAATGGAAACCTAGATTTTTAATATTATCTAAGAATTCAGCTGCAGCAGCAACACCTGAGAAACGAATAATTTCAGAGATGATGTCACGCAAATTCTTTTTCTTTAATAATTCATTGATATAACCAACTTCTTCAGGAACTACTTCGTTAAATAATACACGACCAACGGTTGTGTCAATTACTTTCCAAATCAATTCGCCGTTTTCTTTGATTCTCACGCGGCATTTAATTTTCGCATGCAAATCAGCACGTTTTTCGTTATAAGCAATAATTACTTCTTCTGCACCATAAAAAGACAAACCTTGACCGTTAACTTGATGTTTGTCGGTTGAAAGTCTTTCTTTAGTAATATAGTACAATCCCAAGATCATATCCTGTGAAGGTACAGTTACTGGAGTACCATTTGCAGGGTTTAAGATATTGTGAGAAGCAAGCATTAACAATTGAGCCTCAGCAATTGCAGCATTTCCTAATGGAACGTGCACAGCCATTTGGTCACCGTCAAAATCGGCGTTGAAACCAGCACACACCAAAGGATGTAATTGAATTGCTTTACCTTCGATCAACTTAGGTTGGAAAGATTGGATACCCAATCTGTGCAACGTAGGAGCACGGTTAAGCAATACTGGATGTCCTTTCAAAATATTCTCAAGAATATCCCAAATTGCTGGATCCTTTTTCTCAACTATTTTCTTCGCTGTTTTAACAGTTTTAACAATTCCTCTTTCGATTAATTTACGAATGATAAATGGTTTAAACAATTCAGCAGCCATGTTTTTAGGTAAACCACACTCATTTAATTTAAGTGTTGGTCCTACTACGATTACAGAACGACCTGAATAATCAACACGTTTACCCAATAAGTTTTGACGGAAACGACCTTGTTTACCTTTTAGCATATCGCTCAAAGATTTCAACGGACGGTTACCTTCAGACTTAACAGCAGATGCACGACGGGTATTATCCAATAAAGAATCTACCGCTTCTTGCAACATACGTTTTTCATTACGAAGAATTACATCTGGAGCTTTGATTTCAACCAAACGCTTCAAACGGTTATTCCTAATAATTACTCTACGATAAAGGTCATTTAAATCAGAAGTTGCAAAACGTCCACCTTCCAAAGGAACCAAAGGTCTCAATTCTGGTGGAATTACAGGCAACATCTTCATGATCATCCACTCAGGTCTGTTTTCACCGGTAGTTTGCGCACTGCGGAAACCTTCAATTACTTTCAAACGCTTAAGCGCTTCTTGCTTACGCTGTTGAGATGTTTCTGTAGCAGCTTGAATTCTTAAGTCGTAACTTAATTTATCCAAGTTCACACGTTTCAACAAATCTTCTAACGCTTCTGCTCCCATTTTGGCAACAAATTTGTTAGGATCATGGTCATCTAACATTGAATTCTCCTTTGGCAATGAATCAAGAATATCTAAATATTCTTCTTCTGTCAAAAGATCTAAGTATCCTACATTTGTAGCGTTACCTGTTTGAATTACTACATAACGTTCGTAGTAAACAACCATGTCCAACTTTTTGGTAGGGATACCCAATAAATATCCAATTTTATTTGGTAAAGAACGGAAATACCAGATATGCGCTACAGGAACCACCAAATTAATGTGACCCATACGCTCTCTACGTACTTTTTTCTCAGTTACTTCTACACCACAACGGTCACAAACGATTCCTTTGTAACGGATTCTTTTGTATTTACCGCAATGACATTCGTAATCTTTGATTGGACCAAAAATACGCTCACAGAACAATCCACCCATTTCAGGTTTATAGCTTCTGTAATTGATGGTTTCTGGTTTTACAACCTCACCAAAGCTACGACGAAGTATATTTTCAGGAGAAGCTAACGAGATTCTAATCTTGCTAAAATTGCTTCCGATTTTTTGTGTTTTCTTTTGAATTTGCATCTTGTTTTTTTACGGAATATTAATCCAAAAAGGTTACTTCTAAGCCCAAACCACGGAGCTCGTGCAACAATACATTAAACGACTCAGGGGTACCAATGCTTGTGATGTTATCACCTTTCACAATAGCCTCATACGCTTTCGCTCTACCAGTGATATCATCAGATTTAATGGTTAAGATTTCACGAAGGATATTAGCCGCACCAAATGCTTCCAATGCCCAAACCTCCATCTCACCAAAACGCTGACCACCAAATTGAGCCTTACCACCTAATGGTTGTTGAGTAATCAACGAATAAGGTCCAATTGAACGAGCATGCATCTTATCATCAACCATGTGACCAAGTTTCAACATATAACTCACACCTACTGTTGTTGGTTGATCAAATTTGTTACCTGATAATCCATCATTCAAATACACCAAACCATTCGTAGGAACGCCTGCTTTGTCTGTGTATTCTTTGATTTCATCTAAAGACGCACCGTCAAAAATTGGGGTTGCAAAACGCACACCTAATTCTTTACCAGCCCATCCCAATACAGTTTCATAAATTTGACCCAAGTTCATACGAGAAGGTACACCCAACGGATTCAAAACGATATCCATAGGAGTTCCATCATCTAAGAATGGCATATCTTCTTCACGTACAATTCTTGCAACAATACCTTTGTTACCATGACGACCTGCCATTTTATCTCCAACTTTCAATTTACGTTTGTTAGCAACATAAACTTTAGCCAATTGAAGGATACCTGTTGGCAATTCATCACCCACACTAATTGAATAATGCTCACGCTTAAAGTTAGTGATTTTATCGTTATGCAAGTTGATATAGTTTGTCAACGCACGTACAATTAATTCATTTCTTTCGTCGTCAGATGCCCAATTGTGATAGTTCACATTTGAATAATCAATACTCAACAAATTCTTTTGAGAGAATTTAGTACCTTTTGGAATCAATTCCTCACTGTACATATTGTAAACTCCTTGGCTAGTTTTACCATTCACTAATTGAAATAGTTTTTTAACCAATTCATCTTTCAATGCCGCAAGTTCTTTTTTGTGATCTTCTTCAAGGCGATTTAATTTGCCTTTATCAGAGGTACGAACTGCTTTATCTTTTTTAGTTTTGCTGAATAATTTTTTAGTAATTACAACTCCTTGTGCACCTGGAGGCGCTTTCAAAGAAGCATCTTTCACATCACCAGCTTTATCTCCGAAAATTGCTCTTAACAACTTTTCCTCAGGCGATGGTTCAGTTTCTCCTTTAGGGGTAATTTTACCAATTAGAATATCGCCTTCTTTTACTTCAGCACCAATACGAATTAAACCATTTTCATCCAAATTACGCGTCATTTCTTCGCTTACATTTGGAATATCATTTGTTAATTCTTCTTCACCGCGCTTTGTATCACGAACTTCTAATTCATATTCCGTAATATAAATAGTAGTAAACCAATCGTCTTTTACAACTTTTTCAGAAATTACAATCGCATCCTCAAAGTTATAACCTTGCCATGGCATATACGCTACTTGCAAGTTTCTTCCTAAAGCTAATTCGCCACCTTGAGTAGCATATCCCTCAGAAATAACTTGACCTTTTTTCACTTTATCACCTTTGCGAACCAATGGACGCAAATTGATACATGAATTTTGGTTGGTTCTACGGAACTTAATTAAGCTATATGATTTTGTATCACCGGTGAAACTTACCAAATCATCATCATCATTGTGATCATAACGAATTGTAATTTCACGCGCATCAACAGAAACAACTTCACCATTTCCCTCCGCATTAATCATTGAACGAGAATCTCTCGCAACTTTTTCTTCCAAACCGGTACCAACAATTGGAGCCTCAGGCTTCAACAATGGAACTGCTTGACGTTGCATATTCGATCCCATCAATGCACGGTTGGCATCATCATGCTCCAAGAAAGGAATCAATGATGCAGCAATAGATACAATCTGGTTAGGGGCAACGTCCATGTAATCCAATTGTGATGAAAGAACTGAAGGAAAATCACCTTCTTTTCTACTTTTCACATAAGGAGTGATAAAGTTACCTTTTTCATCTAATACAGCATTGGCCTGTGCAATTGTTTTGCCATCTTCCTCCTCTGCACTCAAATAAGTAATTACACCAGAAATTTTTCCATCAACAACCTCTCTATAAGGAGTTTCCAAGAATCCCATTCCGTTGATTTTCGCGTGAACACACAACGAAGAAATCAAACCAATGTTTGGACCCTCTGGAGTTTCAATGGTACATAAACGACCATAATGCGTATAATGTACGTCACGTACTTCAAAACCTGCACGTTCTCTACTCAAACCACCAGGACCAAGTGCACTCAAACGACGTTTGTGTGTAATTTCGGCAAGTGGGTTAATTTGATCTAAGAACTGTGAAAGTTGGTTGGTACCGAAGAAAGAATTAATTACAGATGACAATGTTCTTGCATTTACCAAATCTTGTGGGGTAAATACTTCATTGTCACGAATATTCATTTTTTCGCGAATGGTACGAGCCATTCTAGCCAAACCAACACCGAATTGTGCATACAATTGTTCTCCAACTGTACGAACGCGACGGTTACTCAAATGGTCAATATCATCCAAAATTTCTGAACCATTGTAAAGTTCAATCAAATAACGGATTATTGAAATAATATCGTCTTTCGTTAATACTTTAACATCCATTGGAGTATTAATTTCCAACTTTTGGTTAATTCTATAACGACCAACTTCGCCTAAATCGTAACGTTTATCTGAGAAGAACAAACGCTCAATAATTCCACGAGCTGTTTCTTCATCCGGTGGATCTGCATTCCTTAATTGACGATAGATAACTTCTAACGCTTCTTTACCGTTGTTAGAAGTATCTTTTTGTAAAGTATTATAAATTACGTTGTAATCAATGTCGCCTTCACCTTGAGTACTTAAGATGATAGATTTAACATTTGCATCAACAATAACATCAATATGGTCTTCAGTTATTTCTGTATCACGTTCCAAAATAACTTCGTTACGCTCAATAGAAACTACTTCACCTGTATCTTCATCAACAAAATCTTCAATCCAGGTACGTAAAACCCTTGCGGCTAATTTACGACCTATAATTCTTTTCAGACCAGCTTTAGAAACTTTCACTTCTTCGCTTAATCCAAATATATCTAAAATATCTTTATCACTTTCGAAACCGATAGCACGTAAAAGTGTGGTAACCGGGAATTTCTTTTTACGATCAATGTAAGCATACATTACTGCGTTCACGTCAGTTGCAAACTCAATCCAAGATCCTTTAAACGGAATAACCCTTGCAGAGAAGAGTTTGGTTCCATTTGAGTGGATACTTTGACCAAAGAATACACCTGGAGAACGGTGCAATTGACTTACAATAACACGTTCAGCACCGTTAATGATAAAAGTACCATTTGGTGTCATGTAAGGTAATGTTCCTAAATAAACATCTTGAACGATTGTTTCAAAATCTTCATGTTCAGGATCATTACAGCTCAATCTCAATTTTGCTTTTAATGGAACAGCGTAAGTCAAACCACGCTCAATACACTCATGAAGGGTATATCTTGGTGGATCAACGAAGTAGTCCAAAAATTCTAAATTGAAAATATTACGTGTATCCGTAATTGGAAAATTTTCGCGAAACACTTTGAATAAGCCTTCGCCTTCGCGTTTATCTGCGGGTGTGTCTAACTGGAAAAATTCTTGGAATGATTTCAGTTGCACATCCAAGAAATCGGGATATTCAATGGCATGTTTTACCTTGCCGAAAGAAACCCTAGTGTTCAATTTTGTACTCAATTTTTTTGTTTTTTTTAGTTTGACAATGGTGTGAGTCTAATAACAGCCGAAAGCCCCACGGAAAACCGGGGGCTTTGGTGTTAAATGTTGGAGGTCTTACTTAATTTCAACTTCAGCACCCGCTTCTTTCAATTTAGCTGCTAAGTCTTCAGCTTCTGCTTTAGAAACTTTTTCTTTTACAGCTTTAGGGGCACCGTCTACTAAATCCTTTGCTTCTTTCAAGCCCAAGCCAGTTAAGTCTTTAACAACTTTAACCACTTGAAGTTTACCAGCTCCGGCGTTTTTCAAGATAACATCAAACTCTGTTTGTTCTGCAGCAGCACCAGCACCGTCACCGGCAGCAGGAGCAGCAACTGCAACAGCAGCAGCAGCAGGTTCAATACCGTGCTCTTCTTTCAAAATTTGAGCAAGTTCGTTAACTTCTTTTACAGTGAGATTTACCAACTGATTCGCGAATTCTTTTAAATCTACCATTGTTTATTTCTTTTAGTTTTTTATTGTTTAATATTTAGTTTAATTTATCTTTCTGAAAGTGCTTTTACCAAACCGGCAACCTTCTGACCGGCATTAGCTTGCAATGCACCAATAACATTCTTTGCTGGTGATTGTAACAAACCAATGATTTCTCCAATAAGATCTTCTCTGCTCTTTAAGTTCTCCAAAGCCACCAATTGGTTGTCACCAATATAAACGCTTTGATCTATCCAAGCACCTTTTAATTGAGGTTTGTCAGTAGCCTTACGGAATTTTTTAATCGAAATAGCAGGTGCTTTTGCATTTTCAGAAAACATTACACATGTTGTTCCTTTTAATACTTCTGGCAATTCTGCAAAATCTTTGTCTGATTGATCCATCGCCAATTTCAACAAGGTGTTTTTCACCATTCTCATTTGAACTCCGTTTTCGAATAACATTTTACGGAATGAGTTTGTTGCATTAGCAGATAATCCATCGGTATCGCATAAATATACTATGTTGTTTGCGTTGAATGAATCAACTAATTCAGCAACAATAGCGTGTTTTTCTATCTTATTCATAATCTTAGATACCTGAAATTGATTTAACATCGACATTCACACCTGGGCTCATTGTACTGCTAACGAAGATACTTTTGAAATAAGTTCCTTTGGCAGCCGATGGCTTCAAACGGTATAAAACATTAATTAACTCTAGCGCATTTTCATTCAATTTGTCAGAATCAAATGATACTTTCCCAACTGATGCGTGTATGATACCAGTTTTATCAACTTTAAAGTCAATTTTACCAGCTTTAACTTCAATTACAGCTTTACCAACCTCAGTAGTTACAGTACCGCTCTTTGGGTTAGGCATTAAGTTTCTTGGACCCAATACTTTACCTAAACGACCTAATTTAGCCATTACAGAAGGAACAGCTACGATAATATCGACATCTGTCCAACCACCTGCAATTTTCTCAATGTAGTCGTCTAATCCTACGTAATCTGCACCTGCATCTTTAGCTTCTTGCTCCTTATCGGGAGGACAAAGAACCAAAACACGAACAGTTTTACCTAAACCGTGTGGCAAGCTAGCTACACCACGAACCATTTGGTTCGCTTGACGAGGATCAACACCCAATCTAACATCGATATCAAATGATGAATCGAATTTTGTGCTTGTAATCTTTTTTACGATATCACAAGCTTCCAACAAAGAGTAAGACTTTGTGTTATCGAATTTGGTTAGCGCTTCTTTTCTTTTTTTACCAACTTTCATAATCCTTTTTAATTAAAATGGTGCATCACCTGTTACCGTGATTCCCATGCTTCTTGCTGTTCCAGCAACCAACTTCATAGCTGATTCTTCAGTGAAACAATTTAAATCGGGCATTTTCTCACCGGCAATTGTGCGAACTTCATCCCAAGTTACTGAACCAACCTTTTTTCTGTTCGGCTCTGCTGAACCTTTTTGAATCTTCGCATATTCAACTAATTGAATTGCTACTGGAGGGGTTTTGATGATAAAATCGAATGATTTGTCGGAATAAACCGTCAAAACAACCGGTAATACCTTACCCATTTTGTCCTGCGTGCGCGCATTAAACTGTTTGCAGAACTCCATGATGTTTACACCCTTAGAACCCAATGCTGGTCCAATCGGTGGAGCTGGGTTTGCCATCCCGCCCTTAACTTGGAGTCTTACAAAACCTGATACTTCTTTTGCCATTATACTGTTACGTTACAATTATTATAATTTTTGTACTTGATTATAGTTCAACTCAAGTGGTGTTCTTCTTCCAAAGATTTTCACCATCACCTTAAGTTTACGCTTTTCTTCGTTTATTTCTTCAATTACTCCGTCAAAGTCATTGAAAGGACCATCAATTACCTTCACTGCCTCACCCACTAAGAAGTGTTCTTCGTCGGTAGCTTCCGCTGTGCTCAATTCATCGGCAGTACCTAAAATACGGCTCAATTCATTTGGGCGAAGTGGAACAGGTTGATCTTTAGACCCAAGGAATCCAACAACTCCAGAAACACTTTTAATAAGAGGCATTACTTCTGGATCAGAAAAATCAGCCCTTACTAAAATATAACCTGGAAATGCGTTTCTTTCCTTTATTACTTTTTTACCATTTTTAACTTGGTAAACTTTTTCAGTTGGAATGAGAATTTCAGGCACATAACTAAGCTTGTTGTCGCGTTCTAGCTCAACTTCTACACTGTGCTTCACCTTTTTCTCTTGTCCGGTGATAGCACGAACTACGTACCACTTATGTTTGTCTTCTGAATTCGTCATTTCTTTTTATTTAAAAATATTGTAGAACTGGGTTAATACTACACCAAGTCCGCTATCGAGACCCCAGATCACCATAGCAAAAATCAGAGATGCCACGATTACGATCCATGTACTTTCTCTAAGTTCATTCCATGTAGGCCAAGACACTTTGTTAACCAATTCGTCTTTTATCTCACGGAAGTAATTTGAAATTCTACCAAACATTGCGCATTTTATTAGCACGAGCACAAGGATTCGAACCCTGATCAAAGGTTTTGGAGACCTCTATTCTACCATTGAACTATGCTCGTAAAAGAAGGGATAACGAGTTACCCCTTCTATTCTATAGTTCTAAACTATTATTCAATAATCTCAGTTACCTGACCAGCACCCACAGTTCTACCACCTTCACGGATAGCGAAACGTAAGCCTTTTTCCATTGCAATTGGTTGAATCAACTCAACTGTAATAGAAACGTTATCACCAGGCATAATCATTTCAGTACCAGCAGCTAAGGTAATTTCACCTGTAACGTCAGTTGTACGGAAATAGAATTGTGGGCGATATTTGTTAAAGAATGGAGTGTGACGTCCACCTTCTTCTTTGCTCAATACATAAACTTCAGCTTTGAATTTTTTATGTGGTTGAACAGATTTAGGAGCACAAATTACCATACCACGGCGAATGTCTTCTTTTGCAACACCACGTAACAAGATACCAGCGTTGTCACCAGCTTCTCCACGGTCTAACAATTTACGGAACATTTCAACCCCAGTACAAGTAGATGTAAGCGTTGAACCAAATCCAATGATTTCTACTGGATCTTGTACGTTAATTACACCACGCTCAATACGTCCTGTTGCAACTGTACCACGACCTGTGATCGAGAATACGTCCTCAACTGGCATCAAGAATGGCAAGTCAACCAAACGTGGAGGAATTGGAATCCAATTATCTACAGCGTTCATCAACTCAAGAATGGTATCAACCCATTTTTGGTCACCATTCAATCCACCCAATGCAGAACCACGGATGATAGGAGTATTGTCAGCATCGAATTCGTAGAATTCTAATAATTCACGCATTTCCATTTCAACTAGGTCTAACAATTCTGGATCGTCAACCATATCTACTTTGTTCATGAATACAACCAAACGAGGTACACCAACCTGACGAGCTAACAAAATGTGCTCGCGGGTTTGTGGCATAGGACCGTCAGTTGATGCAACTACCAAGATAGCGCCATCCATTTGGGCAGCACCTGTAACCATGTTTTTCACATAATCGGCGTGACCTGGACAATCTACGTGCGCATAGTGACGGTTAGCCGTCTGATACTCTACGTGTGCAGTGTTAATAGTGATACCACGCTCTTTCTCTTCAGGTGCAGAGTCGATTGAATCGAACGAACGCGCTTCAGAAAAACCAGCGTTGGCTAATACTGATGTAATTGCCGCAGTCAAGGTAGTCTTCCCGTGATCAACGTGACCAATGGTACCAATGTTCAAGTGCGGCTTGGAACGGTCAAATGTTTCTTTTGCCATAATGTTTGTTGTTTATGTTTTTTTTAAATGTTGTTTGAGCCAATGAGGGGAATTGAACCCCTGACCTTTTCCTTACCAAGGAAACGCTCTACCCCTGAGCTACATCGGCTTTTGCCTGCCAAAGGTTATACCTTAACAAACTAGTTTGAGCGGGAGACGAGGCTCGAACTCGCGACCTACAGCTTGGAAGGCTGTCGCTCTACCAACTGAGCTACTCCCGCAAAATTCTGTTGCACTTACGCTATATAGTGGGGAAAGAAGGATTCGAACCTCCGTAGACGTAAGTCAGCAGATTTACAGTCTGCCCCATTTGGCCGCTCTGGTATTTCCCCAGAATTTTTGGCCTACATTTACATGTAAACCCTTAGCACGTAAGTGCTCCGAGCCACCAGTCGGGATCGAACCAACGACCTACTGATTACAAATCAGTTGCTCTACCAGCTGAGCTATGGTGGCATGTTTTAGAACGTAATAACAACGCTGTTCTGTTGTTCTTTTCCTTAAAGGACTGCAAAAATAGTACTTTATTTTGCATTTTCAAATCATAATTGAAAAAATATTTAAGAATTTTTCATTTTTTATTCCCAAACCCCCTACTTAATCTCCCAACTTCGTTTATTTTTGCACCTCTCTCTCATTATAATGAATCGTAAATATTTTAAACCTATCGCCATCGCAGCTATTGCTCTTATTGCTTTCTTCGCGCTCTGGCGGAATATGAACCATACCTCCAATTGGAAATCCGACCTTTTTGCCCTCAAAAATCCAAACGAAATTACCAAATTCGTTTTTACACCCAATAACGACAAAAAAACGTCCCTCCAATTTCAAAAAATAGACGGCGTTTGGTTTGTAATCAATAATACCGATCGTTTCGTGGCCGATTCCAGCAGTATCAACCTATTGCTCAATTGGGCTATGCCCAAACTGAAAATTAAAAGACCTACCTCCGACGAAGAAAAGAAATTCGCAACCCGTGCTCTTACCATCGATGGTACCAAAGCTACATTCTATAAAGACAACCAACCCGTTCATACTATATATATTGGGAACTCCACCCAAGCCAATGACGCAACCTATATGTTTTATCCAGAAACCGACAGACCCTGCGTAGTTGAAATTCCAGGCTTCCAAGGTTATGTTACCCCCTACTTTAATAACGACATCAATTCTTGGCGCACTCCATACTTAATTAACGAAGAACCTTCGAACATAGAAAAACTTTCTGTATTTTATCCTTTCAACCCAACTGAATCATTTTCTATAATCCAACAAAACGATGAACTTACTTTGTTCAATTCACAAAACAAACCCGTAAACGCCAAACGCGGTTTAATTGCCGGTTATTTATTGCTTTGCAAAGATTTTGCCAGAGAGGCTGGTCAAGTTGCAGGTATAAATTCCGATCTTCAAAAAAGAGATACCATATTAAAGAGTACTCCTTACGTACTTTTCACCTATACCCTTAAAAGCAAAAAGCAAATCGTGATTCAAGCTTATCCGCTGCCAAACAGCGCAGAACCAATAGCTATGCAAGCCAATAGAGAGTCTGCAAAAACCATTTCAACAGAATTATATTGGGTAAAAGCATCCAATGATCCTTTGATTTGGATGGCACAAGATGTAATTTTGAAAAATCGTTTGAAAAAATTGTCAGACTTTTTACAATAAAACAAAGTGAGTTTCAAAATCGTTGGTGCCATCATTGGCTATATGTCTAGCGGCGGCGTAGGTGCCGTTATTGGTTTTTTAATCGGGTTTTACGTTGATTATATTTCAAATGGTGAATCTGAAAGCACTCCCCGCAATCAATCAAATCATCAATACAGCAGCAATCAATCTTACCAAAGTCATCCGGTCGATTTTAAAAATTCTCTGCTAATTCTAATTGCCGCAGTCATGCGCGCCGACGGGGTAACACTCAAAAGCGAACTCGACATGGTAAAAGCAATGTTGTTGAGAACCTATGGCGAAGCGGAAACCAAAGTGCTCCTTCTTCGTTTGAGGGACTATTTACAGCAAAACCACAATTTAACTGAAGTTTGCAGGAATTTAAGAAATAGAATGAGTTACAGCCCTAGGCTTGAACTGGTTCATATTCTCTTTAGAATATCTCGCGCCGATGGCGAAATTTCAAGGGCAGAATTAACGCTCATAGATCAAGTGGCTTCTCAATTGGGAATAAGTACTCCCGATTATTTGTCGTTGAAAGCCATGTTCGTTACTTCCGCCGACTCTGATTACAAAATTTTAGATGTAAGTCAGTCTGCTACCGAAGAAGAAGTAAAGAAAGCTTACAGAAAATTGGCAATGCGTTTTCACCCTGATCGATTGAACGATTTAAGCGAAAGTGAGAAAAAACAAGCCGAAGAAAAATTCCACAGGGTTCAAGCAGCTTACGAAAACATCAAAAAGAAAAACGGCTGGTCATGATTCGTGTTCATATAGCCCTCTTTTTTGTTTCTCTTCTTTACGCAATTTTATTTTCATGGGCCGGACAAATCATGCCCAATCATTTATCCGCTGAGGCATTTGTATTTTTAAGAATTGCATTTGCCACTTCCCTTTTCCATTTGATCGCCCTGTTTCAAAAAACAGATAAAGTAAATTGGAAGTTGCATTTGAAGGAGTTCGCCATTTGTGGATTTTTTGGGACATCGGCCAACATGTTTTTATTTTTTAAGGGACTTGAAAGCACCTACCCAATTAACGGTGCAATTTTAATGTTATTCACTCCATTATTTGTTGCCATCTTCGACCATATTCGGGTGAAGAAATTGCCGAATATACCTTTTACAATTGGTTTCATCGTTGCAGGCATAGCTTCGTTTTTACTCATTGCCGGAAAAGGAGCTAAATTTTCAGACAAAACCATGTTGGGCGATTTCTGGGTTGCCATCAATGCAATTCTTTATGCTGTTTATTTAGTGCGCGTTAAAAAACTCACTACAGTTTATAGTCCCATTACCGTAAACCGCTGGACATTTACCTTTGGACTACTTTACATAACACCCATTGGACTGCTGCCTTTAGTGAATGTGCATTTTTCTACCATCCCTCAAGATATTTGGTATAAAATATTTTACATACTCATTTTCACAAGTTTCTTGGTGTATTTATTAAACGCCTACAGCGTAAAAAAAGCGGGTCCTACGTTGGCTGGATTATATATTTATTTACAACCTATATTGGCAACCATCATTGCATTTGTTTTAAAAACAGATCATATTTCATTGTACAAAGTTGGATTGATATTGGCGGTATTAATTGGGGTATTTACAGCAACGAGATTCACGCCCAAAGCCAAATCATAACGAATAGCATATTTATTTAGTTGCTTTTTTTTCGTATATTTGCAGTACTTATGCGTACTGAAAAAGCAAATGCTTTAATTGAAAAAGCCATCACAATTGTAGAAAAAGACGGAATCGTTGCTGACAAAATTATTTCTTTGTTGCAAGATGCAAGAGAATTTGCCTTGAAAGAGGAAGATCCTTTGGTTTCACGTGCATTGCGTTTGGCTTGGCAGCATTTAGAAGCAAATGATACTTTTGCCATTGATTTGGCTGAAGACATTGAAGATGAAACTGAAAACTTCATCTATTTCTTGAGTTTATGTGCAAAATGTGAAAACGAAATCAACCGCACAGAACTTAGAGAAATGACGAACAACATGCAAGCCTTGGCTTAACATTGTTTCAAATTCAAAACTGGCGTTTCAGCAGGGAATTCAAAAGACTGATGAAATAGCCCAAATATTCTATGCCTAAATTTTCCCTGAAATATCTAATTAATTGCATACAATTCAGGAGTTTATCAATTTCTTTATGCTTTTTTTTATTTTCGGGGGATGTTTTATCTCAAAACAATCTTTGTACGTATTCAATCCAAATTCAATTGGTGAATACTTTCGATCCTGCACTTGTTCAGGGAATTGAAGTCTTTCATGAAAAATCACATAAAATAAAATACTCCAATGAACTTGGTTCGGTTTCATTTGATAATTTGTGTGATTCTGTAAATGAATTTGATGTGGTATTGCCCGATACCCATTTTCACGTTACCCTAAAAGCAGCGGTAAATCAAATTAATAAAGTAAAATTTCATTCCAATTTAGGAGGTGACTTTTCGAAGTTGAATTTAGTCAATATCAATATACGAAATACACATAGAAAAAGCATATGTGATCTTCCTGGACGATATCTTGGGGAATTACAGTTGAATAATAAGGGCCTAAAAATAAAGGAATTATCATTGGGCAATTTACTTATGAAGCTCCCCATGGTACAAACCACTCAATCAGGGGCTACCATTGCAAAGCCTTTGATTCAAGGAATGAGTGGCATTCGCGCTCCATTATTTTGGAATGGTATTCGCATTGAGGGACAAAATTGGGGCGGTGACCATGCTCCTGAAATTGCGCTTTTTGGAGATGAAACAGTTGAACTCAAAAAAGGAAGTGAAGCCTTGAGATTTGGAGCAGATTTATGGGGAAACATGGTAAATTTCAAACATCCTTTTACAAAAGCACATCACCAATTAGATTTTTCACACCAAACTGAATTCCAAAGCAATGGCAATGGTTTAAAAACTTCGGGAATCCTCAGCATTGGAAATGGCCCAACGAATAGGATCAAATCATCATACATCAAATTTTCTGCAAAGGTTTTAGGGAATTACAAAGTGCCTGATGGAATTTTGAGAAATACAGGAATGAATGAATTTTCAATGGCGGGGGGACATTCAACTAAGAAATCTGAAATCCATTATTCCATTTATCAATCCGAAACTGGAATTTATACAGGAAGCCATATTGGAAACCTTACCGATTTAAACACAGCCATTCATGCTACAAAACCCATGTACTTGGCAGAAAACATGAGTTATGCATTGGATTTACCAAAGCAAGTGGCCCGTCAAATTTCAACGGTTTATTCTACCCAAATATCTCCAAATTTTGAAGTTCAATTATCATATCAAAACAATTTACGACAAGAATTTGCTTATACCAGAACGGGAAAGTCCGATGTCCCTCAAATCAATATCAATGTAAATTCGCTCAATGTAAGAGCAACTTATTTTTGGGATTATCCAAAAATTGAAATTGGAACAGACCAACAAGTCATTCATCAAAAATTTGGCTCTAACTATTTGGTGCCGGATTACAACGGCTTAAAGTCTGGATTTTATTTAGCAAAGAACTGGCAAAACACTTCCTACCAAGTTCAATGGAAGCAAGAGATTATCGCACGATTTGATGTTGTAAAAAGATCGGGATTTGAAAGAAATGAAACCCCCTTCAATCAATCGAATCAAGGATTTTCAGGTGGATATTCATTTTGGTTTATCACTCAGAATATTCGCAACATTTCACACAATTGGCAAATTCATCTATCCCAACTTTGGCGCCAACCTGCGCCGAATGAACTATACAGTTTTGGAATACATCATGGAAGCGCATCCTTCGAAGAAGGAAATCCATATTTAAAACCTGAGTCAGGACAAAAAATTGATTTGAATTATCAGTTCACAGTTAAAAAAGCATACTATAAATTTGATTTATCATTGGCTGGATTTTTTCAAACCTCGCAAAATTTCATTTTACTCACACCACAGAAGGATCCAATTTTAACTGTAAAAGGAGCTTTCCCAGCTTTTAAATATACGCAAGCTCCAACCATTTACAGCGGGTTTGAATATTTCCTACGCTACATTAAAATGACAACTAAATCTAAACAGTTGATACAAATTGAAAACAAAATGAATGTTACTTATGGCAAGTATATCAACGGAGGTTACCCTACTGGAATTCCTGCGGCAACTTTCAATTTGAATTTAGAGTCTGAAGTATTTGCCAACCTATTTTTATCATTGAATATTTTGCATCAATTTAGCCAAAAATGGTATACAAATGGATCTGATTTTTTACCACCACCCACATCAGCAACTATTTACAAAGCCGAGTTAAAAACGATTTTGAAATCAAAATGGGAAATTGGGATGTATATCGACAATCTTACAAATCTAAGATACAGAAATTATACGGACCGATTTAGATATTTCATGGACATGCCGGGAAGAAACATTGGCTTAAAAATAGCATACCAAATACACCACCACAATAAACACAAAGATTAATATGAAGAATAAATTTACTATCGCTATTATTTTAATAGCAAGTATGATTGCTGGTTGTGACCCTCATAAAGATGGTTCAACCAAATCTGAAAATGAATTAATTACCAGGGTATCGTTGAGTTTTATTTCTACCGATAGCAGCAATAAAGATTCTCTTTATGTTTTTTGGGATGATCCAGACGGCATTGGCGGAAACAACCCTAGACTTCCGGACACCATTCACTTTAAAACGAATAAGCAATATGTATGTTTCGCTGAATTCGGAGAGGAACATCATGGAATCTTCCAAGATATTACCAATACAATCAAAAGCGAAGGCGTAAATCACCTTTTGTGCTTTGATGTAAATTCAATGACGATGCCTCCTAACGCGGGTATAACAATTACTAGAGCCGATAAAGACAACAATGGCTTGGAAATAGGATTGGAAACCATGTGGAAAATGAACCGGACAGATATCGGTTCTGTAAAGGTGCGATTAAAGCACCAACCTGGTATCAAAAACGGAACTTGCGACCCAGGAGAAACCGATGTAGAAGTTGATTTCCCCTTTGTAATTACCAATTAATTCATTTGTCAATCAACTCTCAAAACGAGGAATTCTGCGAATATCTAAACTTTTTCGTACCTTTGTAATATGTCGGATGCTATGTCACTAAAACGTACAGCACTAACTGCTCTTCACGAGTCTTTAGGTGCTAAAATGGTTCCTTTTGCGGGATATAATATGCCTGTTTTATACACCAATTTGATTCAAGAACATTTGGCTGTGAGAAACAGCATGGGTGTGTTTGATGTTAGCCACATGGGTGAAGTTTATATTACTGGTCCTAAAGCTTATGATTTGGTTGAGTACATCACTTCTAACGATGTAAGCAGCTTGTACGATGGTCGCATTCAATATTCTTGTATGCCAAACGACCAAGGTGGTATTGTTGATGACTTATTGGTTTACAAATACAACCAAGAAAAGTTTTTGTTGGTTATCAATGCATCTAATATTGAAAAAGATTTGGCTTGGATTAACAAAAACAATGAAAATTTTGGTGCTACAGTAAACAATGTAAGCGACGATTTTTCTCTATTGGCAATCCAAGGTCCAAATGCAATTAAAGCATTACAAAAATTAACAGATGTAAACTTATCTGATATTCCTTACTATCATTTTGTTGAGGGACAATTGGCTGGGTTAGATATTATCATTTCGAATACGGGTTATACGGGTGCCGGTGGATTTGAGTTATACAGCCAAAATAGCGATGCTCAAAAACTTTGGGATGCTGTTTTTGAAGCGGGTGCAGAATTCGACATTATTCCTGTTGGATTGGGTGCGCGTGACACACTCCGTTTGGAAAAAGGTTTCTGCTTATATGGCAACGATATTGACGATGCAACTTCTCCTATTGAAGCTGGATTGGGTTGGATTACCAAATTCAATCATCCATTTACAATGAGCGAGCATCATTTGGCGATCAAAGAAAACAAACCAACTAAGAAATTGGTAGGTTTCACTTTGGTTGACAGAGGAATTCCACGTCAACACTACCCTATTTGCACAGCAGATGGCACTGTTATTGGTGAAGTTACAAGCGGAACAATGAGTCCTTCATTAAATAAAGCAATTGGTTTGGGTTATGTAGCTTCGGCGCATGCTACAACTGGAAGTGAAATTTACATCGAAGTAAGAGGCAAACTATTGAAAGCTGAAGTTTGCAAAATCCCTTTCTTATAAAAATTAATAATTTAAATATGAAAAGGCATTCCATTCGGAATGCCTTTTTTTGTGCCCTTTGATTTTGTTATTACTATTGTTGGGGAAAAACCTTTTTCTAATATGTCAGATTCAACAGCAATAACCAAGGAAGTTTTATAATACTACCCAATTGAATTTAATTGGTTTTACCTAGTAAATATGCTTCTAAGACAGAGAAATAGCAAGTGAATTACAACAAAAAAACGATAAATAGAATATTTCACCAATCAAATTCCAAAGTCCGCCAATACTAAACCACCTCAAGCTGTAAAATAAACAAATTACTAAGTAATATAAAATTAGATACATTAAAAAAAAATAAAAAACCGGGAATAGTCTTTTAACCTTCTTTCTATTGGTGAAATATATAATTATCAAAGCTAACGAAGGTAAAAAAATACTAGATATAAATTCTTCCAAAGGAAAGTGAAAATAATCCCAACTCGCAGCTAATAATGATGAAAAAACCACCAAGATTATTAGAACAATGATATTTTTAAAGAATAATTTCATCCAATTTATCAATAAAACAAAAGTACATTAGGTATAGCGCCAAATAATGACCAAAAAACACTCACAAGGATTACAAGATCTGGCTATAGAAACCAAATATCGGTAAGAACTATACCAACCGCTGTTAAAAGAACCAATATAGAACTTTTATTAAATTAATAATAATTAACCTTTTGGTTTGTCTTGCCCATCAATTTTTTCTGCGGTATTAGCATTATGCACAACCTTACCTCTCAATATTCTGATTACAATCCAAACATTCAAACTTAACCGAGAAAAGTTTATTCTCACGAAAGTTGTAAATATGCCTTATGCCATTTACGCAAGATTCTAGGACTATTACACTGTAATTATTGTAAAGTTTGGGTGGAAAATCTACAAATAATACATCGTAAAAATCGCTAACCTTCATGCCAATTTTCATACCATTAATGAAGTTAACATCACTATCATAAATCTCTCCTCCTCTTATGTAAGAAGATTTAACCGACTCTGAATCATTCGTAAAATAAAGTTGAAGCATGCTCGAGTTATGCTTTATTCCAAATAACTCAGCATTACCTCTCGAACTAATTACTTTAAAATTCTTGAGTCTACTCGTAGCTAATTCTGAACTTGCCGTTAATTGACCAAATGGATGATAAACGTAATCACCACAAACCGCTAGAGATAATGTATCATCAGAAGATTTAATCAAAGTATTAAAATCAAGATTTAGTTTAGGCTCAACACAAAAGTTATCAATTTTGATCGACTTACAAGAATCAACGGGGTTAACTTTACTTTGTCGTTTTTTAGGTGACTCTGAGCAGGCACTTATAAATATTACACAAAAGCAGAATATGAGAATATAATTAATGATTTTCATGCGGTGTCATTTTAATTTTCATTTTCACTGATTCAGAGCTTGTCAATCAAAGGTATCATTTTCCTTAGAATTTACAAATAAATGAAATTCCGGAACTTCATTTTAAGCGTAATCAAAATAAACAGAATCTATTTTCAAATATATTTCCCTTAATTTTGTTTCTTTATTTTAAAATACAACACATTACAAAAACACGTTATTCAACAAAATATATCAACCATATGAAAAATATTTTTATCATAATCTTCTTGGCGAGTACGGCCTTAAATGCGCAAATGACAGAAAAGGAATTGGTGAAACACCAAGAAGCAATTGAGAAATCCCTCCGAAAAGAAAAAGGTGTGATTAGCCAAGACACTCTATTTTATATGGGAAAACCCTATTGCATTGTTAAGGCCCAAACCAAATTCTTGGGAACCATCATGAATGGCACCATTAAAGATTTGAACGGAAATGACGCCATTTGGATTTTATTCAAATCTGCCCAAGAAATGCAGAATACCCAAAACATGAGCTATACCCAATTCACGTTTGTGAGCACCGAAGAAAAGGCTTTTTTTAGGGAGGGACTTGAAAAGACAATTATCAAAAACAACCTATTTGTGAATGGCCTTTTGGATAACAATGCGGTAAGAAAATTCTTAAATGATAATCCAGATCCAAGAAATGCTCCAGGCATGAATTCAATTGTGATTTCAGACGGTTCTCGCATCAAAATTGGAAATACCAATGTTCAAATTGGGAATAATACTCCTCCCGCCAAAGTTGCGAGAAACACCAATGCGCCAATTTTTACATTCAACGGAAACATTCAGCAAGACAATAAAATTATAGGCACCTATTCAGAAACAAAAGGAGCCTCAGAATGCCAAATCAACATTTTCAGCACCGACGGTCGATTAATTGCACAAGCCAAAGGAAATGGCGCCGCACCTGTTGTTTACTCTGTAATGAGTACATTCAACGGAATTAGTTCAAATGTTTCTGTGAGATTGGCTTTCGAAGCCCAAGATATTGCCAAACATTTGATTGTAAGTGGCCTTTTATAGGCAGTTACCTCAAAATATCTGTCTAATCTGTCTAACCCGTCTAATCTGTCTAATCTGTCTAACCTCGAATTGTCTAATCGGTCTAACCTTCCCGAAAGCTTTCGGGATAACCCGTCTAATCTAATCTGTCTAATCCGTCTAATCTGTCTAACCAGTCTAACCCCGAATTGTCTATTCCGTCTAAACATATAATCTATCTCATCAAAAAATCTGTCTAATCCGTCTAATCGGTCTAACCTGTCTAACCTCGAATTGTCTAACCGGTCTAACCCCGAATTTACCCATCATGCCTCAACGCCTCAATCGGGTCGAGTTTTGATGCTTTGTTTGCAGGATAAAGTCCTGCCAAAAGGCCAACGATGATACAGACCACAAAGGCCATAATGATCCAAGCCCAGGGAGCTATGAATCCGCTGCCCAACCCCAGTGCAACTAAGTTACCCAATGACAAGCCGAGAATAATTCCCCCAATACCGCCAAGCTGACAAATAATGATGGCTTCAATTAAAAATTGATTGCGAATATTGATAGAAGTAGCACCCAAGGCTTTTCTTAACCCAATTTCTCGGGTACGTTCGGTAACCGAAACAAGCATGATATTCATCAAACTCACAGCTGCACCCAATAATGTAATTATTCCTATTAGTGTTCCAACACCAGAAACCATGGCCATATTTTCTTTGGCATCTTTTGCCAAGGCATCGCTTTTTACAATTGAGAAGTCATCGGTATCAGCAGGTTTAAGGAGTCTTATTCTTCGCATTAAGGTATACGATTCATTCATTTCATCATCGAGGTCTTGAACATTGTCAACCTGAATGGTGATGGTACAATTATCTGTTACCGAGGCAAATGATTGTCGGGCATTGTGAATGGGAATATACACCAATCTATCTCCGCCAGACATTCCCATACTTGAACCTTTTTTCTGTAATTCGCCAACCACTTTAAAAGGCTTTCCATCAATAGAAATAATTTCGCCTATACTTCTTCCCGGCGCATCAGAACCTTTGAATAAATCGTTTCGAATATCGTAACCAATGATTGCGAGTGGCAAATTCATTCGAATATCATTGGGGGTAAAATTTCTACCCGCGTCAATTTCGTAATTTGAAGTTTTCAAATAATCTTCTTCAATGCCTATTACTTTTACATTTGGATTGGTTTCCAAATGGTTGCATTTTACTTTGCTGTTGAAAGAAGCATTTAAGGCAATCGAAACCGGAAGCCTGTTGCCAAAGTAATTTTCAAATTGATGTGCTTGGTCGTAATGAATATTTGGAAAATCAGCAGGAACACCAAAACGTTCAACCCTAAGTCTGTTGCTTATGGTAAAACTCTGAGAACCCATTCGGCTCATTGTTTTGGAAATGGCATTATTCATGGCATCGATGGAAGTTAAAATTCCCACCAACGCTGTAATACCAATTGCAATAATAGAAGATGTAATAACCGCTCTTAATCGATGTGATTTTAGTGACCCAATTCCTTGGCGGATATTTTCAAAAAAAAGAGACAATTTTCAGAATTAGGAATCGGAGAAATTCAATATGAATTAGGCAGAGAATGACTGTCCACAGCCACAAGTTGAAGAGGCATTTGGATTGTTAAAAGAGAATCCACGATTTGCCAATCCATTTTCCCAATCAATTTCCATTCCGATAACGTACATCACATGGGCTTTGTTCATTACAACTGGAATGCCATCAAGAGAGTATAAATTATCACCTTCTTCTTTTTTATCAAATGCTAGCAAATAACTCATTCCTGAACATCCACCACCTTTAACACCAATGCGCAAAACGGCATCATCTTTTAATTCTAAATTATCATTCAAACGATGCAATTCCTCCAAGGCAGAATTTGTAAATCCAATTGGTGGTTTTTCTAGAGCTACAGGGGTTTCAATAGTTGCATTTTCCATATTACAAATTTAGCGAAAATCTTCTATAAGTGGTAGTTTTCAATATAGACTTGTCGGACAAAGCCATTATCTTTGTCGAAAAGTTTATGAAAAATCCCGAAATCTTTAACTATATACTGTATGCAACCAGTTTCATTCTGGCAATAACCATTATCATTATCATGTTTGCAAAGTCAATGTTTAAGGCACACACCCAAACCATTATTCAAATGGTTAAAATTGAGTCCCTCAAAAACAACAATGAAGCTTTAGGCAAATTGAAACTACAGGCATATGAAAGATTGTCAATCCTTTTGGAGAGAACGAGCATCCCTACCCTTATTCAAACTTACGGAAATCCAAATACCACACCTGCTGAATTTAAAATTTTGGCAATGAAGGCAATTCAAGAAGAGTTCAATTATAATTTATCGCAACAAGTTTATGTGAGTGAACAAACTTGGAATATGATAAAGATAGTGAAAGAACAAACCATGATCATGTTACAACAAGTTGAACGCACAGTAGATCCTAACGGAACTGCAAGCGATTATTGCGTTGCATTGATAAATGCGTTACAAGAAAAAGGCGAAATCCCTCATGAAAAAGGATTGCGTATGATTAAAAACGAAATCGAACTTATTTTTGGTTAAGATGAAAAAGACGAGCAGCGGAATTGAAATAAAAGAAATTTACAATAATCCTTCGGGGATGGCAGAAAATGCTGGAGAATTCCCATTTACAAGAGGCGTTAGAAAGGACATGTACCGTGGCAGATTGTGGACTATGCGTCAATACGCTGGTTTCAGTACTGCCGAGGAAAGCAATACCCGATATCATTATTTATTGAACCAAGGAACTACAGGATTGTCTGTGGCATTTGACTTACCAACGCAAATTGGTTACGACAGTGACCACGCAATGAGCGAAGGCGAAGTAGGAAAAGTAGGAGTTGCCATTGATTCTTTGGAGGACATGGAATTGCTTTTCAAAGGAATTACCCTTGAAAATGTAACCACGAGTATGACCATTAATGCAACCGCAAGCACTTTGTTGGCGATGTATGTGGCTTTGGCAAAAAAGCAGAACGCCGATTTGACAAAAGTGGGCGGTACCATTCAAAACGACATATTAAAGGAATACGCTGCAAGAGGTACGTATATATATCCGGTTAGACCAAGCATGAGAATCATTACTGACATTTTTGAATGGTGCAGTAAAGAACTACCTCGTTGGAATACCATTAGTATTAGTGGATACCACATTCGTGAAGCTGGAAGTACGGCTGCTCAAGAATTGGCATTCACCCTAGCAAACGGAAAAGCGTATGTAGAAAGTGCGCTTGCAAAAGGATTAGACATTGATGTTTTTGGAAAAAGACTTTCGTTTTTCTTCAATGCACACAATGATTTCTTTGAAGAAATAGCAAAATTCAGGGCAGCAAGAAGAATTTGGGCAAACACCATGAAAAATCTTGGTGCAAAATCTAACGAGGCAATGATGTTGCGTTTCCACACCCAAACGGGTGGTTCTACGCTTACCGCTCAACAACCAGAGAATAATATTAGCAGGGTTACCATTCAAGCCATGGCGGCAGTTTTGGGGGGAACTCAAAGCTTGCACACCAACGGTTTTGACGAAGCTTTGAATTTACCTACTGAAAAAGCGGCAAGAACTGCATTGAGAACCCAACAAATTATTGGATTTGAAAGTGGAATAGCGAATACTGTTGATCCTCTTGGGGGAAGTTACTTTGTTGAAGAACTCACCAATGCAATTGAAGCGGAGGCTTTAAAATTGATGGATCAGATTTCTGAAATGGGTGGAGCAGTTTCTGCTGTTGAAAATGGATGGATTCAAGATCAAATTGCAAACAGCAGCTATATATACCAAAAAGAAGTCGAAAGTAAAGAATCGATTGTTGTTGGTGTGAATCAATTTCAAGTTGAAGAGGTTGCTTCACCTCCAAGCTTTAAAATAAATGATAGCATTAGAGATACCCAAACTCAAAAAATTAATGAGTTAAAAGCGAAAAGAAGTAACATTAAGGTAACAGAGTCGCTTCAAAAACTTAAAGCAGCATGCTCAACGAGCAACAACTTAATGCCTTATATATTGGACGCTGTTGAGCAATATGCCACCCTTGGCGAAATTGCAGATATTTTGCGGAGTGAATTCGGTGAATTCGCCTAATTTTTTATAAAAATAAATTGCCGTTTATAAAAAAAATATCCTTCTTACAAAAAAAATAATTAAAAAACAAGTAAAAAAAATTAGCAAAATGTGAATTAATTGTTTTTCTTTACAGAATGGAATACAATATCAATCAGTTATTGTATTTCAATAAGTTAAATACACTTTATTAACAACTTAAAATACAATTAGAGAAAAAAATTCAATTATGGAAAAAAAGGCACATGAAATAATTTGGCAAGACTGCTTAAAAATTTTTAAAGACAACGTTAACCCACAAAGTTTCAAGACTTGGTTTGAACCTATCAAGCCAGTTAAAATGTCTAATAAAGTACTCACAATTCAAGTGCCCAGCCAATTTTTCTACGAATGGCTTGAAGAACATTACGTTCAACTTTTACACAAGACTTTAAAAAAGATTATTGGCCCAACGGCTAAACTAGAATATAACATTATTGTTGAAACTGCTTCAGGTGTAGATCAACAACCATTTACTATTAATTTACCTACGGGTAACTCTTCAAAACAAGTGAATAATGAATTGGGAATGCCTATTAATTTAGATTCTCCAATTAAAAATCCATTCATTATTCCTGGATTGAAACGCATGAATATTGATAGCCAATTGAATCCACGTTACACTTTCGACAATTTCGTTGAAGGTGATTGCAACAAACTTGCAAGAAACGCGGGATTGGCAATTGCACAAAAACCAGGAGGGACTGCCTTTAACCCTCTTATGGTATTTGGTGGTTGCGGATTGGGTAAAACCCACTTGGCCCATGCTATTGGTAATCTAATCAAACAAACACACAAACAAAAAGTAGTTGTATTTGTAAGTGCTGAAAAATTCATCAATCAATTTATTGATTCAGCAAAACAAGGAAACAACAACCAATTTGTTAACTTCTATCAATATTTAGATGTATTAATCGTTGACGATGTTCAATTCTTTGCTAAAAAAGAAAGAACTCAGGAAGTTTTCTTCCAAATTTTCAACCACTTACATCAAAATGGAAAACAAATTATCTTAACCTGCGATCGTCCTCCAAAAGACTTGAAAAATATGGATGAGCGTTTGTTAAGTCGTTTCAAATGGGGATTGTCTGCAGACCTTAACGGTCCAGATTTCGATACCCGTGTTTCTATCCTTGAAAACAAAATGTACCAAGATGGAATTACGTTGCACAAAGACGTAGTTGAATACTTGGCGCATAACATCGATACCAACGTGAGAGAACTTGAAGGTGCTTTAATTTCATTATTGGCACAAGGTTCTTTAACTAGAAAACAATTAGACCTTAACCTTGCGAAACAAATCGTGAAGAATTTTGTGAAAAATTCAACCCGTGAAATTAGCATCGATTATATTCAAAAATTGGTTTGCGACTTCTACAACATTCCTGTAGAAGCTGTTAAATCTAAAACCAGAAAGCGTGAAATTGTACAAGCACGTCAAATTGCTATGTACTTCACTAAAGATCTTACCAAGGCGTCTTTAAAGAACATCGGTATTTTCTTTGGGGGACGTGATCACAGTACCGTAATTCATGCTTGTCAAACCGTAAACGACCTTATCGAAACAGATAAGAAGTTCCGTCACGACGTTGAAGAAATTGAAAAACGTATCAAAATCAATACATTCTAAGAATAACCTCATAAATGTGAAAAGGCTCCCAATGGGAGCCTTTTTTATTTAAAAACGAAATCGCATCTTTGATGCATCAATATTATCTATGTTTCGTTTTTATAAATCTTTCAAATACGCCCTTAACGGAGTTATTCTTCTAGCAAGAACTGAGCGCAATTTTCAAATCATCTTAGGATGTATGGTTTTGACTGTAATCACTGGATTTGGATTGGGATATTTTGGGCAACACCTAACCCGTTTTGAATGGGCTATTTTATGGCTTGCCATTGGCTTGATGTTGGTTTCTGAGGGATTGAATACAGCGTTAGAAAAAGCATTAGACACATTGCACCCAGATTTACACGTGGGAGTGGGTCAATCAAAAGACATGGCCGCTGGAGCCACATTCTGCGCCAGCACTGTTTCTATCATCGTAGGGCTTTATATTCTACTTCCCCACATCATCGCTGCGTTTAGTGTTTAGAAGCACTTAGTGCGTTTAGCGTTTAGAAGCATTACCATGCGTTTAGAGGACCTGCCGGTCGTTTAGTTTAATTAACAACCCTCAAACCCAGCCAATCTTCCCGAAAGCTATCGGCATAATCCAATCAATCTGTCTAACCAGTCTAATCCAATCTGTCTAATCCGTCTAATCTGTCTAATCTGTCTAATCTGTCTAATCCCAATTATAACTCCAACTCCTTCAACTGAGCTGCAGACAACGTACTCGGTGCATCAATCATTACATCCCTACCACTATTGTTTTTAGGGAATGCAATAAAGTCTCTAATGCTGTCACTTCCGCCAAGCATACTGCACAAACGGTCGAAACCTAAGGCCAATCCACCATGTGGAGGAGCACCATATTCAAATGCATTCATTAAGAATCCGAATTGATATTGTGCATCTTCTTTGGTAAACCCTAGCAAATCAAACATTTCAGACTGCAATTGTTTATCGAAAATACGAATTGATCCACCACCAATTTCAACACCATTAATTACCATATCATAGGCATTGGCTCTCACTTTGCCCGGATCAGAATTCATCAATTCTCTGTCTTCTGGCAAAGGACTGGTAAATGGATGGTGCATTGCGTGGAAACGGTTATGATCTTCATCCCATTCTAACAATGGAAAATCAACTACCCACAATGGTTTAAAATCATGAGGATTTTTTAAACCAAGGTCAGAACCAACAAACAAACGAAGTTCGTTCAATTGCTTTCTGGTTTTATCTAAACCACCGGCCATAATCAACATCAAATCGCCAGGTTGTGCATTCATTGCCTCTTTCCATTTCAACAATGCATCGGCATCATAGAATTTATCTACAGAAGATTTCAAACTGCCATCAGCTTCCACTCGGCAATAGATGATTCCTGTTGCGCCAATTTGAGGACGTTTTACATACTCAACCAGGGCATCAATTTGTTTGCGGGTATAAACAGCAGCTCCGGTAGCACAAATACCAATTACAGCCTCGGCATTGTCAAATAGACCAAAATCTTTACCTGAAACTACATCCAACTCATTTCCTGGTGCTTTTAATTCAACGAAAGACATTCCAAAACGAATATCTGGCTTGTCAGAACCATAATATTTCATGGCATCTGCATAGCTCATTCTTGGAAAATCGCCAAAAGTAATTCCTTTTACATCAGAAAATAGCTGCTTCATCATTCCCTCAAAAGTTTGGATAATGTCTTCTCTTTCTACAAAGCTCATTTCACAATCTATTTGGGTGAATTCAGGCTGTCTGTCTGCACGCAAATCTTCGTCTCTAAAACATTTTACAATTTGAAAATATCTATCAAAACCACTCACCATAAGCAATTGCTTAAATGTTTGTGGACTTTGAGGAAGGGCATACCATTGACCTTTGTTCATTCTACTTGGAACTACAAAGTCACGGGCTCCTTCAGGAGTACTCTTAATTAAAACAGGAGTTTCAACTTCTAAAAATTGCTGATTAGACAAATACGAGCGAATAGATTGTGCCAAATTGTGACGCAATTCTAGGTTCTTACGAACGATGTCCCTTCTTAAATCTAAATAGCGATATTGCATACGAATATCGTCACCACCATCTGTTTCATTTTCAATGGTAAACGGAGGTGTTTTAGACTCATTTAATATTGTTAAAGATTCAACAATAATTTCTATATCGCCAGTTTCAAGTTGTCCGTTTTTTGCACTTCTCTCTGCAACCTTTCCAGTTGCTTGAATTACAAATTCACGACCCAAGGTACTGGCTTTTTCCAATAATTCTTTGCTATAAGCTTCGTTGAAAGCCAATTGGGTAATTCCATAACGATCGCGGATATCCACAAAAGCCATGCTGCTGCCCATAACACGAGATTTGGCAACCCAACCCGCCAACGTTACTGTTTCTCCAACATGAGAAACTCTTAATTCACCACAAGTATGCGAACGATACATTTTACAAAAATACGTTGATTATTTATTATCTGAAGAAAAATGCTCCCAACCTTGCGCTTTAATTTCAAATGAATTACCCGCTTTGGTATTTAATCTATAAATGTTTACCATGTCGGTAGCATGGCCAATTACTGTAAAATCTGGATTGTTTTTAATTTTATCGAAATCTTCCTGTTTGATGGTGAACAACAATTCGTAATCTTCACCGCCATTCAAAGCCATGATACTTGGATTCAAATCAAATTCCAACGCTGCATCAATGGTTTGAGGATCAATTGGCAATTTCTCTTCATAGATATCAAAACCTACCCCAGAAGCTTGTCCCAAATGGAACAATTCAGAGGCAACACCATCGCTCACATCCATCATACTGGTTGGAATAATTTTTAAATCATCTAACAATTGAATTACGTCTACCCTCGCTTCGGCCTTTAGTTGACGACCCACAATGTAATCGTAAGTTTCTAAATCTGGTTGCATTTTAGGATGTTCTAAAAATACCTTTTTTTCACGTTCCAAAATTTGCAATCCCATATAAGCTCCACCCAAATCACCAGTAACGACTAGCAAATCATTGGGCTGGGCACCTTTTCTTAATGTCATTTTAGATTCTTCTACCCTACCCATAGCGGTTAGGTTCAAAACCAATCCTGAGCGAGATGAGGAAGTATCTCCCCCTATTAAATCAATGTTGTATTTTTCACAAGCCAAACGCATTCCTTCGTACAATTCCTCAACGGCTTCCAAAGAAAAACGATTGCTTAAACCAATAGCAACCAAAATTTGTGTTGGAATTGCATTCATGGCACAAATATCACTCACCGTTGCGGCAACTGCTTTGTATCCCAAATGCTTTAATGGATGAAACATCAAATCGAAATGCACCCCTTCAATGTAGCTATCCGTAGAAATGGCCATCATTTCGTTGCCCAATTTCACAATTGCGGCATCGTCGCCAATTCCTAAAACGGTTGATTCATTTTTACTGGTAAAGTGTTTGGATAAATGAGATATCAATCCAAATTCACCCAAGGCAGAAAGTTCAGTTCTTTCGGTATTTTCAAACATTTCACAAAAATACAACGAAAAGTCAGAAAACAGTTGGCCACAAAAAGCCTGATTGCGTTATTTTTTCCTTCCAATGAAACGAATTACAGATCCCACACCTTGGTGAAATGGTCCCTCATTCAACGTTTGCTCAACCACTTCCAATAAAATTACTTCAAAATCTGCAAATGAATCCATCAATTCCTCTTTCGAAAAAAGCATATCTACGTCTTTTGGTCCTCCTATTGAGGGATATTTTTTCTGGTATTCAATGTGGTCTTTACCAAATGCTTCAAAAAACACCAAACCGCCTGGTTTTAGGAAATCCAACATTTTTTTATTATATTGTTGTTTCACAGCAGCTGGAAAGTGAGCAAATACAAAGGCAATTGCATCGAAGCTTTCAAGTTCATAGTTTATTTCTTCAGCACCGCTCACCTCGTAGTCGATTGTAACATCGAATGCAGTTGCCAAATCCATTGCTTTTTGCTTACCAGTATCACTTAAATCAAACGCGGAAACCGTCCAACCCAATTTGGCTGCATAAACTGAATTTCGTCCCTCTCCATCTGCAGGAAACAAAATTCTACCTATCGGATAATTAGGAAGAGTTTCTTCTATAAACACATTTGGGGCTTCGCCATAAGCATACTCGCTGCGGGCGTATCTTTCATCCCAATATTCTTTATTCATTTTTTAAAGTGCTATACACACATTTTTAGGTTCAGTAAAAAACTTCATGGCTTCCCAACCACCTTCTCTTCCCACACCAGAACTTTTTGTACCACCAAATGGTGTACGCAAATCTCTCAACAACCAACAATTCACCCAAACAATGCCCATTTGCAATTTGTTTGCCATTTGGTGCGCTGTATTTAAGTTTGTTGTCCAAATTGTAGCAGCCAATCCATATTCAGTGGCATTTGCCATCATCAATACCTCTTCTTCTGTATCAAAAGGGGTAATGCTAATTACAGGACCAAAGATTTCTTCGGTATTGCATCTGCAATCAAAAGGCAAATTTTCAATAATGGTAGGAGCTATATACCAACCGTTTTCAAATCCTTCCGGTTTAACAGACTTACCACCCGTTAAAATTACACCTCCCTCTTCTTTTGCAAGTGCTATATATGACAAAACCTTTTCAAAATGAGGTTTGGATACAATGGCTCCGATTCTATTTTCATCGAGGGGATTGCCAATGGTAAGTTTGTTAACTTCGGTAACCAATTTGTCGCGAACTTCATTGTAAACACTTCGTTGCACAAACACACGACTTCCACACAAACATATTTCACCTTGGTTCATAAAAGAACTATTCACAGTGGTTTTGATGGCTTTTTCTAAGTCTGCATCTGCAAATATGATGTTGGGATTTTTACCACCCAACTCTAAGCTCAGTTTCTTAAACATTGGAGCCGCTGTTCTTGCCAAATGTTTTCCTGTTGACGTTCCACCCGTAAATGAAATGGCTTTGGTAAATTCAGATTCAACAATGGCTTGTCCTGCTTTACCACCCAATCCGTGAACTACATTCAACACTCCCGGAGGCAATCCTGCTTCATTGCAGATTTCACAAAGCATAAACGCGGTAACCGGAGTAAATTCACTAGGCTTGGCAACCACCGCGTTGCCGGCAGCAATTGCAGGCGCTATTTTCCATGAAAACAAATACAATGGCAAATTCCAAGGACTAATACATCCCACAACGCCAATGGGTTGACGTAAGGTATAATTGATTGCCTTGTCTTCCATTGCATGGCTTTCACTTGCAAATTGCATGGTAGCGGTAGCAAAAAACCTAAAGTTTTGAGCAGCCCTGTTCATTTCATTTTTTGCAAGCCAAAATGGTTTGCCTTGATCTATGCTCTCAGCTTTAGCCAATGATTCTCTTTTTTCATCAATTAACTCAGCTATGCGGTTCATTATTTTGAACTTTTCTTCAGCCGGTGTATTGCTCCAAGCTGGCTGTGCCTTTTTTGCGGCTTCAACTGCCAAAACAACATCTGCTTCATCAGAATCTGGAATTTCACCATATTTCAATCCTGTAGAAGGTTGAAAATTATCTAAATATTGACCATTGATTGGAGCAACAAACGCTCCATTGATAAAGTTGCTTAATTTCATCTTTCTAGAAATGCTTTATTTTGAATATCCCCAAAAATTTCAATGTTTTTAGGTGAAGCCCAAAGGCTATTTTCATTTATTTGAATGCGGAATCCTTTTCCAGGTTGGTATGCCAACACCTGATCTCTGTCAATTAAAAAACTTCTGGTTTTGGTTTTCCATTGTAACAAATCAATTTTACCTTCTATTCTGGTTACCTCGAAAGATTGAATATATGCATTGGTATCTTTTGCAAAAAAACCAATCATCGAAATTTTACCCGTAGAATCTGTACTCAGAGAATATTTATTTTTTACAGATTCCTTACTAAAATCAATATTCAAAAATCCACTCAATTCATTTCCCCAATTTACAGAATCCATTTTTAAAGTTTCAACTTCTTCGCCTTGGTTTATGGTTTTAATCAAACTTGGATTTGATTTGGTGAGGGTATCAATTTGATTAGACATATAAATCTGCCACAAATCGGTGTATTTGGTTTTTTCATTTATCTGATCGCCGCCATTGCAAGACGCCAAATACAATAAAATGCCTACAAAATAAATTAGATTCTTTTTCATGCAATTAAGTTTTTACCTGTCATTTCCGCAGGAACTGAAATTCCCATTAAGTTCAATATTGACGGAGCCACATCGGCCAAAATACCATCAGAAATTTTCAAAAATTTATTGTCGGTAATCAACCATACTGGAACCGGGTTGGTGGTATGCGCTGTATTCGGAGTTCCATCGTCATTAATTGCAAAATCGGCATTTCCATGATCGGCAATCACAATAAATTGATATCCCAAAGGCTTCAACGCTGTAACCAACTTTTCCAAACAACGATCTGCTGTTTCAACGGCTTTAATAATAGCTGAATAAACACCTGTATGTCCTACCATATCGGCATTTGCAAAATTCAAACATACAAAATCAGGTTGATCTTTTTGAATAAAATCAATGGCAGAATTTGACAATTCCTCTGCACTCATTTCTGGTTGTAAATCGTAAGTTGCCACCTTTGGTGAATTCGCCATGATTCGTGTTTCGCCATTAAAAGGCTCTTCCCTTCCCCCAGAAAAGAAAAATGTAACGTGCGGATATTTTTCAGTTTCGGCCGCCCTCAATTGGGTTGCACCCGCATTTTGAATTACCTCACCCAATGTCAAAACTAAGTTATCATTGTGAAACAATGCACCATCAATTTTATATTTTTCGTCATAAATTGTCATGGTATAATAATGCAGATTTAGTTTATGCATGTTAAACTCATGAAAATCTTCCTGACTCAAAACCCGGGTTATTTGTCGACCACGGTCTGTTCTGTAATTGAAACAAAGTACAATATCGCCGCCCTCAATTTGTCCCTCAGAATCTTTTAAGCAACGAATTGGCGACATAAACTCATCGGTGATACCTTCATCATATTTGTTTTTTATGGTTTGAAGGACATTTTCAGTGTATTCACCTTGGTTATTCACCATAACGTCGTAGGCCTTTTGAACCCTTTCCCAACGCGAATCTCTGTCCATTGCGTAATAGCGACCCACCACAGAACTCAATTTGGTATTGGTATTTTCAATGGCTTCATTTAATTCAGAAAGATATTTAATTCCACTATGTGGATCCGTATCTCTACCGTCTAAAAATGCATGAATATAAGTATGTGGAACGCCAAAATCATTGGCAATATTACAAAGTCCAATCAAATGCTGAATGTGGGCATGAACTCCTCCATCGGAAAGCAAACCAATAAAATGCAATTTCTTACCAGTTGACTTGGCTTTGTTCATTGCCTCTAAAAGAGTAGGATTTGATTTGATAGATTCATCGGTAAAGGCTTTATTTATTTTGGCCAACATTTGCCAAACAATTCTGCCCGCACCAATATTCATGTGGCCAACTTCACTATTTCCCATCTGACCCACTGGCAAACCCACGTTTTCACCGTCGGTTCGCAACGTTGCATTGGCGTAATTGATAGACAATGAATCTGTAAACGGAGTATTCGCATTGAATACAGCATCAGATTTGGTATGGTTTCCAATTCCCCATCCATCGAGTATAACCAGCGCAACTTTTTGAATCATGATACAAAAATACAAAAGCAAATTCGAGATGACACGAAAAATAACGATATTTGCAGTAATGTTTAAGTTCGCTGCACTCATTTTAGGTTTATACTTGTTGCCAAACGTAAGTTTTGCTCAGGGAAAAGTAACTTTAGTTGTAGAAGATGAAGTAGCACGTTTAGAAAATTCCCGAATCCAAAGACGTAAAAATGCCGATGTTTTGGTTCAAGGATACCGCATTTTTATTGGAATGACCTCTTCAAGAAGCGACGCTTCTAAAATCCAATCGGAAGCACAAGAACACTTTGGCGACAATTTCATAGCACATGTAGTTTATGACGAACCCAATTTCAAAATTTATGTGGGTTCATATAACAATTCAAATGAAGCTGATGACGCCTTGAGCGAAATTCGCAAATTTTACCCAAATGCCAAAAAAATCAAAATGCCCATTAAAGCGGCAAAAAAGTAATTGGGGTAAATTGTTAATAGTTATTTAAATCATGTACCTAAATTTGTAGTGTTCGCATCATAAAACTTATGAAAACCGACCCAAGAATAGTAAAAATAAAAGACGAAGTTCGAGATTTGTTTACCCAATATTTGGAAGTAAACAAGCAAAGAAAAACGCCAGAACGCTACGCTATTCTTGACGAAATTTATTCGAATAAAGAACATTTTGATGTAGACCAGCTCTATATCAAAATGAAATCAAGAAATTACCATGTAAGTCGCGCTACTGTATACAACACGCTCGACTTATTGGTAGACTCAGGATTGGTAAAAAAACACCAATTTGGTCAAAACACATCCCACTTTGAACAAGCTTTCGGATACAAACAACACGATCATTTGATTTGCAACAAATGCAAAAAAGTGATGGAGTTTTGCGATCCAAGGGTACAGCAAATTAGTTCAACAATGGGGAATTTATTAAAGTTCGACGTAAGTCACCACTCTCTACATTTGTATGGAGACCCATTGGTTGACGAAGAAGGACAGTGTATTCAATGTAACAAAATTCAATAATAATAGCTATTTATTTATAAAATGATTGATGTAATTTTAGGTCTTCAATGGGGCGACGAAGGCAAAGGAAAGATTGCCGACTACCTTACTCCAAACTATCAAGTAGTTGCTCGTTTCCAAGGTGGACCAAATGCTGGACATTCTTTAGAATTTGAAGGAAAAAAGTTCGTTTTGAATACCATTCCATCGGGTATCTTCAGAAAAGAAACCATTAACCTTATTGGAAATGGTGTTGTAATTGATCCAGTTCGTTTGCGCGAAGAAATTGGTCGCATTGTAAATGAATGTCCCGACTATAAAGACCGCTTACTTATTTCTCAAAAAGCACATTTGATTCTACCTACACACAGAATTTTAGATGCTGCATCTGAAAATGCAAAAGGCGATGCCAAAATTGGCAGCACCTTGAGAGGTATTGGTCCAACTTACCGCGACAAAATCGGAAGATCTGGTTTGCGTGTTGGTGATATTTTGGAAGCCGACTTCAATGACCGTTACAGAAAAACGGTTGAAGATCACTTAAAACAAATTGAATTTTTAGGATTTTCAGATTTCGATTTAGCCAAAGAAGAAGAATTGTTCTTCTCTGCACTTGAATTCTTGAAAACACACCAATTAATCAATAGCGAATACTTCATTCACCAATGCATTCAAGAAGGTAAAAAAATCTTGGCAGAAGGTGCGCAAGGAAGTATGCTTGATGTTGAATTTGGCACTTATCCTTTCGTTACATCGAGCAACACCTTAACAGGTGGCGTTTGCACAGGATTGGGTGTAGCTCCAAAGTACATTGGCAAAGTTTACGGTATTTTCAAAGCATATTGTACAAGGGTTGGTTCTGGACCTTTCCCTACTGAATTAGACAATGATTTGGGTGAGTTTTTACGCCAAAAAGGCAATGAATTTGGTGCAACTACAGGCCGTAAACGCAGAACAGGTTGGTTAGATTTGGTAGCATTGAAATACACTTGCATGTTAAACGGTGTTGATGAGTTAATTATGATGAAAGGCGATGTTCTTAACGGCCTTGAAAGCATTTCTGCGGCAACTGCCTATACCATCAATGGAAACAACACAGACCAAGTGCCAGCAAATCTTTGCAGTGCAGATATTACTCCTGTTTACAATGATTTTGAGGGATGGAGTGAAGACATTCAACTGTCTGGTGGCTTTGAAAAAATGGATCAATCTTTCCAAGATTATGTGGCTTTTGTAGAAAGCTACATTGGAGCCAAAATTGGTGTCATTTCAATGGGTCCAGGTAGGGACGAAACTTTAACCCGTTAAAATCGTAAAATGAAAATAGTGTGCATTGGAAGAAACTATGTTGAGCATATTCATGAACTCAACAACGACATTCCCGATGAACCTGTTATTTTCATCAAACCCGATACTGCATTATTAAGGAACAACGCACCTTTTTTTATTCCCGATTTCACCACTGATGTCCATCATGAAGTTGAATTGGTTGTAAAAATAAAGAAAATGGGCAAATGCATTCCTGTGCAATTTGCAAAAGACTATTACGACGAAATAAGCCTTGGTGTAGATTTCACCGCCAGAGATGTCCAATCGACTTTAAAAGCAAAAGGATTGCCTTGGGAGAAAGCCAAGGGATTTGATTCTTCGGCGGTGATTGCTCCGTTCATTTCTATAGAAGGTTTAAACTTAACTGATTTGAATTTCCGATTAGAAAAAAATGGAGAAATAGTACAACGTGGAAACACCCAACAAATGATTCATAAAATTGATGAAATCATTGCGCATGTTTCACAGTATTTCACATTGAAAATTGGCGATTACATTTACACTGGAACGCCAGCCGGCGTTGGTTCAGTAAAATCAACCGACCGCCTTATTGGCTTTATTGAAAACCAAGAAATGTTTAATTTCTTGGTAGGGTAAGATTTTTATTTCAACCACCGAACAACCATCCCGCGACAAAGGTAAATGCCGCCAACATGAGTGCAATTGTTGCTGCACCACAGATTAAAATACCCAATAACAAACCAGCATAGTTATTCATATTAATAAACAATCCACCAATTACAAATAAGCCTAGACTTATTAATAACAAATTCAAACCTTTGGAATTTGTATTCTCTCGAAGCATTTGCTTCTTCAATTTGTTTTGAGCAGTGTGATTAATTGGCCTGAGTTTTTTTACAAATCCTTTAGGAGAAATAAACCTAATTGGGGATTCATTTTGCACCTTTGAATTCACGGTTGATTTTGCTTGAAGCGCTGCTGTTCGATTGGCAATTACAAATGAATTAAAAATGTTTTCCGTATCGCGTTTAGCCAAGATTTCAATTACATTTTCACTTGAGGTTACCTTCTCGAAATTTCGCGCTGAAATTCCTCCACCAAATCCTATTTCTTTATAGGTTGTATGGCATGATGCTAACACCAAAACCACCAAAAACAAGGATCCAAAATTCACTAAGTGCTTCATAAGTTTGATTTACAAAACCAAATATAATATAATTCAACAATCATATAAAACAAAAAACCACCCGAAGGTGGTTTTTTGTTTTATATGAAAAAGACAATTAATTATTGCAATACGATTTTCTTGGTTGCAGTGCGACCAATGTTATCTGTGATATTTACAAAGTAAACACCATTTAATCCGTTTACGTTTACATTGATAGTTGCTTCGTTCGCGCTCAAGCTACGAACTATTCTACCATCTAATGAAGTAATTACAACTTTAGAAATTTTGCTACCTGCCAATGATACGTTGAAAGAACCAACAGCTGGGTTTGGAGCAATAGTAACTTCAGAAGTCAAACGAGAAACAGAAGTTGTTCCACCAAGTTGACAAGTGTTATATACACTGAACAATTCTACTGGAGATGCACTAGTTCTAGTATATCCACGGTTAAATCCACCAATACCGTTTGCAGTAACGCAAGAACGTTGTGTTGTATCAGGGAAATCTTCACCAATTGTACTTGGATTACCATTGCAGAATTTGTAGTTAAATGTACCTGGGCACATTTTTGTTACAGTTGCAGAATAGTAGTTTGAATTCATTGGATCAACAGTCAATTTAATTTTACCAGCTTGCCATTGTGGAGTTGTGAAACTACCAATTACGAATACAGAATCAGCAATGATTTCTTTTGTCAAATCAACTTTGAAAGTGATATCAGACGCAGAAGGTACTGGAGTGCATTGGGTATAGCTATCAAAGCAATGTAAAGCCAAAGTTGTATCTGAATGTGGAACAAATACACGGTTAGCTACACCTTCCCATGAAGGAGAAGTACCTTTGATTTTTCTGTATTTATATTGGATTTCAGCAGAATCTAAAGTCAAAGTTACTGACCAAATTTTGTTAGCACCTTTTTTCAAGAAGGTTCCACCAGCCCAACCATTGATTTTGCCACCAGCAACGTCAACAGTATCGAAATCACAACTAGTAGACATATCTACTTTGAAAGTTACTTTGTAAGTAGGAATAGCACGTGTTGGACAAGCAGCGCAAGTACCATAACATATTTTTCCAATTGTTAGATCAGCAGTGCTAACTGTTACAGTGCGGTTTCCGCTAGTAGCACAAGCAGACTGTACAGACTCATCTTTACCCCATGCATTACCGTTTACAAATTTGTAACCATAAGTTCCAGCAGATACAAAAACGATTGCCTCGTAAATTTTGTTATCAGCAGAAAACAAATTAGCCATTCTTGTTTTTCCTGGAGCCCATCCTTGGAAATCACCAGCTACACTAACTCCATCAGTACTAACTGAAGATTCTTTAGCCATATCAACAGCCAATCTAACAGCATATTTACCAGTTGGAGCAGTTCCACCAAATACAATTGCACCTAAGTCTAAAGTGTCTGTTCCTGCAGCAACAAATGCCCAACGGTTGTCGTTTGTACCACCGTTTACAGAATTTCCTTTTTGAGAAAATGAAGGAACGCCTTCCGCTTGTGGCCAATCGTTACCGTTGATAAATTTAAATTCTACTACTGAATTTTCAGGCACGTTGTCAATTACTGTGTAAATGTTAGATGACCCAACTTTAGTCATTGCTGTGTTTGCTGGTTTCCAACTTTGGAAATTTCCAGCTACGTGAACGCCATTGCTGCCAACTGTTTGACCAGTCATATCAACACTAAACTTCACCTTTCTTGTTTGAGCGAAGGCACCTGTTATTCCAGATACCATTAACGCAATTAGTAATAATTTTTTCATGATGTGTTATTTTTAGGTTTATTTGACGCAAATATATATAAAAGTGTCAATATGACAATAACTATATCGAAAAAATTAGGTTACTTTGTAACGTGAAAAGTTTATTCATCATTCCTTTAGCAGCCATAGCCGCCCTATTTACTAGTGTTCCCGTATTTTCTCAAACATCATCACAAACTTTACCCCTCCAATCAAATGTTCAGCCCCGAAAAGACATTTACCAAATTGCACCCCCTTCTTGGTATATTGGATTTAAGGACACCACATTAGAAGTTATTCTTCATGCAGAAAATATTGATTTGTTCAATATATCATTACAACCTTATGAGGGTGTAGCATTACTTTCCGTAACTAAAACAGCAAATAGACATATTGCTTACCTTAACCTCAAAATATCCCTCAAAACAAAACCAGGAATCATTACATTTCTAGCTTCGAGTATCGATAAAAATCCCAACAGATACATCAAAGATTTTGGCTTCAATTATGAATTAAAAAGCCGCACTGCCAATTTATTTGTGCCCATTACACCAGCTGATGTGACCTATTTGATTTTTCCTGATAGATTTTGCAATGGTGATAAAACAAACGACAATGCAATGATGCAATTCAACGAACCGGTTGACCGTGCTGCATTGAAAAAAAGACACGGCGGAGATTTAGCCGGCATCAAAAGCAAAATTCATTATTTGAAGGACTTGGGAGTAACAACATTGTGGCTGAATCCCGTTCAAGAAAACGACCAAGCCGAAGAAAGCTTTCATGGATATGCCGTTACCGATCATTATAAAATTGATCCCCGTTTTGGAAGCAACGCAGAGTATATATCCCTCAATCAAGAAATGAAAAAACACGGCCTTAAAATGGTCATGGATATTATTCCAAATCACACTGGAAACAACCATTGGATGTACAATAACTACGATACGGGGTGGTTTAATTACCGAGATTCGTTCATTCAAACTAATTTTAGAGCAACAACGGTAATGGATCCTTACGCTTCCATTCAAGAAAAGAACCTAAATTTCGACGGCGCATTTGTTAAAACAATGCCCGATTACAATCAAAAAAATACACATATTGCAAAATATTTAGACCAATTGTATTTGTGGTGGATAGAAACCGCAGGTTTATCTGGCTACAGAATTGACACCTACCCCTACCCCGATCAAAACTACATGAATCACTTGTGCGAAATGATTCTTTCAGAATATCCTAAGTTCACCATCTACGGAGAAACTTGGGTGCAAACCAGCGCTGTTCAAGCCGCTTTTACAAAAAACAACATCAAGGGATTTGAGAAAAATCAATTGCCAGGGGTAACAGATTTTGTGCTTTGCTGGGCCATGCAAGAAACTGCAACCAAACCTTTTGGATGGGTTGAAGGATTAAACAAATTATACCTGACTCTCATTGACGATTATTTATATCAAGATCCGAATAAAAACTGCACCTTTTTAGACAACCACGATTTGTCGAGAATTTATAGTGTGGTAAATGAAGATTTCAATGCTTGGAAACGTTGTCAAATGATGCTACTTACTTTGAGAGGATTGCCATGCATTTATTATGGCACCGAAATTCTAATGACAGGTACTACCAAAGAAAGCGATGCATATGTTCGCTTTGATTTTCCTGGGGGATGGTCGGCTGACGAAAAAAACAAGTTCAAACCAGAAGACAGAAACGCAAAAGAAAACGAAGCTTTTAACTTCATTAAAACCTTGGCCAAATATCGCCAAACGCAGAAGGCAATTTCGGAGGGTAAAATGACTCAGTTTACTGGCATCAATGGCATTTATGCCTATGCCAAACATCATGAAAATGATGCAGTATTGTGCATTTACAGTCAAAACAAAGAAAAATCAGACGTGAATATGAACAGATTTGCAGAGGTTACAAATGGCTATACAAAATTAAAAAATGTAATTACCGGAGAAATTTCTGCATTGGGAACAACACTAAGTATTGAAGGTGAATCTTCGAATATCTACGAACTCATCAAGTAAACACTTTCTATAAAGTTTATAAAACAAAATAGGCTACCTGTGGGTAGCCTATTTTCGTATAAGGAAGGTTTAGATTTGATTATTCAACTATTTCATAACCCATAAGCGATTTGAATTGCTCCAAACGCGCATCAAGGTCGGCTTTGGTAATCGAAGCCAATTTGGTAGTTCCAAATTCTTCAACGCAGAAGCTAGCCATCGCGCTACCGTAAATGATGGCAGTTTTCATTGCTTCGAAATCTGTTCTTCCCACAGAAGCCAAGAAACCAATAAATCCACCAGCAAAAGTATCTCCCGCACCTGTTGGATCGAAAACACTTTCCAATGGCAAAGCAGGACAGAAGAAAATTTGATTGTTTTCACCAAACAACAACGCACCATGTTCGCCTTTTTTAATGATCAATGTTTGTGGTCCCATTTCACGAATAACGCGGGCAGCTTTCACCAAACTGTATTCACCGCTTAATTGGCGGGCTTCTTCGTCGTTGATTGTAAGCACATCCACTTTTTTCAACACTGCTTTTAAATCGTCGAGGGCAATATCCATCCAAAAATTCATGGTATCAAGAACCACCAACTTTGGTTTTTCGGACAAACGATTTAAGGTAGTTAATTGAACCTGAGGACTTAAATTCCCAAGCATTACATATTCTGGGCTTGACCAATTTTGAGGGATAATTGGGTCGAAGTCGGCCAACACGTTCAACTCGGTAACCAAGGTATCGCGAGAATTCATGTCCATATGGTATTTACCATGCCAGAAGAATGACTTTTCACCTTGTTTAATTTGTAGTCCGGTGGTATCTACATTTCTATTATTGAGGGATTTTATGAAGTCAAAATCGAAATCTTCGCCAACTACAGCCACCAAACCAACGTGTTTATGGAGGAGAGAAGTGGCCAAAGCGATGTAAGAGGCGGCGCCTCCAACAATTTTTCCAGTAGACCCGAAGGGGGTGTCGATTGCGTCAAATGCCACAGAACCAATTACTAACAAACTCATGAACATATATTTTTAATTTTTTTAGAAACTTTTTTAAATATTTTTTCACAAAGGTATTGATTTATATAGAGAATAATACTATTTTTGCATTCCTTTAAAAAGGGTAACAGATTCCTTGATAGCTCAGCTGGTTAGAGCAATTGACTGTTAATCAATAGGTCGCTGGTTCGAGTCCAGCTCAGGGAGCAACAGAAGTCATCAGAAATGGTGACTTTTTTTTATGCCTTTACCAGTGTTTTCAGTGGTTAATGAAGTAGAACAGAGAGCGAATTTGTAAAAAAGTGCTTTTTCAAATTTAACTTTAAATCTGATAAACTTATTTCCCCAAATAAGCCAAAATATAAGATTTACAAGTTTTATGCGCTTCCCAAACCACTTTACACCAAAGTTCAATTGCAAGATCTCTTTCTATTCCTGGATCAGTTTTTAACACATCTTCAACTGTGAAGTTTCCCTTATTTCGAGGTAACTCAAAAGGTAAAAATTCCTTTTTCTGTTTTGATAAACGAATATGTTCTAATTGAATTTGTTTCCCTGTATAACCTTTCTCAACATACAGGTAAAGCCCTATTAGTGCATAATAAATTGCAATCCATTTTGTCTCTTTTTTTGCAGACTGTGCTACAAATGCATCTACAATATGTTGATGAATAAAATCTGGGCCGGGATGAGACAAGGTGTAAAAAGCCAATTCATTATATAAATCTTGTTTATCCATTAAAGAAACAAAAATATCACTTCCATTTTATAAATCTCAATTTTCATATCAGTTCAAAGCCTCACAGAAATGTGAGGCTTTTTTGTTGTTGTTTATTAATTACTATGTAGTAACTTCATATTATGACAGAATTTTCATCAACTGAAGAAAGAGTTGCCTATTATCTGAAACAGATGGATAAAGCTATGCCTGAAATCAAAAGACAAATAAAAGTATATGAAGAAGCTGTTAAATCAAGCAAACGCAAAAAAAGCGAGATAACGATCACCAGAAATGTCTAAACCAATTTTATCGCTCAGAGATAAATCGGTTAAACTCTAATCTCGCATTTGGATTTTCAAACAATGATTCGTGCCCAAAACCTGAAACCTCGTATACCTGTACTTTTTTACAATCAATGCAATCTGTCACTTTCTGCATAAATAAAGGCCAAGATGTTATTTGAATTTGGGTATCATCCAAGCCCTGTACAAACAAGATATCCGATTTATAACCACTTGTAAATTTGAGTAATGATCTCGATTGATAAGCATCCGGGTTAACTGTTGTTGTTCCATATTTGCTTTTCATCAAATTGCAAACCGCACTATTTGCAATTTTGCCATCTTCTTCCAACTTACATCGAAAAACTAAATTTAACGGCCCCGGAGCATTGGCAATAACCCCATTTGTTTCATGCATTGTGTTCAAGCGGGTTACCACATAGGCACCTTGTGAATGTCCAGCCAAAAATACCTTTTTAATATTAATCCCAAGTTCTGTTGCCGCTTTGTTTTTAACCCGCAATAAGGCAACTTCAGCGTATTTCAAATTGTCGCCCATCAACAAACTCTCCTCAGGATAGGCAACGCTAACAATCATCATATCTTTTTTATCCAATATTTGCTTAAAACCATTGAGCGTATTTTGAGCAGCATCCAATATAAGGCTATCGTACGAAACTGTACCATGAAAAACCATAAGAACATCAAAAGAAGTTCCCTTCGGCTTATCAATCACCACACCCACCGAAAGACTATCAGTTACAATGGTTTTGGTAATCTGAAAGGCACTATCATTTTCTGTGCTTTGTGTTGTTTTACATGCCGATAAAAAACCAGCATTGGTAAAATGCTTATTATCAGTTTTTTCATAAACAAATTTAATATTAAAGACTAATTTTTCAATGCATCTCACATCTTATTTCCCTCAACCTGAAATTACTACGAATAAAAATTTATCTTTGCAGTAAAATCTTGTTGTGCTCGAAAAATCCATAGTAAATCCAGTGAAAATATCGGTTTTAATGACCGTTTTCAACACCAATTTTTCGTACACCAAAAGAGCAATTGATTCTGTACTAAAACAAGATTTTCAAGATTTCGAACTCATTATTATTGACGACGGTAGCAAGGACAATGACCGAGCATCTCTGTTGAGTTATGTAGAAAAACACGAAGAGAAAATCAGCTATATCAGACATAGCAATTGCGGACAATCAGAATCCATTAATCGCGGCGTTTTATATAGTTTGGGGGAATATATTACCATCCTAGACAGCGACGACGAATACAAGCCTAATCATTTGAGCCTTTGCTTGAGTGAAATCAATCAACTGGATTTAATTTGCTCAACCTCTGAAACAATTGTTGATAGTGACAACGATTATTATGTAACCGATAAAAACGACCTTAGTAAACTGATCCATTTAGACGATGTTATTTTATTTGGTACTTTATTCGGACTTAAAAAAGTATTTACGAGCATTGATTTCAAAACTGGATTCTCTGCTGATTCAGATTTTTACGATCGCGCTAACAAACTTTTTAACGTAAAAAAATTAGACTTACGTACTTACATTTATCACAGAAATATTCCAAATAGTATCTGCGCAAAAATGAAAATCGATAATCCTGTCAGCGCTTAAACATGACCGCTGAATCAATCATTTTTCAGCCAAATACAAATTTAGTAATGGGTTGCCTCATTACGGGTTTACACGATGTAAACCGCAACGAAACACTGGTAAACGATTCATACGAACTAGTCAGGGATTGGGCAGAATCCATTACAGCAGCAAAATTAAAAGGCATTATTTTTCATAATAATTTCTCAGAGGAAACTTGCAAATCGTTCGGAAATGAAAACATTACTTTCGTTAAAGTAAAATACGATCCCCAATTCAATCCCAATGTATTTCGATATTTTATTTACAGAGATTTCTTAAAGCAGCACATTCAATACATCAATGGAATTTTCATCACAGATATTTCCGATGTTGTGCTTGTTAAAAACCCATTTGCTGAATCTCTTTTTATTGACAATCCAAATGCACTTTTTTGTGGTGACGAACCCAAACCCTTAAACAATGATTGGATGATTGCTCACAGTGAACATTTAAGAAACAACATATTTGATTATGCCGATTATGAAAAAACTTTCGCGAATGAAACCCTGCTTAATTGCGGAATCATTGGAGGATCTACCCCACTGTTTTCGGATTTCTTAGTACAGTTATGTGAAATTCATGAACAAGGCAATCGTGAGAACAAAACGGAATATACCGGCGACATGGGAGCTTTCAATTACTTAGCAAGAACGAAGTTCAATCAGCAAATCATTCATGGCGAACCCGTAAATACCGTTTTCAAAAGGTATGAAAACAATCGAACCGATTGCTGGTTTAGACATAAATAAACAGCGTTGAATAGTTGTCAATCAGAATTAAGCTATTGCCTTTCTATTTCAATTCCTTCACAAACCAATAATCTGTTTGTGGGGTTGACCCAAGTGGAAAATCATTCTCAATTCCTGAATTTAAAAAGCCGTGTTTTTCGTAAAATCCTCTAGCGCGGAAGTTGTATTCCCAAACTGATAAATACACTGTATCGAAACCATTTCTGTGAGCAAAATCAATGGCAAAATTCATGAGTTCATTTGCCACGCCAGCTCCATGATATTCTTTTAAAACATACAATCGAACCAACTCAATGCAGTTGCGACTTTGAAAAGATTCCAACGGACAAGCATGCTTTGCATTGATGCGTATGTAACCTTTCACAATGCCATCTTCCTCAAAGAAAAAGAAATTATCTGTATCATCTTGCAGTTCCAACAAAACTTGGTCTGCATTGAAATACAAATCTAACACACCACGCATATCTTCTTTGGTACAGGTATTGCCAAAAGTATCATCGAAGGTCTTTCGGCCTATCGTTTGTAAAAGCGCAACATCATCCAAATTACCGCGTCGTATCATACTACAAAGTTATAAATTTAACTTTCAATAAATAACCAAGTTATTTAATCAAAATAGCACGGTAAATTCCAGTTGATAAACAGCAATATTTTAGATACTTTTACAACAGATATATTCATGAAAAAATAATCATTACTAACTAATACAATCAGGCAACATCCATTTTAAAAAAACTGTCAATTAGACGAAACAAACGATATGAAAAAAATCATCTTTCTCATGCTTTCAACCTTACTTTTGGTAAG
>CANFLS010000009.1 GCA_947447955.1 Flavobacteriales bacterium | reverse complement strand
GCAAAGATAACGCTTTGTTTTCAATACAGCAACTTATTTTTTGAATATTTTTTTATTGGTGTTTTACCACTTTTTATTTCAATACTCTCTGTCAGAACGGGAGTGCAAAGGTAACTCCAAAAAATCCACAATTGCAACAGGATTGTGATCTTTTTTTATCTAACACTTCAATGTCCCTCAAAATGAATGAGTTAAAATGAAATGTTTTTTGAACCACACAATAAACTACCATCACCATAGCTCAAAAAGCGGTAATCATTGGCCATAGCATGCACATATATATCTTTCCATGCATCACCAACAAATGCTGAAATCAGCATCAATAAAGTAGATTTAGGCTGATGAAAATTGGTAATTATCCATTGAACGATCCTGAATTCAAACCCAGGCACAATGAAAATTTGCGTTTCGCCTTTCACATACCCACCATTCTTCATTGCAAAATCTCTTAAACACACCAATGCTTCGCGGGTAGATAGCTTTCCAAAGGTGGTATCATAGGCATCCGTCGATGCCACAAAGCAATCATCCAATATTCCTAAGTGTGCCTTTTCCCCCAAATAATACAAACTTTCTAAAACCCGCATCGACGTAGTACCTATTGCCACTACTCCACTATTCCCATCTAATAATCGATTTAAAAAATCAACACTTACTTCAAATCGCTCTGCATGCATCTCGTGCTCATTGGCAAATTCAGCAGTAACCGGCTTAAAAGTTCCGGCACTTACATGCAATGTTACCTCATCAAATTTGATGCTGGCCTTTTCTAAATTCAATTTTAATTCATCTGTAAAATGCAAAGAAGCGGTTGGAGCTGCAACAGCACCCTCCTTTTCCGCAAAAATTGCCTGATAGTTATTCTTGTCGCTCGATTCAACGTCCCTCAAAATATAAGGTGGCAATGGCACTTGACCTAAAACTTCAATGGCATCCAATATAGTTGGTGCATTGGTTTCGAATTTTATCAAATTCAAATCGCGGTTATTCCAGTATACTTTTAAAAACACCCCACCTCCTTCTAATATAAGTAGGTCATCGGGTTTGAATTTTTTACGGTTACCTACCAGCACTTCGCAAATAGTCCAATCAATTGCAATGGGTTTTAAAATAAATATTTGGATTTTCTGTCCCTTGTCATTTGAAAACCAAAGTCTTGCAGGAATTACTTTCGTATTATTTGCAACAAATGTAGTATTTGAGGGAATAAATTCAGGTAAATTATAAAAGTAATGGTCACTAATTTTATTGTTTTGAAACAACAATAACTTGCTGTGGTCTCTAGGCGAAACAGGAAAATGTGCAATTCTATCCTCCGGCAGATTATAATTATAAAGTTCTACTGGGATTTTGGGAATATTCGTCATAGCAGCAACGATAATGTTCAGCTAAAATGCAATTTCATTTTATTCAAGGCGTTTGCCCTGTGACTCATCGAATTTTTTATGGTAGCACCCAATTCAGCAAATGTTTTATCATATCCTTGAGGGATAAACAATGGATCGTAACCAAATCCTTCAGCCCCTGATAAATCTGTGGCAATTTGTCCGTGAACTTCGCCTCTGAAATAGATAGGATTTTCAGCAAAGCCATATGCACAAATTACGGTAACGAAAAAAGCAGACCTATCGGATTTACTTTCAAGTTCAGTTAATAATTTTTGATTATTTAGGGAATGCTCAACGGGGCCATTCTCATTGGCATAACGAGCAGATTTTACTCCAGGATTCCCATTCAATGCAGTTACACACAAACCAGAATCATCGGCAAAACATGGAATTCCAGTTTTTTCGAAAACAGTTTGGGCTTTGATAAGTGCATTTCCTTCAAAGGAGTCTGCGGTTTCATCAATATCATCGTAAAAATCAATGGTATTGAGGGACGCTATTTCGGCGAAATCACCAAGAATTTGCTTGGCTTCATCTAATTTATGTTGGTTATTGGTTGCGAAAACCCACTTTTTCATGAGTAATTATGCTTCGCGTTTACGCACTGTTCTTTGTTCAATGCGTTTTTCGTAGTTTGTTCCTTCGAAAATACGGTGAACAAAAATACCTGGTACATGAATGTTATTTGGATCAAGTTCACCCAATTCTACCAATTCTTCAACTTCTACAATGGTAATTTTACCAGCCATGGCCATCATTGTATTAAAGTTACGGGCTGTATCTTTAAAAATCAAATTGCCATGTCTATCACCTTTCCAAGCTTTGATAATTGCAAAGTCGGCATCGAAGGCATGTTCCATCAAATAGGTTTTGCCATTGAAATCTCTAGTTTCTTTGCCAATAGCTACTTCTGTTCCAACTCCTGCTGGTGTAAAAAACGCAGGAATTCCAGCACCGGCAGCACGACATCTTTCGGCCAGCGTACCTTGTGGAATCAATTCTACTTCTAATTCTCCCGAAAGTAACTGACGTTCAAACTCGGCATTTTCACCCACATAAGAACTAATCATTTTCTTTACTTGACGTTTCTGAAGCATGAGTCCAATTCCGAAATCATCAACCCCAGCATTGTTAGAAATACAGGTTAAGTTTTTAACCCCTTTGTTAACGAGTGACGTAATTGAATTTTCAGGAATGCCACACAATCCGAAACCTCCAAGCATAATGGTTTGCCCATCTTGAATATCGGCGGTTGCCAAATCGGCATTTTGATAAATTTTGTTCATTTAGTCTTTAAATTCTAAAACGGCCGACAATCCTTTTTCACACAAGGCTTCACAAATTGGAGCCAATCTACTTTTAGAACCACTTTTTACCGCATATTTTCCTTTGGTATGCACAAACCAAGCACATTGTTCAGCTTGAACAGTATCGTGCTGGCAATATTTCACTAAGCAATTAATTACCCAATCAAAAGTATTGACTTCGTCGTTGTATAGAACAATTGTCCAACCGCCAACCGAAATTTCTTCTAAAAGGGAAGAAATTTGTTCATTTACATCTGTTTTATGAGAAGCTTTTATGGTCATTCTTAATTGGTTCTTCGGTGTTTAGGTAATAATTTTGCTTTGTTTTCATTTCCATGAATGAGGCGGTTGATATTTTTACGGTGAGTAACAACCACCAAAACGGCAATTGCAATTGTAAAAATAATAACCGAAGGTTGTCTGTATTCTGGCATACTTTTACCAAAAATACTTACAAATAATACGGGTATTGAAATTCCTCCTAAGATAGAACCAACGCTCACGAATCTGGTAGCGAATAACGTAACCAAGAATATACCAATTGCGATTGAAGCGGCTATCGGATTTAATGCAATGATCATTCCTCCAAGAGTAGCGATTCCCTTTCCACCTTTGAATCCGGCAAAAATTGGCAACAAGTGACCAATAACAGCGCAGGCACCAAACATGAGTTGAATATTGACAATTCTCGATGGATTCCAGTCGAAATTGGGATAATAAAATTTAAACAATAAAATGAGCAAACAAGCCAAATAACCTTTTAGCATGTCCATTGCAAGAACAATTGAGCCTGCTTTTTTTCCTAAAACTCGAAAAACATTGGTTGCACCGGCGTTTCCACTACCATGTTCACGAACGTCAACATTGTAAAAGGATTTGCCAATCCAAACAGCACTAGGAATAGACCCGAGCAAATAGGCAGCCAAACAGAAAGCTCCGTAATAGCCATAAAATTCAGTAGAGTGGATTTCCATATTTTAATAAATTAGTTAAACATTAGGAATTAGTTTTAGGAGAAAAGCCTCAAAAAACAGACCTAATTCATTTACAAATTTCGTAAAAAAAAGGTAGAACTACAAGTTAAAAATAAAAAGGCCAGCAAATGCTGGCCTTAAATATTCTATAAAAGATTGAATTACTTTACAAAACGGAACATTTCTCCTCCGTAAATAGCATTGTCGCCCAATTCTTCTTCAATACGAATCAATTGGTTATACTTAGCCATTCTATCAGAACGAGAAGCGCTTCCTGTTTTGATTTGACCACTGTTCATGGCAACTGCCAAATCGGCAATGATACTATCTTCAGTTTCACCGCTTCTATGACTCATTACATTGGTAAATTGGTTTCTAGTAGCCAACTGAATTGCATTTAAGGTTTCTGTTAAAGTACCAATTTGGTTTACTTTAATCAAAATACTGTTTGCAATTCCCTCATCAATCCCTCTTTGTAAGCGATCTACATTCGTAACAAACAAGTCATCTCCTACCAATTGAATTTTATTACCAAGTTTATCTGTTAATTTTTTCCAACTTGCCCAATCGTCTTCGGCACAACCATCTTCAATAGAAATAATTGGATATTTATTGCACCATTCAGCCCAATAGTTCACCATTTCATCACCATTCATTTGTTTGCCACTAGATTTCTTGAAGGTATACAATCCAGTTTTCTCATCATAAAACTCACTGGTTGCAGCATCCATTGCAATATAAACATCTTCACCAGGTCTGTAACCTGCTTTTTCGATTGCTTTTAATACGATTTCAATTGCTTCTTCATTGCTTTGGATATTTGGAGCAAATCCACCTTCATCACCCACATTTGTACTATATCCAGCTGCTTTTAAAACTGATTTCAAGTGATGGAAAATTTCAACACCCATTCTCAAGCCATGGCTGAAACTTTCGGCTTTCACCGGCATCACCATGAATTCTTGAAAATCGATTTTATTATCGGCATGTGCACCACCATTCAAAATATTCATCATTGGAACCGGCAATACATTTGCATTCACACCACCAACATAACGATAAAGAGGCATGCCCATTTCATCTGCTGCTGCTTTTGCAACTGCCAATGAAACTGCCAATATTGCATTTGCACCTAAGTTAGATTTGTTTTCAGTACCATCTAACTCAATCATGAGGTTATCGATTTCATTTTGAGATGAAACTTCAACGCCCTCTAATGCTTCAGAAATAATATTGTTTACATTATCAACTGCCTTAAGCACTCCTTTACCCATGTAATGACTTTTGTCATTATCGCGAAGCTCTGCAGCTTCATGAATACCAGTACTTGCTCCAGACGGAACAGCCGCTCTACCAAAAGCTCCATCTTCGGTAAAAACCTCCGCTTCTACTGTTGGATTCCCACGAGAATCCAAAATTTGACGGGCTTGAATGTGTGTAATTTCGCTCATTATTTATTTTAATATTTTATTTTTTGTGAGATTTCATTAATTCAACAAATTGATCAAACAAATAAAGCGAATCATGAGGTCCTGGAGATGCTTCCGGATGGTGTTGAACCGAAAAAGCAGGTTTGTCTAATCGCGCAATTCCCTCTACAGAATCGTCATTTAGGTTAATATGTGTTAATTGAATTTTTTGAGATAATTCTGAATTGTACTCAACGGCGAAACCGTGGTTCTGACTTGTAATTTCACTGCGACCAGAAACCAAATTCTTCACAGGATGATTAAGCCCTCTATGACCATGGTGCATTTTGTATGTTTTTAAGCCACTTGCCAAACTTAACAATTGGTGACCCAAGCAAATTCCAAAAGTTGGAATGTTTGCTTCAACAACTCCTTGAACGGTTTTGATTGCATAATCCATAGCGGCTGGATCACCAGGGCCATTGCTAATCATAAACCCATCAGGATTCCATGCCAAAATTTCTTCTGCTGTAGCATTGAATGGGAAAACACCCAAATAACAATCTCTTTCAATTAGGCAACGAGAAATATTCTTTTTGCTACCAAAATCAATCAAAGCAACTTTGTAAGCTGAATCAGGATTTCCATCCGTATAAAACTCTTTGGTAGAAACTTCAGACGCAAGTTCAAGTCCGTCCATACTAGGAACTTCATTTAACTGCTTCAATAATGTTTCAACGTCATAAGTTTCACTTGAAATAATTGCATTTTGTGTTCCAGTTTCTCTTAGATGAGCAACCAAACTTCTTGTATCGATATCTGAAATACCGACTAAGTTGTTTTGCGTAAAATAACCATCCAAACTATCAGAACCCATGGCTCTTGAATAGTTGTTCGAGAATTTTTTGCAAACTAAACCTGCAATTTTTATTGATTCGCTTTCTACATCAGAATCTTTCACACCGTAGTTTCCAATGTGATCTGTTGTCATTACTAGAATTTGTCCGAAATATGAAGGGTCTGTAAACACCTCCTGATAACCTGTCATTCCAGTGTTAAAGCAGATTTCTCCGCTTGTTGTTCCGATCTTGCCAATGGCATTTCCCTCGAAAAAAGTACCATCCTGTAGTACTAGTAAGGCTTTAGTTAATTGTGAACTCACTTCAAGGATACAAATCTCTCATATTCTCATTGAAGTACAAAATAATGTTTATAAATAGTGAACTATTTGTCTGAATTACCAGATTGATTTTGTAATGGAAATTTCAATGAATAGAAAATACTTATTGTAAGTATTCCAATTATCACGATGAGATTATGAAGGTGTGTAAACCCGAGTTGCAACGCATATTTTTCTAATAGCATCTTCCCACCTATGTATACCAAAATAATTGACAGACCATACTTTAAAGCATAAAACTTATCTAACCCATGTCCAAGTAAAAAGAACAAACTTCTCAATCCCAAAATTGCAAAAATATTAGAAAAAAACACCAAATATGGGTCAGTTGTTATTCCGAACACTGCAGGAACACTATCTACCGCAAAAACCACATCCGTAAATTCAACTACCAGTAAAATTAAAAAAAGCGGAGTTACCTGAAGTTTAAGATTTTGCTTCGTAAAAAATGAATCAGGATTTTGGGGTGAATTTTCAACGCTGAAAATTTTATTGCCTAACTTAATTATGAAATGCTTGTTCGGGTCGAATTCATCTTCTGAATTTGAAAGCATTAACTTAAAACCTGAGTATATGAGGAGCACACCAAAGGCGTATAAAATCCAGTGAAATTGATTGATTGCCGAACTTCCCAAATAAACAAATATAAACCTCAAAACCATGGCACCAATTACGCCCCATAGCAAAATGCGCTTCTCGTTTTGTGCTGAAATTTTAAATGTTTGAAATATTAATAGCATGACAAATAAATTATCGACGCTCAATGCATATTCCAATATATAACCCGTAAAATATGCAGTTGTTGAAGCTAGTCTGAAGTTTTGTAACGATTGATCAAAATCAGAAACTACAGTAAACGATATACCATAATTGGCAATATAAGATTGCAAATCAGCATTGCTTTTTAAATTATGTAAATATGGATGCAACCAGTACACAGCGCCAACACTCAAAAGCCCAAGCGAAAACCAACACAAACTGCGATAAATACTCTGTTTTAACGTTAATGAACTCTGATTTTTCTTAGAAAACAAGCCTAAATCAAGAACCAATGAACTCAGTATTACAACAATAAAAACAAATATGATAATAACTTTTATGGACATAATAAAATGCAAAAATACAATTGTTTTATTGTGAATCCACGGCGATACAACGTAGATTTGTAAATAGATGATTAAATTTTTGCAAAAATCAAGAATTATTAAATTGGCTTTAGTTGCTGCAGCGATTACAATTTTAGGTACCTCCTTCAGGCCAGATGAGGGTATGTTCCCTCTCAATTACCTTAACATCACCGATTTGAAAAATGCGGGTTTGAAAATGGAAGCCAAAGATATTTTTAATCCCGGCGAGGTTTCACTTACCGACGCGCTTGTAAAAGTGGGAGGATGTACGGGTTCTTTTATTTCTGATGAGGGACTTATTATCACTAACCACCATTGCGTTTATGGAGATGTAGCGAATTTGAGTAATTCAGATCATAATTATTTAGAAAATGGGTATGTTGCAAAGTCAAAGACTGATGAACTACCAATTTCAATGCCTTGTAAAATCACACAAAGCTATGAAGATGTTACTGACAAAGTATTGTCTGGAACAACAACAAATATGGATCCTGCTTTGCGATTAAAAACAATTGCTACAAATATTGCTGCAATTGTTGCGGCAGAAAAGAAAATCTATCCTGAACTTTCAATTGAAATTTCAGAAATGTTTGTGGGAAAAAGCTATACCCTATTCCGCTATGTTTTTATTCAAGATGTTAGATTAGTTTTGGCACCACCATTAACTATTGGCCAATTTGGTGGCGACAGAGACAATTGGGAATGGCCACGACATAATGGAGATTTTAGTTTGGTTAGGGCCTATGTTGGTAAAGACGGTAAACCTGCCAAATTCAGCAAAGACAATGTACCTTTTAAGCCTAAGAACAAATTAAAAATCAATCCTAATGGTACAAAGGAAGGTGATTTTGTTTTCATTATGGGATATCCAGGTCGTACTTTCCGACATGAAAGCGGCGCTTACATGAAATTCCAGAAGGAAAATCAACTTCCTATTATTCAAGAATGGTACAAAACTTACATTGATTACATGAAAGAATTTTCTAAAGGAAATGTAAATATGGGATTGGCATTTGCCGGTGAAATTCAAAGTTTGGAGAACGTAGAAAAGAACTACAGAGGGAAAATACAAGGATTAAGAAGGACAGACATCGTTGATTCCCGAATCAACGAAGATAAAATCATGATGACAGCTTTTCCTGAGGGAAGCGCGGAGTCAAAACAAGCCAAATCTGTAATCACACTTATCAATGATATTTGGAAAATGAAAACGAGTACGGCTAAATTAAGATACTTATTGAATTCGTTTTTACCTAGTCAAAGTAACGCGGCCTATTTGGCGGATTTAATGCTCACCTATTCCGAAACATTAAAAGTCCCTCAAAAAGATGCAGTTGGAAATACGGTATCTAAGGAAACAATTTTGCAAAACTTCAAAATGCAATTGAAAAAAGATTATGCCATCATTAGCCCTGAAATGGAGAAAGCTGTTTTTGTTAATCTCATGAATAGAACGTATAAAGAATTGGCACAATACTCGCCAAATTCAGTTTTCAAATACGGCAATGCCCAAGGTTTAAATTCCAAAATAATATCAAAGATCAACAAATCAATTTTATTTGATACTGTAGCTGTAATGAAAATGGTCAATAAAAATTGCGAGAAATTTATTGGATTAAATGATATTATTATTGACATTATTGGCGAATTAAAACCCACGAGTAAATCAATTTTCCAAACGTGGGCGGGCACAGACGTTCAATTAAAATCTTTGATGCCGCAGTATATTGGCTTGAGAGAGCAATATTTGAAGTCTAGGTTCATTCCTGATGCAAATAGTACATTAAGATTAACTTATGGCCATATTCGCTCATTTAGTCCAAACGATGGCGAGACCCACAGTCCTTATACAACCTTAGACGGTGTATTGGCAAAAGCAAATACAAACAGTGATTATCGCTTACCGAAGTTGGTACAAGACAACTTAACTCAAACCAATGTACCTGAAGTGTTTAAAGACCCCAAAACAGGCAAAATTATAGTAGGAATTTTATATAACTTAGATACCACAGGTGGAAATAGCGGAAGTCCTGTTTTAAATGACAAAGGTGAGTTAATTGGAATTAACTTCGACAGAAGCTTCACAGCAACAATCAATGATTATGCATGGAATGAGAATTACTCAAGAAGTATAGGTTGCGATATCCGTTATGCTTTGTACATCATTAAATATGTAGGAAAAGCGGATCATATTTTGAAAGAACTGAATTTAAATTTATGAAATAAATAAAATTCAGTTGTCTATTTGAAAAAACTGTACAATAAATATTGTGCAGTTTTTTTTTGAAGGACATTGACGGAGGGATATGAACACGCTGTAAAAGCAATATTTGTCGTTTGTATATAGATATTCATCGTTAGTTATGATAAATGTGATTTTAGTCACAATATTCATAAGAAAATAGAAGCAACTTTGTAACAAGATGGGAATATTTGCAGCATTATTCGGAAAAAAAGTCAAAGTTAACTTTGGCGAACTTATACAAAACGGAGCATACATAATTGATGTAAGAACCTCCGGTGAATATCAAACAGGACATTTAAAAGGGAGTAAAAATATACCTTTAGACAAATTGATGAGTCAGGTATCTAAGATAAAGAAAGATCAAGTTATTATAACTTGCTGTGCATCAGGAATGCGCAGTGCATCGGCGAAGGGTATGTTAAAAAATGCGGGTTTCTCAAATGTTCACAATGGAGGAAGTTGGTCCAGTTTAAATAAATATATGTAATATGAAATCGTTTAAAGAGATAATTAATCAAGACAAACCCGTTCTGGTAGATTTTTTTGCTATATGGTGTGGACCGTGTAAGACAATGGGACCTATTTTAGATAATGTAAAAAAGAAAGTTGGTGATAATGGTACGATATTAAAAATTGACGTCGATAAAAATAAAAAGTTGGCGGGTGAATTAAATATTAGCGGGGTGCCCACTTTGATCATCTATAAAAACGGCAAACAAATTTGGCGACAATCGGGAGTGGTTGATGCAAATACGTTGCAACAAAAAATGTTGAGCGCAAAATAAAGCTAAAATAATAAAACATAAAAAAAGCCGCATAAATGCGGCTTTTTCTGTTATTAGATAAAATATTATTTAGTTTCTTCTGTAGAAGTTTCATCTGAAGAAGCTTCTTCAGTTGGAGTTTCTTCTGTAGTAGCATCAACAACTGGAGCAGCTGTTTCAACAACATCTTCAACAACAACTGCATCTTGTATTTCTTCAACAACTGCAGCTTTTGGCGCAGCAGTTTTAGTTGCAGGAGCATCAGTAGTTGTAGCAGTAGAACCTGAACGACGAGAACGACGGGTAGTTGCTTTCTTTTTATCTTTAGCAAATCCATCAAAGAATTCATTAAAGTCTACCAATTCAATCATAGCCATATCAGCATTATCACCTGCACGATTACCAGTTTTCAATATTCTGGTATATCCACCTGGACGATTAGCTACTTTACCACTAACAACAGTAAACAATTCGGTTACCGCTTCTTTGTCTTTCAAATAAGCGAAAACTGTTCTGTAATTGTGTGTTGTAGCATCTTTGCTTTTTGTAATCAAAGGCTCAATATAAATTCTCAACGTTTTAGCCTTTGCTACCGTAGTGATAATTCTTTTATGTTTAATTAAAGAAGAAGCCATATTGGCTAACATCGCTTTACGGTGAGAGGTTGTACGCCCTAAATGATTATTTTTTTTTCCGTGTCTCATCTGTATTATTCGTCATTAATATTATACTTAGCTACATCCATACCGAAATGCAACCCTTTTTCTCTTACAAACTCTTCTAATTCAGACAATGATTTTTTACCAAAGTTTCTAAATTTAAGAAGGTCATCGATATGATAATTTACCAATTCACCCAAAGTTTTAATTTCAGCAGCTTTCAAACAATTGTAAGCTCTAACTGAAAGATCTAAATCTGCCAAAGGAGTTTTCAAAATCTTACGCATTTGCAAGAAAGATTCGTCTACTTCTTCAACCACTTTAGCTGCTTTGGTTTCAGGCATGATATTTTCATCACTGAAAAGCACAAAGTGTTGAATAAGAATTTTAGCAGCTTCTTTCAAAGCTTCTTCTGGGTGTATACTACCATCAGAAGTAACTTCCATTACAAGCTTTTCAAAATCCGTTCTTTGCTCAACACGAAAATCTTCAACGTTGTATTTAACGTTTTTAATAGGAGTAAAGATAGAATCAATTGCAATTAAACCAATTGGAGCTTCTTTAATCTTATTTTCTTCTGCAGGAACGTAACCACGGCCTTTAGCAACTGTAATTTCAAGTTCTAAATTAATGGTTGGCTCCATATTGCAAATCACCAATTCAGGATTAAGAATTGTGAAGGAGTTAGTGTAACGGCCAATATCACCAGCTAAGAATTGATCTTTACCTTTTATAGAAATAAAGATTTTTTCGTTGTCTTCGGTAGAACTATTGGCTTTGAAACGAACTTGTTTCATGTTCAATACTATTTCAACTACGTCTTCAACAACGCCTTTCATAGTACTAAATTCATGATCTACTCCTTGGATTTTCAAGGAAGTAATTGCATAACCTTCTAAAGAAGAAAGAAGGATTCTACGCATTGCGTTACCGATTGTAACACCGTATCCTTTTTCTAAAGGAGAAAACTCAAATACTCCGTGAGCATCTGTAGATTTGGTCATTACAACCTTATTTGGTTTTTGAAATGGTATTACACCCATGCCTTTTAGTTTTAAATAATTATTATTTACTGTAAAGTTCGACGATTAACTGTTCTTTGATATTCTCTGGAATTTCAGAACGTTCTGGGAACGTAAGGAAAGTACCTTTCAAATCATTGCCATTCCAATCAATCCAACTAAATTTATTATTTACCGTACTAACGCTGTTAGAAATTACTTCTAACGACTTAGAACGTTCACGAACAGCGATAACATCACCTGCACGTAATTGATAACTTGGAATGTTCACAACTTCACCATTTACAGTGATATGACGGTGAGAAACAAGTTGTCTAGCACCACGACGTGTTGGAGCAATACTCATACGATAAACGGTATTGTCTAAACGAGCTTCTAAGAATTTCAACAAGTTTTCACCTGTAATACCCTTTTTAGCTGCCGCTCTTTTGAAAGTGTTTCTAAATTGTTTTTCTAAAACACCATATGTATATTTAGCTTTTTGTTTTTCAGCTAACTGAATTGCGTATTCAGATAGTTTAGGACGACGACGGCTATTACCGTGCTGACCTGGACCATAGTTTTTCTTTTCTAAAGCTTTATCTCTTCCGAAAATTGCTTCACGGAATCTTCTAGCGATTTTAGATTTAGGACCTGTATATCTTGCCATTTCGTTTTTTTATTATTGATAAAATTAAACTCTTCTACGTTTAGGAGGACGACATCCGTTATGTGGTAATGGGGTAATGTCCATGATAGAAGTAACTTCTAAACCAACAGTTTGAAGGTTACGAATTGCACTATCACGTCCGCTTCCTGGTCCTTTTACAAATACTTCCACTTTACGTAAACCTGCATCAAAAGCAACTTTTGCGCAATCTAACGATGCAACTTGAGCTGCATAAGGAGTATTTTTCTTTGAACCTCTGAATCCCATTTTACCAGCAGATGACCAAGAAATAACTTGTCCTTCTGTATTGGTAACAGATACAATAATATTATTAAAAGTAGCACGAATATGCACTTGACCGTGTGGGTCAACTTTTACTTTTTTCTTTTGAACTTTTTTCTGATTTGCCATAATGTTTGTTACGCTCTTAATTATCTAGTAGCTTTTTTCTTACCAGCAACTGTTTTACGTTTACCTTTTCTAGTACGAGCATTCGTGCTAGTACGTTGTCCACGAACTGGCAAGCCCTTACGGTGACGTTGGCCACGGTAGCAACCAATATCCATCAAACGTTTGATGTTTAATTGAACTTCTGAGCGCAATTCACCTTCAGTTTTCAAATTTTCAGTGATATAACCACGAATTAATCCTAACTCGTCATCATTCCACTCGCTCACTTTTTTATCGTGATTGATCCCTGTGTTATCTAAAATCGCAGCAGCTCTGCTACGACCTATCCCGTAGATGTAGGTTAAACCTATTACACCTCTTTTGTTTTTGGGAATATCTATACCTGCTATCCTAGCCATGTGTTATTTTATCCTTGTCTTTGTTTGAATTTAGGATTCTTTTTGTTAATCACGTACACTTTTCCTTTGCGGCGTACGATTTTGCAGTCTACACTGCGTTTTTTTACTGCGGTTCTAACTTTCATATAAATTACTTGTATCTGTAAGAGATTCTACCTCTCGTTAAATCATAGGGGGACATTTCTACTTGCACTTTATCACCAGGTAGGATACGTATGTAGTGCATACGCATTTTACCTGAAATTGTTGCTATAATTTCATGACCGTTTTCGAGCTTAACTCGGAACATAGCATTGGATAATGCCTCCGCAATTAATCCGTCTTGTTTTATAGCGTCTTGTTTTGACATATCAAAAGGGCTGCAAATGTACGTTATTTATTTTTAAAAATCAACTTGTGAATAAGCGTTTGTCATTCGACCCTTCATTTTGCCACCGTTACTCATTAATCCGTCATATTTACGCATCAATAAATAACTATCAATTTGCTGCAATGTATCCAATACAACACCCACCAAAATCAACAAACTCGTTCCTCCAAAAAATTGACCGAACTCTTGGTTGATATGTAGTGAAGTAGCCATTACTGGTAGTATCGCAACCAAACTTATAAATATAGCACCTGGCAATGTTATTCTTGAAATAACACCATCAATGAAATTTGAAGTTTGTTTTCCTGGCTTAATGCCTGGAATAAAACCGTTGTTTCTTTTCATGTCATCTGCCATTTGTACTGGATTAAAAATAATTGCTGTATAAAAATAAGTAAATACAACAATTAAGAAAACCAGTAATGCATTGTGAGCGAAACTATTTGGATTCATCATACTCAACAACCATCCTGGAGCCGTATTTTCAGTATAGAAACTTCCAATAGTAGCTGGTAAGAATAAAATTGCTTGAGCGAAGATGATTGGCATAACACCTGCCGCCAATATTTTAATAGGAAGATATTGTCTTACTCCACCATATTGACGATTTCCAACAACACGTTTTGCATAATTAATAGTGATTTTTCGGGTTCCTTGGGTCAATAAAATTACTCCCAATACAACCATAAACCATATTACCATTTCTATGATAAACAATATCAAACCACCACCTTGCAAGCGAATTAAGAACTCACTTATCAAAGCCGAAGGCATACGGGCAATAATACCAACCATAATAATTAAGCTGATACCGTTACCTAAACCTCTGTCGGTGATTCTTTCTCCCATCCACATGGTAAACATTGTACCAGCAGTTAAAAGAATAATATTGGTGAACATAAACATTTCTTTTGAAAGCAATTGATCATTGAAATTGAATAACAAGGCCGCTCTATTGGCTTCAGAGTTAACAATATTCGAAAGATAAGCAAATGCTTGAACAGCAGTAAATGCGATGGTAAGGATACGGGTATATTGATTCATTTTCCTTCTACCCTCTTCTCCTTCTTTCTGCAAACGTTGGAAACTTGGAATTGCAATGGTTACCAACTGCATGAATATAGAAGCCGAGATATAGGGCATAATACCGAGTGCGAAAATAGCACCACGTGCAAATGCACCGCCGGCAAAAGTGTTGATCAAACCTAAAATGTTATTCTTGGTTTGACGATTCAACCCTTCTAAGGCATCACTATCAATTCCCGGAAGAATGATATATGATCCAAGACGATAGATTACCAACAAAAGTAACGTATACACGATACGTTTCTTAAGTTCGTCTATTGCCCAAATATGCTTAAAGGTTTCTATAAGTTTTTTCATGCTTATCTACCAATTGTGTGAGTGCTACCACCTGCTTTTTCAATAGCAGCTTTTGCAGTTTCACTAAATTTATTTGCATGAACTTCCAAAGAAGCTGTGATTTCACCACGACCTAATACTTTGAACAATTCATTTTTATGAATTAAATTTTTGTCAATCAAGAGTTGGCGATCAATTTTGCTGATATTCAAATTTTCAGCAAGTTGTTGCAATACATCTAAATTCACAGAAGCGTATTCAACACGATTAATGTTTTTGAATCCACCTTTAGGAATACGACGTTGCAATGGCATTTGACCACCTTCAAAACCGATTTTACGAGAATAACCAGTTCTAGATTGAGCACCTTTATGACCTTTAGTAGAAGTACCACCTCTACCAGAACCTTGTCCACGACCAATTCTTTTACGGTTTTTTACTGAACCTGCAGCAGGTTTTAGATTACTTAAATTCATATAATTAGGCGTTTTCTACTTTTAATAGGTGATTAACTGTGCGAATCATTCCTTCGACTTGAGGGTTCAACTCAACTTCACGAGACGCGTTCATTTTTCTAAGTCCTAATGCTCTTAAAGTAGCTTTTTGGTTTTTTGGATATCCAATACCACTTTTAATTTGGGTAATTTTAACTTTTCCCATGATTTTAACCATTAAATACTTGTTTCATACTTATACCGCGCATATGAGCAACGGTATGTGGATCTCTCATACTTGTAAGGGCATCAAAAGTTGCTTTAACCACGTTATGTGGGTTAGACGAACCTTTAGATTTAGCCAATACATCGGTAACACCAGCACTTTCTAAAACTGAACGCATAGCACCACCGGCAATAACACCAGTACCATGAGAAGCAGGTTTCAAGAAAACACGACCACCACCAAATTTGCCTAATTGTTCGTGAGGAACAGTACCATTAATAACAGGAACTTTAATCAAATTTTTCTTAGCGTCTTCAATACCTTTATTAATTGCATCGATAACCTCATTTGATTTACCAAGACCATGTCCTACTGTACCATGACCATCACCAACAACAACCAAAGCTGTGAAGCTAAAAGTTCTACCACCTTTGGTAACTTTAGCAACACGGTTAATATTAACTACTTTTTCGGTTAAGGTTAATTCACCTGGACGAACTCTAACTATGTTTTTATTTGACATTGTTTTTTAAATTAAAATTGTAAACCTCCCTCACGGGCTCCATCAGCCAAACTCTTAACACGTCCATGGTATAAATATCCACCACGGTCGAAAACTACTGATTCAATTCCAGCACCTTTTGCCAATTCAGCGATTTTTTTGCCTACTAAAGTAGCTTTAGCTACCTTGCTATCTTTCACTTCATTGATACCAGCTTCTCTTGAAGACGCGGCAGCTAAGGTAATTCCTTTACTGTCGTCAATCAATTGAGCATAGATATCTTTATTACTACGGTAAACACTTAGGCGTGGACGAGCAGATGTACCCGAAATTACGCCGCGAATGCGTTTACGTATTTTTTCTCTTCTTGAATTTTTACTTTTTGCCATTTTAATTCCTCCTTACTTAGATGCAGACTTACCTGCTTTTTTACGTAAAACTTCTCCAGCAAAACGAATACCTTTTCCTTTGTATGGTTCAGGTTTACGTAATGAACGGATTTTAGCTGCTACTTGACCTAACAATTGCTTATCGACACAAGTCATAGTAATTGATGGGCTTTTACCTTTCACAGTTTCAGTAGCTACTGAAATTTCTGAAGGAACTTGTAACAAGATTTTGTGAGAGTATCCTAAAACAAACTCTACCAAGTTGCCTTGGTTTGAAACTTTGTAACCTACACCCACAAGTTCTTGAGTTACAGTATGGCCAAGACCTACACCTATTACCAAATTATTTAGTAATGAACGGTATAAACCATGAAGGCTTTTATGCTGTTTACTCTCGCTTGGGCGATTTACAGTCATCACTCCATTGTCAACAATAACAGTAAAGTCTTGATCGATGGGTTGAGAAAGTTCTCCTTTAGGGCCCTTTGCAGTAACGTATCCTACGTTTACTGTTACATTCACATTCGATGGAATCTGAATGGGTGCTTTTCCTACGCGTGACATATATTCTTTTTTATTTGAATTTTAAAGTTAACGATTAAGAGATAAAACAAAGAATTTCTCCACCAACACCTAAAGTGCGGGCTTCTTTGTCGGTCATAACACCTCTAGAAGTTGTAATAATTGCTACACCTAAGCCATTCAATACTCTTGGAATGTCGGAAGCTGCTGAATATTTTCTCAAACCAGGACTAGAAACTCTCTTCAAAGAAGAAATAGCACTTAGTCTAGATTGAGCATTATATTTCAATGCAATTTTAATTACACCTTGTTTGTTTTCGGTTTCCTCAAATTTATATTTAAGGATATAACCTTTTTCATAAAGTACACGAGTAATCTCTCTTTTTAAATTACTTGCAGGAATCTCTACGATACGATGTTGCGCTTTGATTGCGTTACGCAAACGCGTTAGATAATCTGATATAGGATCAGTCATTTTATTTCTATTTTACCAACTTGATTTAGTTACACCTGGAATTTTACCATTACTAGCTAATTCACGGAATTGATTTCTACAAACTCCGAAAACGCGCATATACCCTCTCGGTTTACCAGTAATTTTACAACGATTTCTCAATCTTACTGGAGAAGCATTACGAGGAATTTTTTGCAATTCGTCATAATTTCCTTCCGCTTTCAATTTAGCTCGTTTTTCAGCATAGCGTGCAACCATTGATTCACGCTTACGCTGACGGGCTTTCATACTTTCTTTTGCCATGATTTATTTAGTTTTAAAAGGGAAACCCATTAATTTTAACAATTCTAAACTCTCTTCGTCATTCTTAGCAGAAGTAACCACAGTTATATCCATACCCGTAATTTTATTGGTTTTATCAATATCAATTTCAGGAAAAATGATTTGTTCTGTAATACCCATAGTCCAGTTGCCTCTACCATCAAATCCTTTAACTTCCAAACCTTGGAAATCACGAACACGAGGAAGTGCAACAGAAACCAATCTGTCTAAGAATTCGAACATTCTTTCTTTACGCAAAGTTACTTTGCAACCAATAGGCATATTCTCTCTTAATTTAAAGTTAGAAATAGCTTTCTTAGAATAGGTAGCTTGTGCTTTTTGACCAGTAATTTTTGACATCTCATCGATGGCAGCATCTACTAATTTTTTATCATTTACGGCAGCACCTACACCTTGGTTCAAAACAACTTTAGTGATGCAAGGAATTTGCATTACATTTTTATAGTTGAATTTTTCCATCATTGCAGGAACAACTTCAGCCGAATATTTATCTCTTAATCTTGGAACGTAACTCATAATTTAATTATTTAATAAATTCTCCAGTTTTTTTAGCAAAACGTTGAAGTTTATTATTCTCATTTAATTTTCTACCGATACGAGTTGGATTACCACCAACCATAACCATAAGATTAGAAATATGAATAGGAGCTTCAATTTTATCAATTTTACCACCAGTATTTTGAGCAGTAGGTTTACGATGTTTACTAACAATATTTAAACCTTCTATTAATGCTCTACTTTTCTCTGGATAAACAGTTAACACTTTTCCAGATTTTCCTTTGTCATCACCAGCTAATACCAAAACGGTATCGCCTTTTTTGATGTGTAATTTAAATGCGCTTTTCGCCATGATTATAATACTTCAGGTGCCAATGACACAATTTTCATGAATTGTTTATCGCGCAATTCTCTTGCCACTGGACCGAAGATGCGCGTACCTCTTGGTTCATCTGAATTATTTAACAAAACGCAGCTATTCTCGTCGAAGCGAATGTAAGAACCATCAGCTCTACGAATTTCCTTCTTAACACGAACAACCACAGCTTTAGATACAGCACCTTTTTTGATGTTTCCACCTGGCATTGCATGCTTAACACTGACTACGATTTTATCACCAACACTGGCATAACGTCGGCCAGTACCACCTAGTACTCTAATACAAAGTACTTCTTTAGCACCGCTGTTATCAGCAACTTTTAATCTTGATTCTGTTTGTACCATGTTATTTCGCTTTTTCTACGATTTCTACTAATCTCCAACATTTGTTTTTGCTCAAAGGACGAGTCTCCATGATGCGAACGATATCGTTCTCACCACATTGGTTAGTTTCGTCATGGGCAGCAAACTTTTTGGTTTTCTTAAAATATTTACCATATTTCGGGTGTTTCACACTACGAACTACGGCAACCACAATGGTTTTGTCCATTTTGGCACTACTCACAATGCCTATGATTTCTTTTCTGGAGTTTCTAATTGTTTCCATTAGTTTTCTTCACTCGTTTTTTTAAGGTATGCCTGGTACTCAGCTTCAGTTCTACGTGAGTTTAACTCAGTTAACATACGTGCAATATTCTTTCTTGATTCCTTCAACTTATGAGGACCATCTATTTGAGAAACCGCATTTTGAAACTTCATTTGTGTCAAAAGTTTGCGTTCTTCTCTGTAACGTTCTACCAATTCTTTATTTGGTAATGATTTAATTTCTTCGAATTTCATAATTAAGCCTCCTCGTTATAATCAGGACGTACAACAAACTTACAAGACACAGGTAATTTCTGTGCTGCAAGGCGAATACCTTCTTTTGCAATTTCCATAGGTACACCGGCAACCTCAAACATAATTGTTCCTGGTTTCACGATAGCAACCCAATATTCAGGAGCACCTTTACCCTTACCCATACGAACCTCTGCAGGTTTCTTTGTAATAGGTTTGTCAGGGAAAATTCTGATCCACACTTGACCTTCACGCTTTAAATAACGTGTTAAAGCAATCCTGGCAGCTTCTATTTGACGAGAAGTTATCCAGTGAGGCTCAAGCGATTTTAAACCAAAGCTACCGAACACTACGCGATGACCTCTAGTAGCCATACCGTGTACACGGCCTTTATGTTGTTTTCTAAATTTCGTTCTTTTTGGACTCAGCATTATTCTACTCCTTATGCATTATTACGACGACGATCACGACGGTCACGACCACCACGGTCTCTTCTATCGTTACCTCTATTATTTGAACCTTTCCTATCGGTTTCTGTTTGTGGAGACAAATCTACTTTACCGTAAATTTCACCTTTACACAACCATACTTTAATACCGATTTTACCATAAACTGTTTGCGCTTCTACCAATGCATAGTCAATGTTTGAACGCAATGTGTGCAATGGCGTTCTTCCTTCTTTATACATTTCTGAACGAGCAATCTCACCACCATTCAAACGACCACTGATACGAACTTTAATTCCGTCAGCACCCATTTTCATTGTTCCTTGGATGGCATTCTTAATTGCACGCTTATATGAGAAACGGTTTTCGATTTGTTGTGCAATATTTTCACCAACCAAACGCGCATCTAATTCAGGACGCTTAATTTCATTGATGTTAATTTGTACATCTTTACCAGTTATCTTTTTAATCTCTTCGCGAATAGCATCAACTTCTTGACCACCTTTACCAATTACAATACCTGGTCTAGATGTGTTAATTGTCAATGTAATACGCTTTAATGTACGTTCGATAATTACTTTTGCAATTCCTCCTTTTGGAATACGCACAGTAAGGTATTTACGAATTTTTTCGTCTTCTACCAATTTATCGCCGTAGTCTTTACCTCCGTACCAGTTAGAATCCCAACCACGGATGATACCTAGACGAAATCCTATAGGGTTAATTTTTTGTCCCATTTTTATGCTTCCGTTTCGTTATTTTTATTCTTTAAACTATCAATAATCACAGTTACGTGGTTTGATCTTTTTCTAATTCTGTAACCACGACCTTGTGGAGCAGTTCTCAAACGCTTCATTGTTACGCCACCATCAACAAGGATAGTTTTGATAAACAATTCACCATCTTCAATACGGTCATCTGGATTGATAACACCCCAATTGGCAATACCACTCTTGATTAATTTGCTCAAATAGATTGCATACGTAGGTTTTTGATTGAATTGAAGGATGTTCAACGCTCTTTCAACACGTTGGCCTCTAACCAAATCCGCCACCATTCTCATCTTACGTGGTGACAACGGACAGTTTCTTAAAATTGCTTTAGCTTCCATGTTCCTTTTATTTTCCGTGTCCTTTGTATGTTCTAGTTGGAGCAAATTCACCTAATTTATGACCTACCATATTTTCGGTAACATATACTGGGATAAATTTATTTCCGTTGTGTACTGCAAAAGTATGCCCTACAAAATCAGGGATAATTAAACTTCTACGTGACCAAGTTTTGATCACAGATTTTTTCTTTGATTCGTTCAAGACATCAACTTTGTGCATCAATTTGATGTCTACAAAGGGTCCTTTTTTTATGGATCTTGCCATTTCGCTTGTTCTCTAATTATTACTTATTGCGGATAGACTTTCTTTTCTCGATAATCAACTTAGAGCTGCTTTTCTTCGGTGCACGAGTTTTCTGACCTTGTGAGTAGATCAAGTTACGTGATCTTGGTTGACCACCTTTACTACGACCTTCACCACCACCCATTGGGTGATCGACTGGGTTCATCACAGAACTTCTAGTTCTAGGACGAATACCGAGCCATCTTGAACGACCAGCTTTACCTTTAACTTCTTGGCTGTGTTCGCTATTTGAAACAGATCCAATAGTAGCCAAACAAGCTGACAAAATCAAACGACTTTCTCCTGATGGCAATTTAATTGAAGCATATTTCCCTTCACGAGCCATTAACTGAGCGTAAGATCCTGCACTTCTGCAAATTTTAGCTCCTTGGCCTGGCGACATTTCAATATTATGAATCAAAGTTCCCAAAGGAATTTCAGTTAACAACAAAGCGTTTCCAATTTCAGGCACTACACCTGGACCTTGTTCAACTTTTTGCCCTACTTTAACACCATTTGGCGCAATGATATATCTTTTTTCTCCATCAGAATATTCAACTAAAGAGATGAATGCACTTCTGTTTGGATCATATTCTACTGTTTTAACCTCACCTACTATTCCAAAATTATTTCTTTTGAAATCGATAAGACGGTATCTACGTTTGTGACCACCACCAATGAAACGTACTGTCATACGACCTTGGTTGTTACGTCCACCTGATTTCTTTATAGGAACAAGTAATGACTTTTCTGGCTTATCTGTAGTAATTTCCTCAAAGGTATTCGCCACGCGAAATCTTTGTCCTGGAGTTGTTGGTTTAAGACGACGTACTCCCATTAGATGTTTTCGTAAAAATCAATTGTAAATCCTTCTTTCAATGTAATAATAGCCTTTTTATACTTGTTAGTATAACCGGAGATTTGGCCTGTACGACGATTCTTGCGTGCTTTCCCCCGTGTGATCATAGTGTTAACTGATGCAACTTCAACTCCATAGAACTTTTCAACTTCAGCTTTAATTTCATCTTTTGTAGATTTTGGATCTACAACGAAACCGTACTGTCCTCTTTTGTCCATTAGAGAAGTCATTTTCTCAGTTATCAATGGTTTCTTCAGTATCATTTTTTATTAGTCTCCTCTATTTTAGAAATAGAACTTTCTGTTAATATTAAACTTGAAGCTTTTAATACTTCATAAGTGTTCAAATCAGCAGCACGCATTACAGTGTTTCCTTCAATGTTACGACCAGACAAATAAACATTTTTATCTGTATCTGGAGTAACAAACAATGATCTACCGGTAACATTCAAAGCTTTCAACAAACCTACAAACTCAGAAGTCTTAGGCATTGTCATGTTGAAATCTTCTATTACCACAATTTGATTATCTTTTGCTTTATACGATAAAGCTGAAATACGAGCCAAACGCTTCAATTTTTTATTCAATTTAAATGAATAATCTCTTGGACGTGGACCATGAATTCTAGCACCGCCTACAAATATACCACTTTTTAATGAACCGTGACGTGCTCCACCTGTACCTTTTTGACGGAAGATCTTACGTGTTGAACGTGAAATCTCTGTTCTGTCTTTGGTTTTGTGTGTACCTTGACGTTGGTTAGCCATGAACTGCTTGACATCCAAATAGATAGCATGATCATTAGGTTCTACACCAAAAATATCGGTTGACAAAGTAACTGTACGACCAGTTTCTGTACCTTGTTTATTTAAAACTTTAACTTCCATGATCTTATTTTTCAATTATTACAGTTGCACCATTATGACCAGGAACCGATCCTTTTATTACTAAAAGGTTTCTTTCCGCATCAATTTTCAAAATTGTTAAGTTTGTAGATTTCACTCTATCGCCACCCGTTCTACCAGCCATACGCATTCCTTTGAATACACGACCAGGGAAAGAACAAGCACCAATAGAACCTGGAGCTCTCAAACGATTATGTTGACCGTGAGAAGCTTCACCAACCCCAGCAAAACCATGACGTTTAACAACACCTTGGAAACCTTTACCTTTTGAAGTTCCGATTACGTCTACGAAATCACCAACTTCAAAAATAGTTACATCCAATATAGATCCTAATAACATATCAGTTGGAAAATCTCTGAATTCAACTACTTCAGATTTAGCTGAAGTTTTTGCTTTTTCAAAGTGACCAATTTGAGCAGCATTAGAATGCTTTTCTTTTTTATCTCCGTAAGCCAATTGAACTGCATCGTAACCATCGTTAGAAACAGTTTTTACTTGTGAAACTACACAAGGACCAGCTTGAATTACTGTACAAGCAACTCTTTTTCCATCTTCATTAAAGATGCTAGTCATTCCTAATTTTTTTCCTATTAAACCGTTCATCGCTCTTACAATTTAATTTCAACCTCAACTCCGCTTGGCAATTCAATTTTCATTAATGCATCAACTGTTTTAGTTGAACCATTGAAAATATCAATCAAACGCTGATAAGTACAATATTGGAACTGTTCCCTTGCTTTTTTGTTCACGTGGGGTGAACGCAAAACAGTGAAAATTTTCTTACGGGTTGGTAGAGGCACCGGTCCACTTACTACGACTCCGGTGGTGCGTACCGCTTTCACTATCTTCTCTGCTGATTTATCCAGCAAATTATGATCGAAAGACTTTAACTTGATTCTTATCTTTTGGCTTACCATTATTATTTCAATTAAGCTTACGCTTTAACTTTCTTTAAAACTTCTTCTGCAATACCTTTTGGAGTTTCAGCATAATTGTTGAATTCCATTGTACTACTTGCACGACCAGAGGTGATTGTACGTAACGTTGTTACATAACCGAACATTTCACTCAATGGTACTTTTGCTTTTACTACTTGAGAACCTGCACGTTCATCGATACCTTCCATTTGGCCACGACGACGATTCAAATCTCCCATTACATCTCCGGTATTTTCAGCTGGTGTTACAACCTCCAATTTCATGATTGGTTCTAACAATACAGGTCCACAACTTCTTGATGCTTCTCTGAAACCAGACTTAGCTGCAATTTCAAACGACAATGAATCTGAGTCAACTGCGTGGAAAGATCCGTCAAACAAACGTACTTTAATACGATCGATAGGATATCCAGCCAAACAACCATTCGCCATTGAAGCTTTGAAACCTTTTTCAACAGCAGGAATAAATTCACGTGGAATAGAACCACCTACGATATCATTTACGAACTGTAAACCTTCACCAACGAATGTATCGTCTGCAGGACCAAGTTCAAACTGAATATCAGCAAATTTACCACGACCACCTGTTTGTTTCTTGTATGTTTCACGGTGGGTATATTTCTTGGTTAACGCTTCTTTATAAGCAACCTGTGGAGCACCTTGATTACATTCAACCTTAAATTCACGTTTCAAACGATCCACGATGATATCTAAGTGTAATTCACCCATACCAGAGATAACTGTTTGACCAGTTTCTTGATCTGTGTGAACTTTGAATGTTGGATCCTCTTCAGCTAATTTATTCAAAGCCATACCCAATTTATCCATATCCGCTTGAGTTTTTGGTTCAACCGCCAAACCAATTACTGGTTCAGGGAATACCATTGACTCAAGAATAATTGGTGCATTTTCAACAACCAATGTATCTCCAGTTCTGATATCTTTGAATCCTACTGCAGCTCCAATATCACCAGCACCCAAATAATCAATAGGGTTCTGTTTGTTTGCATGCATTTGGAAGATACGAGAAATACGCTCTTTGTTACCAGTTCTCATGTTCAATACATAAGAACCCGCATCCAACTTACCAGAGTAAGCTCTAAGGAAACACAAACGACCTACATAAGGATCAGTAGCAATTTTAAATGCCAATGCGCAAAATGGTTCGTTATAGTCTGGTTTACGTACTTCTTCTTTTTCAGTTTTAGGATTTATACCTTTAGCACCACCTTTATCGATAGGGCTAGGCAACAATTCCATTACCATATCCAACATTGTTTGAACACCTTTGTTTTTGAAAGATGATCCACACATCATTGGTACAATTTTCATATCAATAACAGCAGGACGAAGTGCAGCCAAGATTTCAGCTTCAGTTATAGAAGCAGGATCTTCGAAGAATTTCTCCATCAATTTGTCATCATACTCAGAAACAGCTTCTAAAAGTTGCTCTCTCCAATAAGTAGCTTCTTCAATCATGTCAGCTGGAATATCCATAGTTTCGTATGTCATTCCTGAATCATGTTCATTCCAAATCATTCCACGGAAGTTGATCAAATCAACAACACCTTTGAACTGATCTTCAGCACCAATTGGTAACTGCAATGGAACAGCATGAGAACCTAACATTGTTTTCACTTGTTTAACAACATTTAAAAAGTCAGCTCCTGAACGGTCCATTTTATTAACGAAACCAATACGCGCAACATTATAGTTATTTGCTAAACGCCAGTTAGTTTCTGACTGAGGCTCAACACCATCAACAGAACTAAACAAGAAAACCAACCCATCCAATACACGTAATGAACGATTTACCTCAACGGTAAAATCTACGTGACCAGGTGTGTCGATAATATTAATGTGATAATTGTTATCTCTATATTTCCAGAATACAGTTGTAGCAGCAGAAGTAATTGTAATACCTCTTTCTTGCTCTTGTGCCATCCAGTCCATTGTAGCTGCACCGTCATGTACCTCACCAATTTTGTGATTTACACCTGCATAATACAATATACGTTCAGTTGTGGTAGTCTTACCAGCATCAATGTGAGCTGCAATACCAATGTTTCTAGTAAAATTTAAATCGCGTGCCATTTTCGTCTTTGTATACTATTATGCTCTAAAGTGCGAGAATGCTTTGTTTGCTTCTGCCATTTTGTGGGTATCTTCTTTTTTCTTAACTGAAGAACCTTCATTTTTAGCAGCGGCTACGATTTCACCAGCCAATTTCTCAGCCATTGATTTTTCATTTCTTTTTCTAGCGTAGCCAATCATCCACTTCATTCCCATAGCGACTTTTCTTCTCTGTGGAACTTCAGTAGGGATTTGGAATGTAGAACCACCAACACGACGTGCTTTTACTTCTACAGCAGGCATTACGTTGTTTAAGGCCTTCTTCCAAGATTCAATACCTGGCTCTTCTGTTAATTTCTTTTCTACAATATCAATTGCATCATAGAAAATGTTCAATGCAACAGATTTTTTACCATCGTACATCATTCCGTTTACGAAACGGGTTACCAAAATTTCGTTAAATTTTGGATCTGGTAGCAATATGCGTTTTTTAGCGCGCGACTTTCTCATGTCCTTAAATCAATTATTTTTTCTTAGGCTTCTTGGTTCCGTATTTACTACGACGTTGATTTCTTCCCTCAACACCGGCAGTATCTAATGCTCCTCTTACAATGTGATAACGCACACCAGGTAAATCTTTTACCCTGCCGCCACGTACCAATACAATACTGTGTTCTTGCAAGTTGTGTCCTTCTCCTGGAATGTAGGCATTCACCTCTTTTCCATTTGTCAAACGAACACGTGCAACCTTACGTAAAGCCGAGTTAGGCTTCTTCGGTGTTGTAGTATATACACGAGTACAAACTCCTCTACGCTGTGGACAAGAATCTAGTGCTGGAGACTTACTCTTAACGGTAATCTCCTGACGACCCTTTCTAATTAACTGTTGAATAGTAGGCATATTTTTTCCCAAAAAGGACGGCAAAATTAACGCTTTTATTTCTTAAAATCAACACATGCTCGAAAAAAAAGTAAAAAAATATCATATTTCGTGCTTCTCCCTTGTTATTAAAGACATTACACACCACCCTCAACACAACCTTTCTTTTAAAATTCCCTACTTTACCCACATTTTTACATCATTTTTTAATAGTGTCATAAAAAAACAACGCATTTTGTGCAACCATTTCCACAATTTTTACGTCTTTTGTAAATACGTTATATCTCATATGAACAAGTCAACCAAAGCCCTATTTCAAAATTCTCTTTTATTCATTATTTCACTTTACTCCTTTGCGCTCCTAGCACAAACTAAAAAGACCAATGCACCCAAAATTAAATTAGGTGCAGATATTTCTTTTGATACTAAAAAACATAATTATGGCGAGTTAGACGAAACAATGAAATTTGCTTCTTATCGCTTTTCGTTTACCAACACGGGCGATGCCCCCCTTTTTATTAATAAAGTTGAATCCTCCTGCGGTTGCACCAGTCCCTCTTGGACCATCGATTCTATTCCTCCTGGAGGAAAAGGATACGTTGAAACTAGGTATGAAACCACCAACCATTTGGGTCAATTTCATAAAACCGTTACAGTTTATACAAACGTTCCTAAAACTCCTTTCGTTTATTTAGATATTGAAGGAAATGTGATCCGTCCGAAATCTACATTCATTGGCGCCCCTACTCCGCAAACAATTGGCAGCTTAGTTTTTGAAAAAGGCGCAGTGATTTTTGAACCCCTATTTGACGACCGACTAGATTCGCAATATATCAAACTTACAAATACCACTTTATATACCACAAACTTTACGCCTATTAACCCAGACGATTTTCCCCCATATTGCAAAATTTTAGATTTCCCAAGTTCCCTTGAACCTAACGAATTTGCAAAAATAAAAGTTGTTATTGATGGAAAAAAAGCACCAGGATATGGCTTTGGTGCTTTTCAAGTTCCTATTTTCTCAGACAATGTTGCACTACCAGCAATGGGTTTGAGCATTACTTATAAAAGAAGTCAATATTTCCCTAAATATTCTGTAAAAGAACTTGCAAAACAACCTAAAATTGAAATTGCAAAACCCATGCATGACTTTGGACCTCAAACATCTGGTGGGTTTCTCTTTTGCAATTTCGACATCAAAAATAACGGCAAAAAAGATTTGGTTATTAAGCAAATCATGCCAGATTGTCCTTGCCTGCGATTTAAAGATCATAAAAAAACAATTGCTCCAGGTGAAACATTAACCTTGGAAGCCATTTTTGACACCGTTACCAAAAATGGGGCAAAAACAATTGGTTGCGAAATCGTAACCACCGACCCAATTAATCCCTCAAAATTCATTTACGTGAAAGCACAATTTCAAGAGAAATTTTCTTTGAAGTGCCCAACATGTGATTGATGCTTTGAATTCCCTATACAACAAAAAAGACCATCAAATGATGGTCTTTTTTGTTTCGTACAATGAATATAAGTTATTGAAGGTTGTGATACACGTTTTGAACGTCATCATCGCCTTCTAAGCGTTCAATGAGGTCTAGAACCTCTTTGGCTTGGTCTTCAGGTAAATCTACAAACGTACTTGGAATATACTGCAACTCGGCGTTGGCAATTTCTATTTTCAAATCTTCCAAACCTTTTTGCATTAATCCAAAATCAGTGAACGAAGTATAGATATAAACCACGTCTTCATCAATTGCAAAATCTTCAATTCCGCAATCGATCAATTCGAATTCAAACTCCTCAAGATCTCTGCCAGCTAATTTTGCAATATCTATTTTAAATACACCTTTACGAGAAAACATAAAATCCAAAGATCCTGTTTTGCCCATGGTTCCTCCACCCTTGTTAAAGTGCATGCGAACGTTGGCTACGGTTCTTGTGGTATTGTCTGTAGCTGTTTCTACCAATATGGCAACAGCGTGTGGACCATAACCTTCGTAACGAACCTCTTCATAATTGCCTTCCGCTTTGGTACTTGCTCTTTTGATAGCGGCGTCTACCCTATCTTTAGGCATATTCACGTTTTTGGCATTTTGCATAGCCAAACGCAAACGTGGATTGTTGTCTGGATTTTCACCTGACAGCCTAACAGCAATGGCAATTTCTTTTCCTAGCTTGGTAAATTGTTTTGCCATTCTATCGAATCGGGCAAACATTTTGTGCTTTCTTTTCTCGAAAATACGTCCCATAAAGGTGCAAAAATACGAAAATTAATTCATTAAAATTTATATGATACCGACACATTCACACTTCTACCAGGTGCAGTAAGTCCTGAAGCAAAGTATCGGTAACGCAAATCCAACAAATTTTCAATGTTCAAGGCCGCTGAAAATTGTTTTGAAAACTGGTATCCAGTTCTCAAGGTATAAATTTGCCAAGCAGGATTTCCTATAGCAGGGTTTTTGTCTAAATTATCTTCTCCGCTGTTTGAATACTCAGCCAATTCTTTCTTGCCGTTGAATAAGCATTGTAATTCACCATACCAATTGCTTTCAGTCCATTTAAGAGAGGCTTGTCCATAAAAAGGAGGAATGTGATCAAGTGGACCTTCAGTGCCATCAGCGTTGATATATGTGCCTTTTGTAATGTTGCCGTTAACGTTTAACCACAACTTACTCCAAACATTTAATTTTACGTTGGCGTAAAACCCTTGAATAACACCCGATGCAACATTCTTCACTTCATAAACTGGGGTCATAACACCATCGTACAAAAGAGAATCGGCGTTGTTATAGGTTCCTCTTTGATCAAGCATCAAATTAGAAATTTGTGTACGATAACCTCCAGCCTCAATATAGAATTTATTAAACTTATAAATCACAGACAAATCGGTGGTATAAGAATATTCTGGACCCAAATCAGCATTTGGAACCAAAACTTTAACCCCTACTTTTGAATCAAATACTTTGGTCATATCATCAACGTTTGGATTTCTATATGCTTGATTGAATGATCCACGAATCAAAATATCATTGCCAATTGGCTGAACAAATCCCAAATTAAAACTTGGTGCAACATTGCTAAAATAGACAGCACTCAAAGGGTACTTCCAATAATTATTTTTGGTAAAATATGCATCCAAGAAATAATGGGTTAAACGCAATCCCCCAACAAGAATTGTTTTGGTTTTATCTAAAGTGTAGTTTGCTTGACCATATAAAGAAACAGAATTGGTAATGGCACCAGAGTCAGAATATCTCGAATCACCAGGAGTCACCACACCTGTATTTACGTTTTTCAAAGTTCCTTTGCTATCAACCAAATTCAAAACCCATTCCGCACCTGATTGAATAGTGAACTTTCCAACTTTGTCATTTCTATCAAAATTGGCAGTAATCATATTCACTTTATCAAGTTGTCTTTTTTCATTTGTTTTCCTGAATTTTCTAGAAACACGAGCTACCTCAGTGTTTTGATAAGCCATAATAAATTTGTTCTTATGGTTTTCGTTACCAAATTCCATTTTATACGATGCAAACATTCTGTTTTGTGGGGCATAGTCCCAACGGGCATAAGTAAATTTGCCGTTGGTATTTTCGTTAATGCGATCATATCTAGGAACCAATTCACTCATTGATGCTTGGAAATTAAACGTATGTAAAATCTTTTTACCCCTGTAACCAAACTTTGCAAATACATCTGTTTGCGCATAACCTGTACCTTTTTGAACGTTTTTATCTGGATTGTCAATCACAGAATCAACTCCGTTAATTTGGGTTACATATTTTGGCATCAATCCATAATTTTCATCCTCAGCGTAATAACTTTTCGTCCCCATTCTCAAATCGCCAAAATCGCTTCTGGTAATATTAAAAATTGCACCAAATTTTTGCGATTGGTACTCAAGTCCCCCGTTATAAATTTTGCCGTTAGAAGCACTTTGATATCTAATATTGGCATAAGGGCTCCATTTTTTTGTGCCGAAACTCACATCTTTGGTTTTAAAATAGAGCACTCCGCCTAAGGCATCTGAACCAAAAATAGTAGAACCACTTCCAAAATTCACTTCCATTCTGTCTAAAATATATGGATCAATTGTAATGATATCTTGCAAATGTCCAGCCCTATAAGTGGCGTTATTCATTCTTACTCCGTCTATCACCATCAAAACACGACTTGCTTCAAATCCACGTAAAACGGGACTACTTCCACCCATTTGGCTTTTTTGAACAAATACTTGTCCAGTATTTATGAGTGCATCGCCGAGCGTTGCTGGTTGTAGCTCGTTAATTTTTGAAGATTTAACAACTTCAATTTGACGCGGTGATTCTCGTCTTTTCTGATCGAAGCGCTGTGAAGATACTAAAACTTCATCTAAGGTTTCAACATTTGTTGAGTCTGTATTTTGTGCCATCAAGGGCAATTGCATCAAGGTCATCAACCCCAATACAAGAATTGTATTTTTCATGTTTATTTTTTGCTTTTTGAGGGACAAAAGGGTGTCCCAACTCCCCTAATTTTGTTAATTGCATGCAAATAGATGCTTTGTAGAAAGCACCAATCAATGTTTTTTTAATAAGAAAATTAACAGAATTCTGGGGGCAAAAATGGAAGAGAATTGAATCCAATTGCACATTTAGCAGGATAATCACCAAATAACACAATGTCTTCTTTTTGATTGGCATTGAAATCAATAACCGATTCAACAAAAAGTTGAATGTTTTGGATTGACTTTTTGTTTGATTTTTTAGAGGGATGATTCTCGTTCGAATGCTGACTTAGTAGCGACTCAAACTTTTTATCCAAGGCATCATTGAATACTTTAAAATAATAACCATCGGAACATTTTTCAATTGAAAGGATATCATATAAATTACCATTCAATGAAATTTCGCTACCAACATGTTGATTGACATAATCATCATTGGAAACGAAAAGTGTTTCTTGATATTTGTAAAGTGCAGGAGAATGCAGAATAAGTTGTTGTTTGAAATTTTTCTTTTGAATTTGAACACCAACCAATTCAGCAACCATTAACAAAGGAAGTAAGGCCGATAATATTAGGCAACTTATCTTGTACAACTTCCTCTTCATGGCTTTCTAAAAATACAAATATAAGAGTAGATTTTCATAAATTCCACTATGTAGAAAATACCACTTATCGACGTTTCGATGAATTCACTTTTTGCTTAGTTTTCTTAACCGCTGCTTTTGGAGGTGCTGCAACAAATTGCTTAAACCATGGTGTCAAATAGGGATAAATTTCTCTGAACGAAAAATTGAACTCCGGCATTCCGTAGCAATAAGGCATAATTTCATAGGTATTATAAGTGAAACGAATTCCGTCTGAATTGATTGAAATGAATTCAGGTAATGGAAACTCTTCAGGTTTATTTACGTCAATGAGTAATGCCCCTAAATTATAACTTTTAATAAACTTCTTGTATAACAACTTACGTAAAGCCGACAAATTTGAATCATTCAAAATACTTTCAACTTGCACTTCTGTGCCGTCTTTGGTGTCGAAAATTAAATTTCTAAAATAATAATTGCGATGTGCACCCCCTGCATCTTCAATACTACTATATTCTATATTACAAAACCTATTAAAAGTATCTCTAAAATAAATCCCTACTTCTAGTTCAATAAAAGCATCTTTTGCATAGGAATCTGCAATACCCGAGCAAAATAGTTGAGGAGAATTATACGACTCTTCACCAAAAGTGAGGGACATAGATTTCATTTTACTATTAATAGCATCAGCAACTTCTGAATTTGGACCACTTACCGTTAAATCGCTAAATTCAACATGCGAACACACAGTATCGTAAGAATTAATAAATTCTTTCATTGTGTCTTTTCTGGTTTTTGCAAAAACACAATTACTTTCTGAATAATTGGTTTGCTCAAACGTATATCCTTTAAAAAGAATTTTATTCGACTTTGATTCAGTTTGAGCATTTAGTGTAACATTCAAAACAGAAAACCAGATAATCAATACAGATTTCATTGTTTTTTCCTTTTGGTATTGGGTTTACTTATTTTTAAATGTGGCAATACTTTTGACTTAAAGTACGGAGTAAAAAAAGGCATTGCTTGATTGAAAGAGATTGTAATTTCAGGATCACCAACAACATAAGGAGTTATTTCATATGGGTTGTACAAGAAATGTATACCATCTTTGTCAATCGAAAAATTCTCTGCAATTTCAAACTGATCGAGTAAGCTTTCTTTCCCATAAATCGAAATGAATTTTGATTTTAAAGTGCTTTTCAATTGATTTTTGCTTTTCGATTGGAATATATCTCCAAATTGAATCAATTTTCCATCATTTAAATCAACCAGAAAATGATTGTGCCAATGGTTTGGATGCGCACCACCTGAAAATCCATATTCAAAATTGCCGATTGTAATAATATCAAAAAAAACATTTGTAACTGAAAGATGCTGTTCAAATTCTAGGAAACCGTCTTTTGCAGCAGAATCAATAATTTCTTTACAAAATTCACCAAAGTCCCGATTATAATTATTTACAAACTTCACATCGGGTTTTTCATAAACTGCTTCTCTAATGCGGTCTAAGGTAGTTTTTAATACAAAATCAAAAGGACCAGCAACACATAAATCAGCAATTTCCAAATGACTACCTACCGTATCTCCCCAATAAAAATCTTCATTATCGGGATTTAAATCTTTCAATATCGCGACTTTTCTTTTGTTTGCGAATTCGTTATTTTGATATGAGTAAACCTTATTATAAAAAACAAAATCCCTATATTTAAAAGTATCCTTCAAAACTAATTTTACATTTTGACCTTGTAAACAGGAGCAGATCAGCAAAATAAAAATGAGGTGTATTTTTTTCATGAGGGATATTGACTCAAAAATCGGATTTTATTTCTATAAATTTTAATAATTGTTCCTCAAAAAAAGAATGTTCGTTAAAATTGCATTGAAACACGACAATTTGCGAGGGCAATGTTAAAAAATAATCACTTAACTTTGCAGTATGAACGCTGTTTATGTGATTGATATTGTAAGAACCCCTGTGGGTAAATTTGGTGGAGCTTTGGCATCTGTTCGCCCCGACGACTTGGCGGCAACTGTAATTAAAGCACTCATTGAAAGAAATCCAACTATTGATTTAACACAAGTTGACGAAGTTATTTTGGGTGCTGCAAATCAAGCGGGTGAAGACAATAGAAACGTTGCAAGAATGGCGAGCCTTTTGGCTGGCGTTCCCACAAGTGTTCCGGGTTACACCGTAAACAGACTTTGTGCATCTGGTTTACAAAGCATGATGAATGGCTTTATGGCTATTAAAAGCGGAGAAGCACATTTGATTATTGCTGGAGGTACCGAAAGCATGACCAGGGCTCCCTTTGTAATGGCAAAAGCCGAGTCTGCATTTTCCAGAACTCCAGAAATTCATGACACCACCATTGGCTGGAGATTTACTAACAAAACATTATCAAAATTACACTACCCTTATTCAATGGGTGAAACGGCAGAAAATGTTGCGGAAAAATATAATATTACCAGAGACCGTCAAGACGAATTCGCTTATCAATCACAATTAAAGTGGCAACATGCCCAAGAACATTTGTTGTTTGAAAACGAAATTGTGCCGGTGATGATCCCTCAAAAGAAAGGACAATTTACTTCGTTTCATATTGATGAACATCCACGATTAAGCACAGTTGATGTTTTAAGCACATTAAAGCCTGCATTTAAAGACAATGGAACCGTTACTGCAGGAAACTCTTCTGGTATTAATGATGGTGCTGCTTGTTGCATTTTAGCGAGCGAAAGCATGGTAAAACAATTCAACTTGAAACCTATTGCAAGAATTGTAAGTTGCGGTGCGGCTGGTGTTGATCCTTCAATTATGGGAATTGGCCCAGTTCCAGCAACAGAGAAAGCGCTTAAAAAAGCGGGATTAACTGTAAACGACATCGATGTATTTGAATTAAACGAGGCATTTGCCGCCCAAGTATTGGCAAGTGCAGATTTGTTAAATGTTGATTTAGCGAAAGTGAATTTAAACGGTGGAAGTATTGCAATCGGACATCCATTGGGTGCGAGTGGAACAAGAATTTCTGCTACATTGATACACCACATGGCAAAACACCCAGGCAAAAAATATGGCTTGGCAACAATGTGTATTGGTGTTGGTCAAGGTTGTGCCATTGTATTTGAAAACCTAGCTTAATGCGATACCGCCTCGATTTATCATACGACGGCACCGATTTTCATGGTTGGCAAATTCAACCAAACGGAATGACCATTCAAGAGGTAATTCAAAAAAAACTTTCTCAAATTTGCAATCAGCCCATCGAAATTATGGGATGTGGCAGAACCGATACCGGAGTTCACGCAAGTGAATATACCGCTCATTTTGATTTCGAGTTGGCATTACCAGAAGCATTTGTTTACAAACTCAATGCCATGTTGCCAAAAAGTATTTCTATCAAAAACTGTGTTCAAACCCATGAAGATTTTCATGCACGCTTCGATGCAACTTTGAGAGAATATAAATACTTCATTGAAACCAATCCGAATCCATTTACAGATCGATTTTCGTATACTTTTATCAAAAAACTGGATTTAGATACCATGAATCAAGCAGCGAAAATCCTTATAGGCACAAATGAATTTCAAGCTTTCTGCAAAGGGTTACCCCCTGCTGACAATTACCGTTGCCATGTTTACGAGGCAATCTGGTTTGAGCAGGGTTCACAAATCATTTTCAAGATTTCAGCAAGCAGATTTCTTAGAAATATGGTTAGGGCCTTGGTTGGAACCAGTATATTAATTGGTACAGGAAAAATGTCTGTTCAAGAATTTGAAATAATACTTAAAACCGGAACTAGGTCTGATGCCGGTAATTCAGTAGCTGCAAAAGGATTATTCCTTACAAAAGTTGAATACCCAAATTAACGTTCAACTTTCTTCAAGAACTTGTCTACTGTTCTTTCTGTGGTTTGCATGATATAAAAGTCTTTTGCTTTAACCTTATTCGCAGTGTTAATCAAGATTTCTGTTAACTTCGGATCAGATGCATAAATCGCACATTTGCTTTTGGTAATATTGAAGAATACAAAGTCTTCACCGTAGTTAAGGTAGATAAACATGTTCTCACCAGAACGTTTAGATTCCAAAAGCATGGTTGCTTTCACTTCTTTATTTATTGGTGTTCCAGCGATACTGGCAATAATTACATTGTCATTGCAATACATACCCCTCATTTTGTTGTCCCAACGGAAAGTGGCATCAGACATTACCAAGGTATAATCGCATTCATCCTTCCCTTTCAGTTGGTTGCTCTTTTCAATACCAGAAATTGCATTTCGCAATACCTTTGGTGAAGCAATCATTTCTCCCAAGGCATCCTTAAAGAAATCTGTATTTAGATCAACGGTACCAGGTCCACCTTCATTGATTTTGTTTACCAAATATTCAACAAAGTCTTTATGCAGAGGGAAATCAAGCATCATTGCCAAATTAAATGAGAACGTACTGTCTTTAGCTTTCAAGTCTGCATGACCTGCATTTTTAAACTTGATATTTTCAGATTCTAATCCAAAATCCATTGGCCCTTCCGCATGAATGGTATGGTCTTTTTCGTTGAATTGAATGAAGCTACCTTTGGTACCGCCATTTCTCAATTTGTCTTCACTTCCCACCATAAAACTTTCTAATTTATGGTCGTAATACAAGATCCCTGTATCGTTAGAAACATCATTATCGCTATACCGTCTTCTTGCAGAAAACAACAATGGATAAACATGTGATGAATCATTTGCAATATATAACCCAACAAACTGCTTGGTATTGAGCCTATCACGTGGATTTGACAATGGAATTACCACATCTTTTGGATCAACAAAATCCCTGAAACTCACCCAAGCCGATGGCAATACATTTTTAAAAGTATGCAAGGGCTTCACAAATCCTAAGAATTTAATCAACTGCTCACTACTTTCAATTTGGGCAATTCCTTTATATCCAATTTTCTTATCAAGGGTAAATCCTCTTTCTTCTTGAATCACACCAATTCCCTCAACATGTTTCTTTCTATTTACAATTACGCTATCTAACAAAAATTCTTGGCGGTTTGCAAGTTTATCTACGTATTGGTAAAATCCAGAACCATGAACCCTATTCTTGCCGAGAACTTTAATGGTAAGTTTATAAATTTCATGAAACTTATCATCTCTATTGGCAATTAACTTGGTTTCAAATAAGGTATCCATGTTTGCATTTTCACGAATGGTCACTTTTCCATCCTTCAAAAACAATCGAGAATCGGCAATATCAATATATGGAATCTGCTCAGCTTTGAGGGTATAATCTTCCATATTGTAAATGGCCTTTGGCGACTCAAACTTCAAACTATCTTGGGTTACATTGGTACTTAAAAACTCTGGGGTTAACCCACCCATTCCAGGACCAACTTTTGCTTCAATGGTTTTCTTGTCCATATTCCACTTGTAATCGCTCAAATTGGTTTGATATTTATTAAATGGGAAATTGGTAATTTGCCCAACTTCATTCGTTGCAAAATCACCCATTCTTGTAGCGAAGTCCATTGTACCATGAATGTTCTTGCTATTAAATACCACTTTGGTTGAATCCAACGCAAAAATGGTTAACTCTCCAACTTCTGCCTTTGCCTTTTTAGGAGCAAAAACCATTTCCTTACTGCTAAAGGTTGCCAAATCCCATTTCAATAATCCATCACCAATAACATTGGTAGGACTTTGGGTAACTTTCCCAAAAAAATCATATCCAAAATTGAACATTTTAATCGGAGTTTTACCTTGGGCAATGGTGTACTTATCATCATACGGTTTCCAATTCAATGAAGCATTTACCGCGTGAATCTCGGGATATTTGGCGTTTTGATTTAAATCGTAGGAGTTAATATCGCCCTTCGCTTCATTAAGCAATAATAAAATTTTGGTAAATTTGGTAGAGCTGGTTTCATATTTAATTTCACCATTTTCTCCATAAAAACCCATTTCACTCAAATTCATTGTCATGTCGCCATGACCTTTTCCTCTGTACATTGGATAACCACCAGGAGGGGTTGTTTTCACAAAACCCAAAGAATAATCCGGTTGGATATAGGCATAATGTCTGAAGTCAGGAAAAATTCCATCAGAAAAGAACTCTCCTTCAAAACGTAACCCTTGAATGGTGAAATTATCTAAACTATCAATTGTAAATGGATCAACAACAAACTTGAAAACATCGCCTTTGTATTGACCACCGTGTATACTTGGTTTGTCATACAAAATATCACTACCTTTATTCGAGGTAAAGATTGGATATTCCGGATAGTTAATATTTCCAGATTTGTTATTGGGTTTGTCAATGAACAATGTCCCTCCAATATTTCTTAAAACAGATTTAATTGGTATTAACCTCTGCCCTGTTTCATCAGGGAAAAACATTTGCATTGAATCGATGTTTGCAAAATCGATGATAAACTTTTCATAAGAAAAATTGAAACGTTGTCCATAAAAATCAAAACGACCCGCACGCACCATTCCGCCAAATCGAAGATTTCTATTATGGGTAAGCACTACACTTTGATCGGTTGGCTTCACACTTACGTTTTGTGAATCTGAAAAGTAGCAAAACCTTACCCCTTCAATATTCATTTCATTGCTCAATAAATTCAACGTTGCATTGGGCTTTGCCGCAATTACCGAATTTAATCGAATTACATCATAATCGATTGCTTTTTTATGCATCAAGTTATACTTGAACAATTTGCGGTTGATTTTTATACTGTCGGTTTTGAAATTGTAATTCACGAAACCGGCATCGTGCAAATCAATAAACAAATGTTTGGTATGCGTTGGCTCTAAATTGAAAAAACCACAATAATCGTCCAAGTGAAATGTACCACGCTCTTTGAAATTAATTAATCTTTTGGCATTGCTTTTTCGTTCACTAAGTTCTTTCAACTTCACAGAGATCAAGGCTTGGTCTCTCTTTGGATTTGCATACAATGTTTTGATTTCCTTATCAAGCCTTTCTGCAATTGGATCTGGTGGAGTTCTTAGGTAATAGGCATTAATTTTTTCTAGTGGATTGGTAAGAAGAGGTCCTTGCCATTTTTCGTAAATAAAATCCCTGAAAAAATCGTTCGACTCAAACTTCACCCCTTTATCGTCGTTGATATTGTCAAAATCCACAAAAGGCTCATCAATTTTCCAACGAATTTGTTCAACGTCGATACTCATGTTATGGTAGTCGTCATTGAATGCTGTTCGCATCAATCCTTCATCACCGCGGTTAATGATTAATCGATTGTCTTTAAACACAAACGAAACCTGAACGGCAGGATGGCTAATATTTTTCCCACTATCTAGGTATAATGTAAATTCAGTATTGGGGGAGTTTGCCACTCCTTTTGCAATTCGAAAACCCGTACTTTTTAGGGTAACTTTCTTTTTCCCTTTATAAAATATATCAATGAAGGACGGTTTATTGTCAACTGTTTGGGTGTTGATTACGCCACCATTCATTGAGAATCCACCTCTAAAAAACGACTCGGATCCTACAATTCCTCTCACCAATAAATTATTATTGAAGGATGTAAACTTAGGGTATCCACCAGTTTTCACTGTATTTGAATCTAGCGAAAACATTAGTTTATCCGAGAATTTCCCCAAAATGGGTTCTTTAAAATATTTTGTATAAATGAGAGAAACTGTATCAATTTGGTATTCAGCCTTATTGAAATTTATGGTGTATTTGCCAAATTTAATGAGTGTTTTGTCTTCGGGGATGGCTCTTGAAAAGTCGGTATTTCCGTATTTTCCTTCCCAAATTGAAGTTCCCGGAAAATAAATACCCTTTGTTTTTGTAATGATTAATTTGTCGCTCAGTGATTTACACGTTAAAGTAATTTCGCCAAAATCGATGGCTATTTTACCTTTAACAAGTTTAATATCATAATTATTGGTATCGACGTACCAACGTTTATTTTCATTGATAAAGAGCGTTTTAGATGAAAACAATTGTTCGGTAGTTTTTAGAAACTCAAGATAATCTTCTGAGGAATTGGCCAAAATTGTTTTTGCAATACCCTGCCATTGCGAAAGTGTTTTATCAGGCATTTTTCTCTCAAGAAAACGGGTAATCGTTCCATAAAACAATTTAAAATAAGGCAAAACTTGCATTTGATCGGTTAGCATTTGATTCGAAACCTGCATCATGAATTTTTGCTGTGTTGGCGTAAACTTACCATTTAGCCAGTTCTCTTTAAAAATTGCAAAATCTCTTAATGTTTCTTTGTCATCAACACCTTTAAAAAGGTCTTCCAATTCCTTCATGAAAATAGTAGGATCAGAATTAAAACTGCGTATTTGAGAAAAAGCAGCGTTGCTGAGTGCCAAAAGCACCAATAAGAAAAACAATTTTAATTTAATCATAGAAAAACTCCTAAGAGAAACGTAAAAATACAATAAAGTATTGTACCCAAAAAGAAAGAACTTTTATTTTATTGCTTTGATGATATCAAAGAAATCGCGTGCTTTCAATGCTGCGCCTCCGATTAAACCACCATCAATATTCTTTTGAGAAAACAATTCAGCGGCATTGTCAGGCTTCACACTTCCACCATAAAGGATAGAAACGTCTTCCGAAATAGCTTCACCAAATTTTTCTGTAAGTAAAGAACGAATAAATGCATGCACTTCTTCTGCTTGTTCTGAACTTGCAGTTAATCCAGTGCCAATGGCCCAAACAGGCTCATAAGCAACAACTACCAATGACATATCTTTTGCTGTTAGGTGAAAAAGTCCCTCAGAAATTTGAGATTTAATAACATCAAAATGAGAACCCGATTCTCTTTCTTGCAAAGTTTCGCCAACGCAAAATAAAACTGTTAAACCTTGGTTTACAACTGCTGTTGTTTTTTTTGCAAGCATTTCATTGGTTTCATGAAAATACTGACGACGTTCGCTATGTCCTATAATCACATGAGAAACACCAACCGACTTTAACATAGATGCAGAAAGTTCTCCAGTGTAGGCACCGTTTTCTTCAAAATGACAATTTTGAGCACCCAATTTCACAGTACTTCCATCGAGTAATTTTGAAGCAGAAGGCAATACCAGAAAGGTTGGACAAATAATTACTTCTGCTTTATTGGTGTTCTCATCTCTAACAATACCTCTAATTTCAGTAATCAACGCTTGGCTTTCAACCAATGTTTTATTCATCTTCCAATTTCCGGCAACAATTTTCTTTCTCATTGCCGCAAAGTTAGACAAACTATTTTAATCCAACAATTCATTTACCCAACTCATTGCAAGTTCGAACTGCTGATTGGGTGTAATATTTGAATTATCAAGGAGATGATAGCTTTCATTGAGGGTAAGAGGACTATCATCTCGGCTAGAATCAATTGTATCTCTTTCAATTAAATTCGCCGAAACTTCTTCAAGGGTTACATTTTTACCCGCCGCAATCATTTCATTAAATCTACGTTGAGCCCTTACCTCATTAGAAGCAGTCATGAAAATTTTTAGTTCTGCATCTGGATAAACAACGGTGCCAATATCTCGTCCATCCATTACTACTCCTTTATGCTCACCAATCTGTTGTTGAATTTCCACAAGCTTTTTTCTAACTGCAGAAATTTTTGCTACAAAACTCACTTTGTTTGCTATGTGAATTTCTCGGATCAACGATTCTACATTTCTACCGTTTAAATGTATTTCGAATCGGTTGTTTTCTTTTGAGGGATGGAATTCAAGCTGAATATTTTCTAAAGCTTTTGATACGGCAATTTCGTCGGAAATTTCTATAATGTTTTCTAATAAATACAATGTAACCGCTCTATACATTGCACCACTATCGACAAATAAATAACCCAATGATTGTGCCATTTGCTTTGCCAATGTACCTTTTCCACAACTGCTGTATCCGTCAATTGCAATATTGATTTTTTTCATGAATTAATTTAAAAATGCGGGAATCAAAGAAATAGAAAACATGTTTGAATTAAAGCCAGTAAAATAAGATGAACTTGCATAGGTAATATGAAATTTATACACTTTGAACTTCAATCCCCATCCAAATCCTGCCATGCCTTTTTGCGCTTCAGGGGCTATTTCCGTTCTGCGTTGATGGTTATATCCAACCAATAATCCCAGATGTTCTCCCAAAATAAATTCCATTCCCAAAGCCAAATGCCTTGATAATTTATCTCCAAAATTTGATTCTTGTGGAATTACTTCTTGTCCATTCAAATCCATTGTACCCGTTTTCAAGTACTGGTTATAAGTCAAATCCCACTTCTGCAATGAGTGAGCAATTATCTGAAAACGAACTGGCATGTGGGCCGGTTTGATTGAAACTCCATATTGAATATTAAAAGGCAAAGATTCGCGTGAAGCATTCCGGTAGGCATTCAACATGAACCCAATATTTTTTACTACCAATCCCATTTGGATCAAGGTATCTTTAGAGTTGTAATGCGCACCCAAATTAGAAAATATTCCATTTGACACATAAGGTTCTAAAACACTGTATACAAAACCCAATTGGGCACCAACCGTAATTCTGTCTGAAATTTCTCGTGAATAACCCAAGGTGATTTTAGTTTCATTGGCTGATACAGTTCCTAATGAATTTCCACCGTCGTCAAATGATTTCATTGTGCCATAATCTAAATATTGGGCGTGAAATGAAAAATTATGCATTCCTTTGTTATAGGCATATCCAACTCCACCATTTGTAACTCCTGGCAAAAAACTACCGTAAGTTACACCATAATTATTGTGTAGAGATTTATTTAACAACGCAGGATTATTCGATGCAAACTGTACATCGGATGTTGGTGAAGCCAATAAATAACCACCCCAAGCCATAGATCTTGCATGCAACGGAACTTCCAAAATTTGGAAAACTCCTGTTCCTCCAACTTGGGCTTTTCCAGTGGCAATTATTCCAATTAATAAAATAAATTGCAGAAACTTCATCCTCATAGTTGCAAAAATAGGGTTTATTACGAACTTTGCACACAGAATGAATGGCTTAATTTTCGACCTTGAAAACATCCCTCAAAACAATGGTTTTGTGATTACTCAAGGAACTTTCGACGGCGTTCATTTGGGTCATCAACATGTTTTAAAACAAGTAGTTAACCTAGCAAAATCATACAACAAACCGAGTTTATTAATTACCTTTCACCCACATCCAAGATTGGTCATTGACCCCCAAAATACAAGTATTAAACTCTTATCTTCCATTGAAGAAAAGGCGAAAAAAATCTTGGAAATGGGTATTGATTATCTACTTGTATTGTCATTTACCCACGAAATTTCGCAATATTCACCCAGAGAATTCGTGAATGAAATACTGGTAAAAAAACTAAATGTACAATGTATGGTTGTTGGATATGACCATCGTTTTGGTAAAAACAGATCTGGTGGATTTCAAGAATTGACTGATTTGGCATCTGAATTCAAATTTGATGTGAAAGAAATTGATGCTTCCGAAATTGAAGAAATTGCGGTAAGTAGCACAAGAATTAGGAAAGCGCTTCAAAGCGGAAATCTTGAAAGTGCAAATGAATTATTAGGGAGGCCTTACTCATTAAGTGGAACAGTAGTTCAAGGAAAACAGCTCGGCCGTCAATTGGGCTTCCCAACTGCAAATATTCAAATTGATGAACCAAATAAATTGATTCCTCCTAACGGAGTGTACATTGGGTATACACTTATTGGTGAAACCAAGTATAAAATTATGCTCAATATTGGGGTTCGACCAACTGTAGATGGCACAACCCAAACCATTGAAGCCCATATTCTTGACTTTAATAAAGACATCTACAACGACCATATTACCTTATTTTTGGTACAATTTTTGCGGGAAGAACAAAGATTTAATGGATTGGACGCGCTCAAAATACAACTACAACAAGATGAAGCTAAAACGAGAGCCGCGCAGTTATTATAAACTTATTGTTTTTGTCTTAGCCTTTTTTGCTATTAATTCCTATGGTTTGAATATATTAGGGGATACAACTTACCGTGAAGTTCCCGAAGATGTTTTAGAATTAAACGCACTCATTCTTCCTGGTTTTTATCCTGAATTTGATTTTTATTATAATTGGGATACACTCGCATTGGATCCATACCGATTCAATGTAAAAACACTGAATAGAGAAATCCCTGTAACTTTACTTCATGCCGATTGTGGTTACACATTACCAATATCAGGCAAGGTAAATTCTGGCTTTGGTTGGAGAGGTGGTGTTCCGCATCAAGGAATAGATTTACAGTTGAGAACTGGTGATTCTGTTAGGGTAGCTTTTGACGGTGTTGTAAGAATGAGCCGTTGGTATTCAGGATATGGCAATTGTATCATTGTTCGCCATTACAACGGATTCGAAACACTTTACGGGCATCTGTCCTACAGAATAGCAAAACCTGGAGATTTGGTAAATGCTGGTCAACTTATTGGTTTGGGCGGAAGTACCGGAAGAAGTACGGGTCCACATTTACATTTTGAAACTAGATTCTTAGGAAGACCCATCAATCCAGCATCCATTATTGATTTTAAAGGAGATAGTCTTATTTATGAAACCCTACTTATCTCTCAAGAGTCGTTTCATTTACCCAATTCATTTAGTCGTTTTAAATTCAAAAAAGGCAAAAGACACCGCGGATTTAAATTGAAATACAAAAATAGAAAACGTCGTATTATGAGAAAGCGTAGCCATGTGCCTCACAAGCCTCATTCAAAAATCAAACACGGCAAATCAAAATTAAGAACACCAAAAAGACGTCATGCTTTTGCATACCCTTTAATTAGAAGGTGTACTATAGATTTTACAGTTTAATACTTAGTGAACTTTATTCAACAGATATTGGTTGAATTTCATTTGTAGTCGGTATTTTTGTAAAATATAACCGTGAGTATTGTTGTAAATAATTTAACTAAAATTTATGGTAAACAACTTGCTGTCAATAACATCTCATTTGAAATTGGCACAGGTGAAGTTGTAGGTTTTTTAGGCCCAAACGGGGCTGGAAAATCAACCACCATGAAAATGATTACAGGATTTATCCCTCCTACAGAAGGGGGTGGATCAGTATGTGGAATTGACTTCGTTGAAGACAGTATTGAAGTACGGAAAATTGTGGGTTATTTACCTGAACACAATCCACTTTACTTAGATATGTATGTAACTGAATATTTAACCTTTATGGCTGAGCTTTCAAATATCAAACCAGCTAAAAAAAGTGTTGAAATGGCCATCGAAATTACGAATTTAGGTCCGGAACGTCATAAGAAAATTGGCATGTTGTCTAAAGGATACAGACAAAGAGTTGGATTGGCGCAAGCGCTTATTCATAATCCCAAAGTACTTATTCTCGACGAACCTACAAGTGGATTAGATCCTAACCAAGTAGTTGACATGCGCAATGTAATTACACAACTTGGCAAAGAAAAAACTGTCATGCTTTCTACCCATGTAATGCAAGAAGTTGAGGCAATGTGTAGCAAGGTCATTATTATCAACGGCGGACAAATCATTGCCAATGATGATATTGGATTATTGAAAACCAATTTTAGCTCATTCATTTCTCTATTGGTTGAGTTTAGTTCCGCTATAGATAAATCTAAAATCCTTCAAATTGAGGGGGTAACTTCTGCAGAAAATAAAGGTGGAAATTCTTGGAAAATCCAATCCAATAACGCACAATTGCGTCAACAAATTTCACAATTTGCATTGTCAAACAATGCAGAAATTTTAGAGTTAAGTACAGATAAAAATTCACTTGAAGATATCTTCAGAAATCTAACAACAAATGTGGGTCATATTTAAAAAAGAAATTAGAAGTTTCCTCGGTTCTTTCATTGCTTATATTGTTATAGGGGTTTTCCTTATTTTAACAGGATTGTTTCTATGGATGATCAAAGGCAACAACGTTTTTGATTTGGGTATTGCAAGCTTGCAAGTAATGTTTGAAATTGCTCCTTACATTTTAATTTTCTTGGTGTCCGCCATTACGATGAAAAGCATAAGCGATGAAAAACGACTTGGAACATTAGAAATATTAACTACCAAGCCAATAACAGATACCGCCATTATTGCGGGTAAGTTTTTCGCATCGGTAACTTTAATCGCCATTGCCATAGTGCCAACCTTGTTTTATTTCTATGCGGTTTATCAATTGGCAACCCCTGTTGGAAATGTAGATATCGGCGCTACCATAGGTAGTTATTTCGGACTAATTTTACTCGCTGCTTGTTATGCAAGTATTGGTATGTTCAGCAGTTCACTTACCGATAATCAAATAGTAGCTTTGATCACTTCGATGCTTTTGAACTTCTTCTTTTTTGGAGTATTGAGTATGCTCGGAGAAGCTTCTTGGTTAAATTTTATTGGAAAAAGTTTGGAATGGTTTGGATTAGAATTCCACTACGATTCAATAAGTAGAGGTTTGGTAGATACGAGAGACGTAATCTATTTTGTGGGATTTATCTTGGTATTTCTTGGTTTAACTAAAATTGTATTTGAAAGCAGAAAATGGTGATGAATAGAACGAATAAAAAAATACAATCGTATATCAATTTTTCTGTATTGTTCTTACTTATTGTTTTGGGCAATATTTTAAGTTCACTTTACTATAAACGCATTGATTTAACGTTAGAAAAAAGATATACCCTGAGTGAAACGAGTAAATCTCTTGCAAAAATCATTAAGGACAAAGTATATTTCAAACTATACTTAGATGGAGATATGTCGGCAAAATTCAAGCAATTGAAACTTGAAATTCGCGACATCGCTTATGAATTTAGAGAAATTAGCGGTAAAAAAATAGAAATCGAAATTGTTGACCCCTTTAAAGGAGTAAAAAAAGAAGAACTTGATGCATTGCTAGACGATTTTGTTCAGAAAGGAATTGAACCAGTTCGTGATATGGATAGTGAAAATCCTGATGAAACAAAAATGAAGTATTTGCTTCCAGGGGCAGAATTAATGAGCGACAAAAAAACGGTTGCCATCAATTTCTTTGATTACGACGTAGCGAAGTCCCCAGAAGAAAACATCCAACGTGCCATTGACAATATTGAATACGAAATTGCAAATGGCCTGCGTCAAGTTGTAACTGAAAAAATGAAAAACATTGCCGTTATTGACGGTAGTGGAGAAATGCTTGATGGAAGGGTTGAAAGTTTTGCAGCAGAATTGAGCAAATATTATCAAGTTTCGGCAATTAATTTAAATACCAATGATCCTGAATCTGCCCGTCCATTTATCAAAAGCCTTGAAAAAGACCCTAAAAATGCAGGCACAATTCTAGTAAATAGTTTACAACGTCGTTTAAACCTCAACGACATGATCATGATTATCAAACCGATTAAAGATTACTCTCCTACTGAGTTGTATTTAATAGATCAGTTTATCATGAAAGGGGGAAAAGCTTTGTGGTTGGTAGACCCCGTAAATATTGAAATTGATAGTTTCAGAAATTACAAAGAAGTATTGGCCTTTGATTATGGATTAGAAAACATCACGGCTTCACTTTTCACATATGGCGTAGGGCTTGAAAATACCCTTTTAGAAGATTTAAAATGCAATCAAATTCCTATCCCCGCGGGAAAAAGAATGGAGTTGGTTGATTTTCCTTATTTCCCATTGTTTGGATCAACAGATATGCCCCATATCATTTGCAAAAACATGGGAACAGTTTGGTGCCAATTTCCGGGAACTTTACAACCGAAAATCAGAACCGACGTAACTGCAATTCCATTGTTGAGCAGTACACAATATTCAAAGGTAATTAATACTCCTGCTTCTATCAATTTAGAAAATGTGTATATGCAATCGAGGGATGCACAATTCAGATCATCATTAAACCAAGGAGTTAAAACTGCAGGTTTGCTTTTGGAGGGACAGTTTAAGTCGCCATTTGTATATCAGAAGAAATATACCGAAATTCCTTTTGTGGCAGAAGGAAAGAGCAAAATGATTGTCATAGCAGATGGCGATATTGCACGCAATCCTGTTAGCAGCAGTGGAAAGTTTTTCCCAACGGGTTATGATAAAATATCACAGTTTACTTTTGCCAATAAAAAATTCCTTTTAAACTGCATTGATTATTTGATAGACAACAACGGCTTAATTGAAATTCGTGCAAAAGAAAGAACCTTGAGATTGTTAGATCCAGAGAAATCAAAGTCAGAAAAAAGCAGCTGGCAATGGTTTTGTATGATTTTACCTATTTTAAGCATATTTATTTTGGGCATTGCAAACTATTTTATACGTCGCAAGCGTTATACCTAAGCCGTTTTTATGTACGAATTTATTGAAGGGACAGTTGAACAGATTTCCCCAACCCACGTAGTCATTAATAATCAAGGAATTGGATACCTTGCTAGCATTAGTTTGCACACTTTTGAAACAATTAAAGGTGGCAAACAAGTGCGCCTTTTTATGGAACAAACTTTTAGGGTTGAAAATCAAAATCCAACAGGTATTGTTTTATATGGTTTTTCCCATCCAGATGAGCGACAAATGTTTAGATTGCTAACGTCGGTAAGTGGAGTTGGAAATAACACTGCGCTTATTATGCTTTCGAGTTTAGATTCAGAAACAATTACATCAACCATATTAAATGGCAATGTAGGTTTATTAAAAAGCATCAAAGGAATTGGAGAAAAAACTGCGCAGCGTATTGTCTTAGAATTAAGAGACAAATTAACGGGTGGCAAGAAATCCGGTTTAGGTACATTATTGGATCCAAGTAAGTTAGATGCAATTTCTGAAGCATTGACCGCATTAACCATTTTAGGATACCAAAAAGCAAGCGCAGAAAAAGCGCTAATTAAGGTTAGCAAAGACCTTGGAGCCATGGCCACCGTTGAAGAATTAATTAAAAATTCACTCAAAATATTGTAAATTGCAAAATTATATTTAATCAAACCGCCTATTAAACAAAGACTACTCAAGAAAAAAGACTAAGAATGACCGATCAGTTTCGATTTAAAGGATTTTTTAATTTTGGGTTGTTGCGAATTTCGCAAAGATTCGCAATATTTTTTGTTGCATTTTTTGCAATAGGATTCGTTTTTGGGCAAACTGACACAACAGGTGTAAAATACAAAATTTCAAAGCCCAATAATCAAGACAAGAGTAAACAAAATTCATCCAATGTAGACTTGGATGATCCATTAAAAGTTGAATGGAAATACAATTCAAAAACCAACAGATACGAATCATTTAAACAACTTGGTTCCCTTAGTTATCCAACGGGAGAATCATTAAGTGTTACTGAATATTTCCAAGCTCAATCAAAAGAGAAAAACAGCGAGTACTACCGTAAAAAAACACAAAATACAGACTATTCTCAAGCTGCTACCAAAGGTGGATTATCAAATTACATCAATGCAGAATTAAGCAACCCAGCAATTTCGAAAATATTTGGAGCTGGAGGAGTTGATTTCCAACTGAGTGGATCTGCAATGGTGAAATTAGGTGGAACCATCAATGAAATAAGAAATCCGAATTTCAGTAAACGCCAACAACTGTATTTTGTGCCTGTATTTGATCAGCAGTTGCAAATTTCGGCAAGAGGAAGTATCGGTGAGTTTGTAAAACTTGGAATTAATTACGATACTGAAGCCCAATTTGATTTTGACAATCAAACAAACTTGGGTTGGAAAGGCAAACCTGATGGTATTTTAAAAGATGTTCAAGTTGGAAATGTAAGTTTAAACCTACCTACGCAACTCATTAAACCTGTTCCATCGCTATTTGGTTTTGCAAACAGTTTACAATTCGGTAAAACTACCATCAAAACGGTTTTTTCTCAAAACAAGGGACAAAGTACTGAGACTGTTTTAAAAGGTGGTGCTCAAATGAACGAGTTCAAAATCACAGCTGATAATTACGACCAAAACAAACACTATTTCTTAGCTCAATTTTTTAAGGAAAACTATAATAAATCGTTAGAAAACTTACCTATTGTTGCAAGTGGTGTAGTAATTAACAGAGTTGAAGCTTGGGTTACGAATAAAAACGCCAATGTTGAAACTCCAAGAGATATTTTGGCTTTTCAAGATTTAGGTGAGTCTAATCCATATAGGAAACAATTGAATGGGGTTACCGACCCTGCTGCCAGCAATGACGCAAATAAAATTTATAGTTCAATTGAAAGCGATCCTGAAGCACGTAAGTTGGGAACTGCAATTGACAAAGTTTATAAAACATTTCCATACTTTGAACAAACAGTTGACTTTGACCTACTCAACTATGCACGTCAACTTCAAACAAATGAATTTACAGTTAATACACAACTTGGATTTATTTCATTAAATCAACCATTAAACAACGATGAAATTTTAGCGGTTGCATTTGAATATACTTTGAATGGTAAAACATATCAGGTGGGTGAATTTTCAAGAGATATCCCTCCAGGTGATCAAAAATTACTCTATCTAAAAATGCTAAAAGGCAACACGATTAGAACGCGTTTGCCAATGTGGCGTTTGATGATGAAGAATATTTACAGCTTAAATACGTATACGTTAACCCTAGAGGATTTTAAGCTAAATGTAATATATGCTGACGATACCAGCGGTGCAGATTATGGGTACCTACCAGTTGGCATGGCTAATTTACCCGCTTTAAAGAATGCAAATCCTTTAATTAGGGTATTGGGATTAGATAAACTAAACCGCCAACAGGAAGCAAAACCCGATGGGGTTTTTGATGCCATAGAAGGCATTACTGTTCAATCACAATTTGCCCGTATCATTTTCCCAGAAACAGAACCGTTTGGAGATTATCTGAGGGAAAAATTTGAATCTCGATCAGACTTGGCAGATTTCTACTGTTATGATGCCATTTATGATTCTACCAAATTTTTGGCAGCGCAAGATGTAAAACACAATAAGTTCTTTATTCAAGGAAGTTATAAAAGTTCAAATGGTGCCGAAATGTTCTTAGGAACTACAAATCTACAACGAGGTTCTGTGAGAGTAACTGCAAATGGCCGACCACTACAAGAAGGCATGGACTATGAAGTAGATTATGCCATGGGTAGAGTTAGGATCACTAACCAAGGTTTATTGCAAGGTGGAGCCGAAATAAGGGCAAGCGCAGATGGGCAGAGTTTCTTTAATATTCAACAAAAAACATTGCTCGGGGCAAGGATTGAACACAAGTTTTCGAAAAACATGATGTTGGGTGGTACAATTTTGCACATGTATGAAAGACCCCTTACAACCAAAACCAATTTCAATGAAGAACCTCTTTATAATACGATTATAGGTGCAGATTTTGCTTACAGTTCTAAATCAAGATTCATTACCAAATTGGTAGATAAATTACCATTTATTGAAACAAAAGAAATTTCGAACATTACAGCTTACGCAGAATATGCGCAAGTATTCCCGCATGCCTTCAAATCGCAAGGAAACCAAACTGGAGTATCAAACCTAGAAGACTTCGAAAACGCAGAACTGCCAAATGACTTTAAGGTGGTTAATAACTGGGTAGTTGCGAGTATCCCTCAAAAACAACCAGACCTATTCCCTAATACACAACTCGGAGATAAACGCAATTGGTTAAACAATCATGCCAAATTAAGTTTCTATACCATTGATCAATTATTTTATAGAGATGCCGATATGCCAAGTAACATCCAAAACAGGGTGGATGAAATCTTGAGCAATCCTTACATGCGTCAAATTGATCAGCGCGAAGTTTTTCCTCAAAGAAATTTCCCTCAAGGAACACCAACTATTTTACCAACACTAGATTTGGCATTTAATCCAAATGTTCGTGGTTTATATAACTTTAATACAGACCCTACACAAATTGACGCCGACGGTAAATTATTAAACCCAAAAAACAGTTGGGCTGGAATCATGCGCCGTGTGGATCAAAACGATTTTGAAGCTGCCAACATCGATTATGTTGAGGTGTGGATGATGGATCCATTGATTAACAACCCTAATTTGAGTGGTGAATTGTTGCTTCATTTTGGTAACGTAAGCGAAGATATTTTACCAGATCGTAGAAAATCATTTGAAAACGGATTGCCAACATCAACGAATGATGTAAATACAACGGATACTTCTGCATTCGGAATTATTCCAACAAGTCCTCAAATCAATTTTGCATTTGATAACAATCCAGCTACATTGAAAACACAAGATGTTGGTATAGATGGTTTAAATGATGCGAATGAACAAATATTTTATGACACAGGATATTTGCAAAAATTAAAGTCAAATTTTGGACCAACTTCTAAGTTATACCTATCGGCATTGAGTGATCCTTCAAATGACAATTTTGTTCATTATTTAGAAGACAAATATACTGTTGGTGATGCAGATATCATTCAACGTTATGCAAGATTTCAGGGTATGGAGGGAAATTCTAATCCTGATAAATACACCAATCAATATTCTGGAATGCCAAAATCTTCATCTCCTACCCCAGATTTTGAAGATGTGAATAGAGATTTCACTATGAATCAAAGTGAAGACTATTACCAATATAAAATAAAAATTAGCGCCACAGAATTGCAAGTAGGCAAAAATTATGTTGCTGATATTGTAAACAATAATGTTAAATTAAGAAATGGCCAAGATAAAAATATCCGTTGGTACCAATTTAAAATTCCAATTCGTCAGTTTGAAAAAGCAGTAGGAAATATTTCCGATTTCAAAAGTATACGTTTCATGCGTATGATTATGACAGGATTTACGGATTCAGCTGTTTTAAGAATGGGTTATATCAATCTTGTAAGAGCAGATTGGAGACGTTATACAAATGCATTAAAAACCCCAGGCATTGTTGTTCCAACTGACCCTAATGATGGAACTAAATTCATTGTTAGCACAGTTAATTTGGAAGAAAACGGAAAACGTTCACCCATCGCTTATGTAACTCCTCCAGGAGTAGTTCGCGTTCAAAACATGGCAAGTTTAGGAACAGTTTTGGAAAACGAACAATCTTTATCATTGAAGGTTTGCGAATTAAAACCAGGAGATGGGCGTGCCGCATTTAAGACTGCTAATTTCGACATTCGCAATTACAAGAGAATGCAATTATACATTCACGCCGAGGAATCAGTACCAAACACAATTGAGGATGGCGAGGCTTCTGCATTCATTCGTTTTGGAACAGATTTAACGAGCAATTATTACGAATATGAAATTCCGTTAAAAATGACAAGGGGTTATGTGAATTCTAATTCACCCAATAGCGACAAACTTGTTTGGCCAGATGAGAATTTTATTGATTTAGAATTTCAAAAATTATTTGACCTCAAAATACAACGACAAAATGCAAATTGGCCTATGACGGCGCCTTACATTTTAGCCATAGAAAAAGGCAAAGTAAGTGTGATGGGATTGCCTGATTTAAGCAATTTGAAAGTGATGATGATTGGTGTGAAAAACAAAGGCAACACACCTCAGTGTTTTGAAATTTGGGCAAATGAACTCAGAGTGAAAGATATTTCCAATGGCGGTGGTTGGGCGGCACTTGCAAATATTCAAACACAGTTAGCCGATTTTGGTACATTAAACATGGCCGGTTCAATTAGAACAATTGGATTTGGTGATGTAGATAAAAAGTTAAATGATAGAAGTTTAACAAATAATTACAATTACGACATTGCAAGTAACTTAGAGCTTGGTAAATTTTTCCCAGCAAAATCGGGTGTTACCATTCCAATGTACATTGGATGGTCTGAGAGTTTTGTGAGACCAAAATTCAATCCGCTTAATCCCGACATGGAATTAGAAACCATGTTAACGCATATTGCCAATGCTACGGTTAGAGATCAAGTTAGAAAAGCGGCAGAAGAATACAACTCTCTTTATAGTTTTAATATTAGTAATTTTAAAGTAGCAAGTAATCAATCTAAGAAGGCTATGCCTTGGGGGATATCAAACTTCAATGCCAGTTATAGTTATACGAATACTTACAGACGAAATCAACAAATTGAAGAACAGTTCTATAAAACTACCCAAATTTCATTGGGATACAATTATAATTTAACGGCGAAATTCATACGTCCATTTGCAAAGATTTTTAGATCAAATACGCTTGCACTGATTCGTGATTTCAACTTCAATTTAATTCCAAGTACTTTCAATACGCAATTACAATTAAATCGATTGTATAGCGAATCTCAATCTCGGAACAACAACAACTTTATTCAGGTTAATCCAAGGTTATATGATAAGAACTTCACTTTAACCAGAAATTACAATGCCTCTTTGCCTTTAACGAATTCAATTACCATTTCGTACATGGCCAATGTTCAAGCACGAATTCAGGAACCATTTGGAGCAATTAACACCAAAGAGAAACAAGATTCAATTTATAATGAATTCAAAGGATTTGGTAGAATTTCTCGATTCACCCAAACCATGAATGCAACCTATACCCTGCCATTTAGTAAAATTGGATTTTTGAAATGGATTTCAAGTTCTGCATCTTATATTGGAAGTTATGAGTGGAATCAGGCGCCACCTGCATTCACCACATTGGGTAATAGAATCCAAAATAGCCAAGATATCAATATTACTTCACAATTTAACTTCACCCAGTTTTATTCAATGATTCCTTGGTTAAAGGATTATAACAAACCTAAAGTCAATAAAAAAGGCAAAGGGAATAACGATAAAACCAAAGAAAAAACAAAGTTAACACCAGACGAAGATGGTGGACCAAAATTCGAAAGTGCCATTGAAAAAGGGAAAGATACCAAACCAAAAGTAAATCCAGTAATTATGGCTGTTGGTAATTTCATTACCATGTTTAAAAATGCAAATTTGAATGTTCAAAGAAAACAAACTACCGAATTGCCAGGCTTTGCATTTAGACCCGATTATTTTGGACAAAACTTTACCCATTTACAACCTGGACTTGGTTTCGTTGTAGGTTTACAAGACGAAAACATTAGATATAAACTATCTGAAAATGGCGGATTAATGAAGGATACGCGTCAAGCTAATTTTTACCGCCACAACCTAACACAATCTATTTCAGGGAGTGTAACCGTTGAACCAATTAAAGATTTTAGAATCAGATTGGATTTCATCAGAAATGAAACAAAAGGGACCCAAAGTGTTTTCAAATATGATGGAACTAATTGGACAGACCAAGGATTAACTCAAAATGGAACTTATAACATTTCTGGTTGGTTTTTCAATTCTCACTTTGTGAATGACATTGCACAGAATGAAAACCATCCAAATCCAACATTTGATGAATTCTTAGGAAATCGCTTCACTGTAGCACAGCGATTACAATTAAATGATCAAAGAATAGGTGCCTATTCCAAAGATCCAATAACCAAAGAATTTTTAGGTTATAGCAAGAATTCACAAGATGTTTTGATAGGGGCGTTTTATGCAACTTACAGCAAACTTGACGTTGGAACCACTTCACTTAGCAATATAAGTGCATTCCCTAGTATTCCTCTACCAAACTGGAATATCACTTACAACGGGTTAACAAAAATCAAAGCCCTTTCTAAGATATTCACCAACATAAACTTTAAGCACGCTTATAATGGTAAATATTCAGTAGGAGATTATACTCAAAACTTGAGATACGACAAATTGGAAACACCTACCATTGGTAAAGACTTAACCCCTCAATTCCAAATTGCAAATGTTACAATTAGCGAAGGATTTATGCCTTTGATTGGAGTGAACATTACTACTAAAAATAACTGGACAGTAGGATTTGATTATAAACGCAGCCGTATATTGAAATTATTCGCAGCAAGTTTCAATCTTACAGAAATGCGTCAAAACGAATTCCAACTGACCGCAGGTTATCGTGTAACAGGTTTAACACTTCCTTTCAAACGCAGAGGTAGAAAAATATTCTTACCGAATGATTTCAGATTTGACTTGGCAGTCAGTGTTAGTGACAATGTAACCATCATTCGAAAAATTGATGTTAATGTAAATCGCTACACTGCGGGAATGACAAATATTAGAATTACTCCTTCAATAACCTATCAAATTAACCAGAAAGTCAATTTTGCATTGCGTTATAACAGGGTAATTATGGATCCTAAAATCGCGACTCAATTTTATACATCCCTCACCGATTTTGGTTTAGAATTTAGATATACCTTTAATTAATCTCAAATGAAAAATGTAATTCTCTCTCTTTCCCTTTTCATTGTTTCATTTTGCTTTGGTCAAAATGGAATTCCAACCGGAAAATGGAGAACACATTTCACTTACAAAGACGCGGTATTTTGCGAAGCATCAAACAATTATGTGTATGCATCAACCGACCAAGGATTTTGGAGAACAACGAACACAGGTGAAATGACTAAATTACTCCGTACCGATGGTTTTCACGGAGGAGAAATAAGTCAACTTTGTTTCAACCAAGCCACAAATACCCTCTTTATTGGATATTTAGATGGAAGTATTGATCTACTTATAAACGACAATAAAATTGTAAATATTCCAGGCTTTTTCTCCAAATTTCTTCAAGGAGATAAACGAATAAATCATGTTACATTCAATAATAAAGAAGCTTTGGTATCTACCAACTTTGGATTATTGATTGTTGACTTGGATAAAAAAGAAATTAAAGACAGTTACACCACTATTGGAACGGGTGGTGTAGCCATAAGGGTTTTATCTTCTTGCATTAAAAAAGATTCAATCTACATTTCAACTGTAGATGGGATTTTAGCTGCAGAATATAGCAAAACGATAAATTTGAATGACTATAACCAATGGCATTATGTTTATACTGGTGTTGAATGCTATCAACTCACTGCATATTCAGATAGTGTATTCTTTGAAACAGAATTCAATATAAAAACCTATTCAAAGGGGAAAACAACAACTTTTGATACCAACCGCGTAAATACTGCGCGCATTTTCAACAATCAATTTGGATTGCATATTGTTCGAAAAGGGAAAATTACAACTTTAACAAATACAGGTATCACCTATGAAAACATCAATTTGGTAGTTGGAGCTACTCAATTCAAAGATGGCATTTATTGGTTCTGTACCGGTATTGGTCCTGGAGTAATTAAAAAAGACCCAGTAATGGATTACTCTTTCATGCCAAATGGTCCATCAAATACATCCATCTTTAAAATGACCAAAGATGGAGATCAAATTTTGTGTACCGGTGGAGGTTTGTCTAATACTTTTGGAAATGCCTACAATAACTCAGGTTTTTACATTTACAATCAAGAAAGAAGCTGGAAAAGTAACCTTACTTCTCCGCTAAATTCAAACATGTATGATTTCACCTTTGTTTGTCATAGAAAAGCCAACAATACTTATTTTGCAGCTACGCACACAAATGGAATTCTGATAATTAAAGGTGATGAAATTATTGGCAAATGGGATGAAACAAATACTCCTTTAGAAAGGAATCCCGGCGATAACTTTATTAAAATTGGTGGAATAGCGGAAGATTCAAAACGAAATTTATGGATTGTTAACTATGGAACAGCTAATCCATTGTTATGCGTTACCCCGTCAGGCAAATGGTATAAATTTGATTTTAATGGAACTACCGATATCAAAGGTGTAAGCGTAGATGCTAACAATAGAAAATGGCTCATTGTAAACAATGGGATTATTGTTTTTGATGAAGGAAAATTAGATAATACAGCAGATGATAAATCTACATTTATTTCACAAAACAATGGATTGATTTCTGGCGATGTTTTATCCATTGAAAGTGATAAAAATGGATATGTTTGGATTGGTACTTTACAAGGATTAAATATTTACACAGGATCATCAAATTTGTTTGTAAATCCCAAATTAGATAGATTTATTGTTGAACAAGATGGTTCAACTGGTTATTTAATGGGAGAAGAAACCATTAAAGACATTTTGGTTGATGGGGGAAATAGAAAATGGTTTGCCACAACAAATGGATTGTTCTTAGTAGACGAATATGGGCAAAAAGTATTGAAGCATTTTACATTTGAAAACAGCCCTCTCCTATCGAACGCATTAATTTGCTTGGGTCAAATAGATGAATCTGGAGAGATATTCATAGGTACCGACAAAGGAATAGTGTCTTATAGAAATGATGCCAATGTTGCATCTGAGAGCTTTGGTGAAATTTTAGTTTATCCGAATCCTGTCCCTCCAAAATACAATGGGCAAATTACAATTGAAGGCTTGGCCAATAACGCTGAAATTAGAATTGCGGATGCCCAAGGAAAATTAATTTACCAAACAAAAGCCAATGGCGGTAAAGCCATTTGGAACGGATACCGATTAGATGGCAGCAGACCAAACAGTGGTGTATTCTTTGTTTTCGGAATCAATCAAGATGGTTCTGAAACCGCAATGGGTAAATTTATATTTATTCAATAATCAATTCAAGGCCATCGTAAGCCAAATCTATACCATTAGGAAGTCCAGCGCAAACTTCATCATGAAAGCCTATTTGATGACTCATGTGTGTAAAATAGGTATGTTTCGCACCAATTCTCAATGCCAATTGTGTGGCTTGTTCTAAAGTAAAATGGGAAATATGCGCTTCTCTGCGCAAAGCATTCAAAACAAGCACATCTAAATCTTTCAATTTTTCAATCTCAGTTTCGGAAATAAAATTCGCATCTGTAATATAGGCAAACTTATCAAATCGAAATCCCAATACCGGCAACTTATAATGCAATACCTCAATCGGTTCAATTAATAAGTCCCCAATCGAAAATGGAAAATTATTAATCAAATGAAAATCGATTAACGGAATGCCAGGATACTTAAAATCGGCGAATATATAATCGTACTGACTTTTAAAAGCTTCTAAAACCCTATTATGACAATACACCTGCATATTTTGGTTTTGCAAGTAATTGTAAGGACGTATATCATCTAGCCCCGCAGTATGATCTCTGTGTTCGTGCGTAAAAAGCAATGCATCAATATGATTGATTGCTCCACGAATCATTTGGTAACGAAAGTCAGGACCTGCATCAATAACAATGCTCTTTCCATTCCATTCAATATGAATAGATGCTCTCAATCGCTTGTCTTTTGGGTTTGCACTCAAACAAACATCAGAGGTGCATCCTATTGGAGGAACGCCTTGAGAAGTGCCAGTACCTAAAAATGTTACTTTCATAAAAAAAGGCCGTTTTTCAACGGCCTAAAAATTTTAAATATTACTCAAATGGCCTTTAAGTTGCATGATAATGCCAACTTCCATATTGTTTACTTTTTTATCATCGGAAGCCCAAATACTTAACCAATCAGTAGCATGAATCACTTCAAATTGGCTCAATAATGAAGCATTTGACAATGGGTAATCGTAAATAACGTTTCCTAAGTCTGTCAATACTTTTTTCAAGAAATCAAAACGAGCTGCTACCCTACTATTTTCTTTGCTATTTAAGAAAATAAAATTGGTATCGTGTTTTTCATAATAGCTTTCAATCATATTGTGATTTGCTTCTGGCAAAACAGAAATAAATCCTTCCCCTTTTGCATTTTCTTGAATTTGCTGACAAAAACGGATGGCAACTGCTTCATAATTTTTATCTGTAACAACCACAAATTTGTTAGCAATAGTAGGTTGAAACAACGCATGCATTTCTTTTGCGCATTTGATTGCTTGAACTGGATTGTCAAACATATTTTTAACTTCTGTTATTGCAGCGGTCATGTCTTTTCCTGCAACTTCACCCAATATCATAACCAAGTTACCCAAAGCAAACCCAAGGGTCATTCTCGGCTGGTAACCAGTAGCAATGGTATAATAAGGCAATTGATTGGTTTGCGCCAAAGACAATAACTCACCACCTGCAGCCATACAAATAATATCACAACCACGGTTTTGAGCATCTTTGTACATAGTCAAAGTTTCTTCTGTATTTCCTGAATACGAACAAAGAATAACCAACGACTTATCATTTGCATAAGCTGGCAAATTATAGTCAGAGTATACTTCAACAGGTATTGGCATTTCATTCCAGAAATACAAACGCGCTATTCTGCCACCAATTCCACTTCCTCCTAAACCACCAATAACGATGTTATTATATTGACTTGCTCTTTTACCATGTGTATGGTAATTATTCAAAACATATTCTAATTGTTCGTGAAAATTCTCTAAAGATTGTTCGTGGGTAATTGCTGACATAAAGCAAAAATACGATTCAGAATTAGACTAAACAAAAACAAATGCACTAAAATAAAAAAAGGCCACATAAAGTGGCCTTTTCATTCAAATTAATATTGTTTTATTGATTCCATTCAAATTTGTAACGGTAATCTTGAATTTTTGCACTCTTATTTAAAACCTCAGTAATTCTGTTTGAAAGATACTGTGGTTGATTCATGAAATCAATTTGATCAGCAGAAGTATAAACTGATGTTGGCACTTGTACGTCGTCGCGTTTGTCTACAAACAAAACACCTGCAACAGACTTAGATGCAAACGGAATAGAAGTTGATTTCACTTTCGCACCAAAGGCAACGCCTAAAACTTGCAATTCTTGTCCCATATTAGGAATGAAGTTCTGACCAAATCTTACACCATCTAAAGAAGTAACCATACCTTTAACGGCAGCAGCCAATTGTTCAGCAGTTTTAGCAGATTTCATAGCATCAGCCATTTTTGCAGCCGCTTTTTCAGCTTTCATTTTACTTCTTACCAAAGGTTCAATTTCAGAACGTACGTTATCTAAAGTAGCATATCCAATATTTTTAATATTTTCTACTTTTACAATTACTTGTTTATTTGCAAATGCAAATACTTCAGAAACGTCACCTGTTTGTCTTTTCTTGTCGAATAACCAGAAAATAATAGAACGTGTATCAGAAGCAGCATCAACACCAGCAATGGTTTTTTGATCCGTTGTGAAATCTTTCAAAACACGTGGAACAATCGCACTTTTTTCAACCGCTTTGTCGAAATCATTTTTTACAGCATTTTTAAAATTACGAGATTTTTCATCTACAACTTTTACAGTTTTTTGTCCTGCAGTGATTTCAATTTCATTTTGAATAAACTTGATTTTGGTATAATCCATTGGACCAGTAATTCTGATAATATGGTAACCATATTGGGTTTTTACTATATTTGTTTCACCCGCCTTACCTTGTTTACAAAAAGCACCAAACTCAGGAACATATTTAGCCGGATCTTGGTAACCTAAGTCACCACCCATTTTTGCAGAACCTTGGTCGGTAGAATATTTACCTGCCAATTCTTCCATTTTTGCACCCGCTTTAAGTTGACCAAAAACTTCAATTGCTTTCTTTTGAGCGGCAATTGAATCTTTGATATCTGTTCCATCAGGTAATTTACCCGACATTGGAATCAAAATATGACTTGCTCTTACAAAACCAGCAGTATCTGCTTTTTCTCTAATTTTTTGCCAAATATAAAATTTACCTTCTCTGTAAACAGGACCAATAACCATATTCATTGGTGCATTCCAAACCAAATTAGAAATTTCAGCTGGAGCATCTTCAGGAAGTTGATTTCTCGCGATGTAACCAATTGCACCCATTGTATCAGGGGTTGTTTGAGCTTTCATTCCCGCAGCAGTTGAATATGCATTGTTATAGGCATAAGCAGAATCATCATGTGTAGGCACAATATCAAATACTACATATTTGATATTTCTTGACTCTTGGGTGTACTTGTACTTCTCTTTGTACTCATCCAAATATGCATTCAAATCATCGTCAGTAACTTTAATGTCTTTGTCAGGAATTGAATTGATATCTAAAGATACAATTTTACCAGAAACCGCTTGGTTGGCAGAAATATATTCGTATTTCTTTTCAGCTTTACTTTTGTAACTGGCTTTTGAAATATAAGTTGAATATCTAACAGTCAATTCATTTTCTTTCATTTTACGAACGTAGTCAGCCAAACGCGCTTTCATTTGAGCGTTTCCTTTTGCTTGACGGAAAATTTGTTCCACTTTCTTTGGATCAAATTGATTGTTCGTTTGGAAAGAAGGATCCCCCTTGATTGACTCATCAGGGTGTAACCCAACCATCATTTCATTGTAATCTTCGTCAGATACTTCAATACCCGCTTTCGCAATTTCTGTATACAACAATCTTCTCTTGGTTAACTCTGTCCAAGCTTTTGTAAACAATTGACTGCGATTTTTTTCAGTAATTTCATAATTAGGATCATTCTCTTTTTCTGTTTGATAAACTTCTCTAACTACTGCATCTAAATCTTTTTCTCTTACTTTCTCAGAGTTCATGTTCGCAATAACATCTGCATCTTCATTTCCACCTCTTACACTGCTTTTACCAGAGATCCAATCCCCAACCACAAACAACACAAGAGCTGTAATGATAACAACTGCTACCCAACCCGAATTTCTTAATTTCTGTATAACTGCCATAATATTTTAATACGTTAATTTTTAAAAGTAGCAAAAATAGGTTTTAGCGCCCGCATTTTCAAGCGTTTTTAAAATCTTTTTATGTCTAATCCAACCAAATTGATTTTTTGTAAATTTCACCCTTCCTTCTCACTATAAAGGTGTATAAACCATGCCCTAACATTGACTTCCGAATATACATTTCTTGGTAATTTATTTTTTGAGGTTCGTCTATTTCAAAAACAGACGACATCACCACCCCATTCACCGATTTAATTTCGAATGTAAAAGAGGTTTCTTGAGGAAAGGAAACCAGTACTACAAGCGAATCTGATTTAAAATTTCTATTCACCAATAATATTGGCTCTCTCTCAAAAGGTGTCTTTTTTATTTTCTCCTGCCAGTCAATTAATTGTATACAGGGCTTCCTAATTTCATCATCGTAAGCGGTAACCGCCGCAATGGCTCTACCCTGAACAACCGATAAACCCACATAATCGCCCATGAATTCATCCTTCCCCGGTAAAATTATTGGTTCGTTGGTTAATTTTATATTTTTTGAGGGACGTTTTTTACACAAATCTGCTGAATAAATATCTGCAAAATGCCCTTTTTCACTATTCCTTTTGTCATACCAAATGAGCTTGGGATTTTCCAATTTCTCATTCAGCACCAAATATGGCGAAAATTGATCAACGCCCTCTAATTTGTCATCATTGACAACAATTGGTCCTTCAAACGATTTGCCATTATTTCCCGAATACACATAATAAATATCAAAATCTCGATATTCGTTTTGGCATGCAAACGTTACATAAATGTTGTTATTCTTGTCGGCAATTGCAAATGGCATTCCGTTCGTTCTAACCAAACCTTTCACTTTTTCGAAATTCCACCCACCTGGCATTCGGCATATTACTTGATCTATTCCCCAAGTTTTTCCTGCATCCAAACTTTTATCCATCCATAAAGTATCAGCCCTCGACCAAAAACAAAGTATGGTACCATCATTTAAAACGGACGTGGTTACACCCTCCGATGTATTGTCGTCATCTTCCGCACCGCCGCTTTTGTCACTTACTGTTATGGCATTACTAAAACTCAAACCGTCATCACTGCTTTTTGCAAATTTCACACGGGTAGAATCCTGCTTGTTGGAACTTCCGTATTTATCAAACTCTGTCCATGTTAAATAAACATTTCCATGATACTTACTTTTCAATCCCTCATCAATAGAAAACCAAGGTTTGTCTTGCATTTTGTTTTTATCGCTTGCAACACAAGTAGATTCAAATACTTTACCATCCACACTGCGTTCAAAAACAATACAGTCAAACCAGGTGGGCCATTTCTTAGATTTATTTTTTGCCAAATGCGTAAAATAAATGATTCCCTTGTTTGAAAACTTTAAAACAGGATCGCCATAATAACCATGTGTTGTATTGGTATTAACCGATTCCCAAGTTTTACCGGCGTCTACGCTATGAAATAAATTGGATGTATTGTAACCCAACCAAATATCGTTTTTGTTGGTAGGATTAATTGCAATTGAAGGTTCATTTCCCTCAAGGACAGGATTTCCGAAATGGGTATTCCGAATTTGCCCAAAAACAAAAAGAGGGATAAAAGCCGCAACAATTGCAATGCATTTCATCCCTCAAAAGTATATTAAAAAATTGATTTAACCTTTTCTTGCCGACAACCAGCGTTCAGCATCAAGCGCAGCCATACAGCCACTACCCGCAGCAGTTACTGCTTGACGGTAAATTTTATCTTGCGCATCGCCTGAACAAAATACACCTTCAATGTTGGTATAAGAAGTTCCAGGAACAGTTTTGATATAACCTTGCTCATCCATATCGATGTAAGGTTTGAAAATATCTGTATTTGGAGTATGACCAATTGCCACAAAGAAACCTTTGATTGCAATTTCTCTCAATTCTCCAGTAACATTGTTTTTAACACGAACGGCTTCAACACCCAAACCACCTAAAATTTCATCGGTTTCAGTATTGAACAATACTTCGATATTTGGCGTATTCAACACCCTATTTTGCATTGCTTTAGAAGCTCTAAATTCGTCTTTGCGCACAATCATGTAAACTTTTGTGCAAATTTTAGAAAGATAAGTTGCCTCTTCACAAGCAGTATCACCGGCACCAACAATGGCAACGTCTTGACCTCTATAGAAAAATCCATCACAAACAGCACAAGCACTTACTCCACTCCCGTTTAAACGCATTTCAGAAGGAATACCCAACCATTTTGCAGATGCACCCGTAGAAATAATTACCGTTTCAGCTTCAATTTCTTTTACGCCATCAACAATCACTTTTTGAGGACCCCCATTTTTAAATTCTACAGAAGTTACCATACCAAAACGAACGTCAGCACCCAATCTAACGGCTTGTTTTTTAAACAATTCCATCATTTCTGGGCCCATGATACCGTCTGGATAACCAGGATAGTTTTCTACATCGGTTGTAATGGTCAATTGACCTCCAGGTTGAAGTCCCTCATACATAACAGGCTTCATATCAGCTCTCGCTGCATAAATTGCAGAAGTGTAGCCAGCAGGGCCACTTCCGATTATTAAACACTCAACTTTTTCTATTGCTTCAGACATAATAACAAATTTAGATTAGATATATAAAATATAATGTGACAAATGACACATTCTTAGCTCAACGACAATAATTCTCTGTACTTAGGAAGTACCCAATCTGCATCGTCTACCAAACGCTCAATTTCATCGCAGCTTTCTCTGATTTCATCAAACAAGCCTTTAACTTTTTTATTGTATAACAAAGCTTTTGCATGGGCATCGGCCAATTTGTTGGCTTTGGCACGCTCATTTGTCATTTGATTATTTAATTCGTATGCTTTATTAATGTGGTTGCTTAATTCGGCAATGATATCCATTTGTGCTTTCACAGAAGATTTGGCTTGACCAATTGACAATAACGTTTGAACATTGTCGGCCAATCTTTTTTGGTACTTAATACCTGCAGGAATTACAAAGTTTTGAACCAATTCATTCAATACACGTCCCTCAATTTGAATTCTCAAATTAAAAGATTCATATCTAATTTCAGTTCTAGCCTCTAATTCTTTGTGGCTGTAAATTCCGTTTTTCACAAATACATCAACACTACTTGGCGACATATAGAATGCCAAAGCTTCTGCAGTATTTTTTACGTTGTTCAATCCGCGTTTTTTCGCTTCTTTCACCCACTCATCGCCATAACCGTTACCACCAAACAAAATGCGTTTGCTGCTGGTTAATTCTTCGCGAAGAACTTGTTTGATAATTTCCTCTTTGGCAACACCTTTAGATGCTTTGATTTTCGCATCTACTTTGGTTTTGAATTTCACCAATTGATCGGCAACAATGGTATTCAATACAACCATAGGACTAGCGCAATTGTCGCTACTTCCTACAGCTCTGAATTCAAATTTGTTCCCAGTAAATGCAAATGGAGATGTTCTATTGCGGTCGGTGTTGTCAATTAATATTTCTGGAATATTTGGTACTTGAATTGCTCCGCCTTTGCTACCTGCACCTTTAGAAGATGTTTGATTACTTTCAAAATCATTCAAAACATGCTCTAGTGTATCGCCAACAAATACAGACATAATTGCTGGAGGAGCTTCGTTAGCACCCAAACGGTGATCATTACCCGCAGTTGCAATACTTGCTCTCATCAAATCGGCATGATCGTGAACTGCTTTGATAACATTGATAAAGAAGGTTAAAAATTGCAAGTTTTGAGCAGGTGTATGACCCGGTGACAACAAGTTCACTCCGGTGTTTGTTACCAAACTCCAGTTGTTATGTTTACCGCTACCGTTTATACCTTTAAATGGTTTTTCGTGCAACAATACTTTTAATCCATGATCTTGGGCAACTGCTTCCATCACATCCATTAACAATGTATTGTGATCAACTGCCAAATTTAAAGTTTCAAATTGTGGTGCACATTCAAATTGCCCTGGAGCAACTTCATTGTGACGGGTTCTCAAAGGAATACCCAATTGATGCGCTTTTTCCTCAAAGTCAACCATAAATGCTTGAACATCGGTAGGAATAGAACCAAAGTAATGATCTTCTAATTGCTGACCTTTTGCTGGGGTATGACCAATTAAAGTTCTTCCTGCATACATCAAATCAGGACGCATTTTGAACAAATCTTCGCGAACCAAGAAATACTCTTGTTCTACACCAAGACTCACAGAACAATCATTTACATTTTCATCAAAATATTTGCAAACATCTGTTGCTGCTTTGCGCACGAAAGCCAAAGTTTTTAACAATGGTGCCTTATAATCTAGGGCTTCACCGGTATACGAAACAAAAATTGTAGGGATACACAATGTTCTAGAATTTGCTTTTTCTATAATAAAGGCAGGTGAACTTGGATCCCAAACTGAATATCCCCTTGCCTCAAAGGTATTGCGAATTCCTCCATTAGGGAAAGAACTTGCATCTGGCTCTTGTTGGGTTAACGATTTTCCAGAAAATACTTCAATACCAGTATCAATTCCAGTTGGTTCAAAGAAACTATCGTGCTTTTCAGCGGTAGTTCCTCTTAAAGGCTGAAACCAGTGGGTATAATGGGTTGCACCCATGTCTAATGCCCAATTTTTCATTCCTTCAGCTACCCCATCAGACATTTCACGGCTTACCGCAAGTCCTTCGTTAATTGCTTTTTCAATTGCCTTTTGAGACGCAGCACTTAAATACTGTTTTTGTGCTCTAGGGCCAAAAACCATTTCTCCAAAATACGACGAAATGCCGTTTAATGGCAAACTAGTTGTTGTTACTGATTCTTTTTTCGGGGTGGCTTTTTCTGTGGATGATTTTTTGGTAGGCATCGTTTTTTCTTAAATGGTTAATTATAGATGGTGCAAATTTAGTTTGTTCTTTCTTTAAATGTATAATTGATTAATAAATATTTCATCAACAATTGTCATTACGACACTTATTCGGCCTTACATCTCATTTTTAGGCGATTTTGAAAACAATTTCAACAATTCTTGCACACTTTTGAAAATTATCCCCATTTTAACAACGTAACTCTTTAAATTCGCCCAATATTTCAACCATGGGTAACTCCCGCATAGACAAACTCTCAGCAGCCGGCTTATTGATCACGTTGGGGATCATATACGGCGACATCGGAACTTCGCCGCTCTACGTTATGAACGCTATTGTTGGCAGCAAGGTAATTTCTGAAACCCTAGTTTTAGGAGGTATTAGTGCAGTGTTTTGGACACTCACCATTCAAACCACACTAAAATATGTACTCCTTACACTTCAAGCCGACAACAAAGGTGAGGGTGGTATTTTTTCATTGTTTAGCTTATTGCGACGTCGTTTTCCTTATTTGGTTGTTGGAACCATGGTGGGTGGCGCTATGCTTCTTGCCGATGGAATTATTACTCCGCCAATTTCGGTGGCTTCGGCTATTGAGGGACTTAGGTTCATCAACCCAACAAATGGGTATCATATAGATTTAAGAGACATCCAAACCGTTCCTATTGTAATTACAATTATTATCATGATATTCTTGTTTCAAAGAGCCGGAACAAGTGTTGTAGGTAAATTTTTCGGGCCAATTATGCTCGTTTGGTTTGGCATGCTTTCCGTTTTGGGAGTATCACAAATCATTCAACATCCAGAAGTATTAAAAGCGTTAAACCCAATTTGGGTGTATAGATTTATTTCTTCTAGTCCCAATGCATTCCTATTACTCGGTGCCGTTTTCCTATGCACAACAGGTGCAGAAGCATTGTATTCCGATTTGGGACATTGTGGCAAAAAGAACATTCAATATTCTTGGATTTTTGTAAAAACTTGTTTGTTGGCTAACTATTTTGGTCAAGGAGCATACCTTATGAAGCATGTAGGTGAAACCTTAGGTGAATCGAGGGTATTCTATTCAACCATGCCAGATTGGTTCCTTCCAATAGGAATTTCAATTGCTACGATGGCGGCAATCATTGCATCACAAGCGTTAATCAGTGGATCTTTCACTTTGGTTTCAGAAGCCATTCGCTTACATTTCTTTCCTAAGTTTACCGTAAAATTCCCAACGGCAATTAAAGGTCAAATTTATATCCCAACAGTAAACACTGCTTTATTGGCTGGTTGCATTTGTATTGTATTAATATTCAAAGAATCAGCAGCAATGGAAGCTGCTTATGGTTTGGCAATTACCGTAACCATGTTAATGACAAGTATTTTATTGTTCTACTATTTAAAGACAAGACGCTGGAATATTGTTGTTATTTGGATAATTATGCTTGTGTTTTTCGCAGTTGAATCTGCATTCTTAATGGCAAACTTATCAAAATTCATGGAGGGTGGTTTCGTAACATTATTAATTGGAGCCGGAATTATTTTGGTTATGTATATCAGTTTCAGAGGAGGTCAAATTAAACAGAAAATGGTCATGACCGAAAAACTTACCAATTATAGAGACAAATTGCGTTCACTTAGCCAAGATACTACCCTGCCTAAATTTGCTACCCATTTGATCTATTTATCAAAAGCAAAAATGGATGATGAAGTAGAATCGCCACTTATATATTCCATTCTTCACAAACGCCCCAAAAGAGCCGATTTCTATTGGTTTATCAATGTGGATGTAACTGACGAACCATATACCATGGAATACAAGGTAAACGTGATTGAAAAGAACGACATCTATAAAGTGCGTTTCAGACTTGGTTTCCGTGTGCAACAAAAAATTAGTCTTTACCTGAAAATGGTTATTAATGAAATGCTGGAGAACAAAGAAATTGATTTGGATCCATATTACCATGGATTTTCAGACAAACACAGCTTGGGTGATTTCCGATTCGTTCTTGTAGAGGAAGAAATGAGTACCGAAAATGATTTGCCATTGTTTGATAATCTTATTATGGATGGATATGAAAAAATGAAATTCCTTGCAGGTCGTCCAGAAAAATGGTTCGGACTCGATGGTAGTATGGTTACCAAAGAATTGGTTCCAGTTGTTATTGCCCCAAGAACCGATGTATCACTCAAAAGAATTCGTTAACATGAATAAAAAATCGCTTTTTCTTTCTCTTCTATTTTGGGGGACATGTGCCGTTTCAAATGCTCAAAACATTGCATTTGACGATATTTTTAACAACAAAGCATTAAGGCCAAAGCCAGCAAACATCGGACAATTTTCAAACGATGGTAAGTTTTTAATCAGTACCAAATCAGCAAAAACTGGTGATAAAACTGCTTGGTGGGTCATTTTACAAAATCCAGCAAACCCATCAGATTCTATGAAAACGCTGTTCCATTCTGCGTGGTTTGAAAAAACTTTAACTGAAGGTTCAACTACTTTTTCATCTGATGAAAAATTCATGTTGGTTGAAACCAATCCCCAAAAGATTTACCGTCACAGTTCTTCGGTAAATGCATATGTGGTAGATATTCAAAACAAGAAAATTATTGATATTCCGGGAAGATTTAGATACCCTACATTGAGTCCCAATAACAAAAGCGTAGCCTATGTAAAAGACAACAATATGTTTGTTTTTGATTTGGCTACAGGGAAAGAAAATCAAATTACCACAGAAGGCAAGAACAATGAAATTATCAATGGTGCTGTGGATTGGGTTTACGAAGAAGAATTTTCAATGAGTGTTGGATTCCAATGGAGTCCTTCAGGAAACTATTTGGCCTATTACCGTTTTGACGAATCAAAGGTGAAGGAATTTTCCATGGATATATTTCAAGGCCTTTATCCCTCACAAGAAAAATGGAAATATCCAAAAGCAGGAGAAGCCAATTCTCAAGTTGACGTTTACATTTACGATTTGGCTAAAAACAAAAAAGTTGCAGCCAATGTTGAAAGTCAAAGAGACCAATACATTCCTAGAATTCAATGGACACAAACCGACAACCAATTAAGTATTCAAAGGTTAAACAGATTGCAAAACCGTTGGGAACTGTTGTTCTGCAACCCTGCAAATGGAAATTGTAAACTCATTTTGGAAGAAACCGATGCTGCCTATGTAGACATCACCGATAATTTAATGTATTTGCCAAACTCAACGCAGTTTTTGTATACATCTGAGAAATCTGGATTCAATCATTTATACATGTTTGATTATACTACCAACAAAAGCATTCAGGTTACAAATGGCAATTGGCAAATCAATAAAATTTGCGGATACAACCCAATAACAAATACCGTTTATTTTACATCTACTGAATTTTCAACCATTCAAGATAACTTGTGGAAGGTTTCGTTGGCAAGTAATCAACGAATGATGTTGGGAATGAATGAAATGGGGAATTGCAATGTAATCATGAGCAACAATGCATCTTGGTACTATGTAATTCAATCTAATTTTTCTGAAAATCCTATTTCAAAAACCTATTTAATTGATGGATCAAAAGAAGCCAAATCAAATTTAAAGCTGGCTAATTTGAAAAAAATGGAAGTGTATGGAAGTGCCAAAATCATTACCATCGAAGACAATGCTCAGTGGTCTGCAAATATGTCGAAGGTGAATTTAGGAAATTGCTCATTTGGGCAATTGAAAAACACCGATGGTGTTGCTTTAAACTATTGGATGATCAAACCAAATAACTTCGATTCAACAAAAAAATACCCGGTTTTGATGTATATGTATGGAGGACCTGGAAATTCAACTGTAAGAAATACTTATGCCGGTAGAAACTTTTTGTGGTTTCAGCACTTAGCGAGTTTGGGATACATAGTTTTCAGCGTTGACAACAGAGGTACTGGAAATATGGGTGCTGCCTTCAAAAAATCGACTTATTTGAATCTTGGAAAATTAGAACAAGAGGACCAAGCAGCAGGAGCTCAGTGGTTGGGCGCTTTGAAATATGTTGACGCTTCTCGCATTGGACTTTGGGGATGGAGCTTTGGTGGCTATTTAACAAGTTTGTGCTTGGTAAAAAGTCCTGACCTTTTCAAAATGGGAATGGCTGTTGCGCCAGTTACGCATTGGAAATTCTACGATAATATTTACACTGAGAGATATTTAAGAACTCCGGAATTGAATAAAGCAGGTTATGAAGACAACTCTCCTATCAACTTCACCAAAAATCTTAAATCTAAATATTTGATTGTGCATGGAACCGCCGACGACAATGTGCATTTCCAAAATGCAACTGAAATGATCAAATCAATGATTCAAAGCGGCGTAAATTTTGATTCAGAAATTTATCCGAACAGAAACCATGGAATTGGCGATTTGGCCGCTCAAAAACATCTATTTAAAAAACTCACTACCTTTGTAAAAGAAAATTTATAATTTCATTTTTGTTAAAATTAATTAAACATCATGTTACCAGAATTAGGAAAACCAGCCCCAGCATTTTCAGCATTGGATGAAAATGGAAATACAATTTCGTTGAATGATTTTGCAGGTAAAAAACTTGTATTGTATTTTTATCCTAAAGATGACACTCCAGGTTGCACTGCAGAAGCTTGCAGCTTAAGAGATAATTACAACGATTTGATTCAAAAAGGATATGCTGTTTTGGGAGTGAGTCCTGACGATTCTAAAAAACACACGAAGTTTATTGCAAAATATGAATTGCCTTTTAGCTTGTTGGCCGATACGGATCAAGCTGTTTGTAATGCGTATGGTGTTTGGGTTGAGAAAAGCATGTACGGCAGAAAATACATGGGTGTAGCAAGAACAACCTTTGTCATTGATGAAACAGGCATTTTGACTGAAATCATTGAAAAAGTGGACACCAAAAACCACGCATCGCAAATTAAATAAAGCAGCATGACAACAATCCCTCAAATAAAAATTGGTGTAATTGGAAATGGAAGTTGGGCAACCGCTTTAATTAAAATACTATCAGAAAATAGCGCCATTTCTATTCGTTGGTGGATGCGCGATGAGGCAACTGTTGCCTATATTCAAGAGTTTCATCACAACCCGAAGTATTTATCGTCTGTTGAAATTCATCCTGATTTAATTCAGGCAACAACAAACATTCAAGAGGTTGTTGATCATTCAGATATTATTCTATTGGCTGTACCTTCAGCGTTTGTAAATCAAGCTTTGGAAGGAGCTCAATTGCCAATAGATAAAATTTACATCACAGCGATCAAAGGAATTGAACCAAAATCCAAAATGGTAATTGCAAAATATTTGCAACAAAATTTCAATATCCCTCTAGAAAATATCACTTTAATATCAGGACCTTGCCATGCTGAAGAAGTAGCACTTGAGAAATTGAGTTACCTGACTATTAGTGGACTTGTTCCTGAAACCACCAATAAAATAGCACAACTGTTTGATTGCAGGTTTATCAATATTTCACAAACCCAAGATTTGATTGGTGCTGAATATGCATCAGTATTGAAAAATATTTATGCCATTGGATCTGGAATCGCACATGGTTTGGGCTATGGAGATAATTTCCAAGCGGTATTTGTATCTGCTGCCATTCGCGAAATGGAAACATTTTTACACGCCACACATTTGGAAAATAGAGATGTAAAAGAAGCTGCCTACTTAGGTGATTTACTTGTAACCTGCTACTCTCAATTTAGCAGAAACCGTTCCTTTGGAACCATGTTGGGCAAAGGATATTCAGTAAAATCTGCTCAATTAGAAATGAATATGATTGCTGAGGGATACTATGCCACCGAACTTGTTCATGAGCTTGCAGTAAAAAACAATATCGATATGCCCATAGTAAAAGCGGTTTATGAAGTTGTTTACAAGCAAGGTAACGCCAAGAAAATATTTAATTTTTTGGCAGAAAAACAACTTTGTTAAAACCATTTACCTAGTTCAATTGTACCTTATTGCAGTATGACATTTAAAATCTATACCCGTAAAGGCGACGATGGAAAAACTGGCCTTATTGGCGGTGACCGCGTTGCAAAACACCATATTCGCGTTGAAAGCTATGGTACTGTTGATGAATTAAATAGTCATATTGGTTTAGTAAGAAGCTATGTAAGCAACACAACCGAAGAGCATATTCTTGCAGATATTCAAAATAATTTATTTACCATTGGTTCATACCTTGCATCTTCAGCGAACAGCAAAATGAATTTGCCTGAATTCCACGAAGAAAGCATTGAAATTATTGAGAAGGAAATCGACCGATTAACAGATCAATTGCCAGAATTAAAAAACTTTATTTTACCAGGCGCAACCAAAGAAGGTGCTGAAGCACATATTGCGCGTTGTGTTTGTAGAAGAGCAGAAAGATTGGCGGTTCATTTGTCAGACATTGAAGAAATTGAAGCTTTTATTATTAAATATTTGAATCGTTTGAGCGATTATTTATTTACGCTTGCAAGATTTCTAGATATGAAATTTGGAGGGACAGAAATTCCTTGGATTCCAAGAGCGAAATCGGAATAACCATTCCCCTATTACATAATTTCACAATTATTTAATGTAATTTTCTTGCTTGTTTGTTTAAACAAATGTAAATTTGCATTATTATTATGAAAAACATATTCTTTATGACCACTGCAGTAGCAACAATGATGTTTGCTTCATGCGGAAGCAACGCGACTGAAGCAGGTACTGCAGATAGCGCATTGACAGCTACAGAAGGATCAGCATCTTACGTTGTTGATTCAGCAAGTGTACTTAATTGGGGCGGTTCTAAAATTGTTGGCGTTGGTGCACACAAAGGAACAATTGCAATTACTGAAGGTTCTATAAGTGTTGAAAACGGCAATATCACTGCTGGTACTTTCACTGTAGACATGACTAAAATGACATGTACAGATAGCATTCCTGCGGAATACAGCGAAAAATTAATTGGTCACTTAGGTGCTGATGATTTCTTTAACGTTGCAAAGTTCCCAACTGCTAAATTTGTTATCTCTGAAGTTAAAGCTGAAGCTAACGGTGCAAACACACACGTTATTTCTGGTAACTTAACTTTGCGTGATTCTACTAAAAACATCAGTTTCCCAGCTGCAGTTACTATTTCTGCTGATGGTGTTACTGCTAAAGGTAAAGCAACTATCAATCGTTTAGATTGGGGTGTAAACTACGACAAAGCCAACATGAGCATCTCTGAAAAAGCAGCTGCAAAATTGAAAAATGGTGTAGTTTCTAAAGACATTGAAATCAGTTTCGATATCAAAGCGTCTAAAAAATAATTGTTAACCTATTTAAGATTTCAAAAGGCCTCGTTCACGAGGCCTTTTTCGTTTGGTAGATAAACTATTATAATCTAGACGAAAATTGTCAATAAACAAAAAGCCCCGCAATTGCGGGGCTTTTCTTTGGTATATTATTTAAAACTATAATTTATAGATATCTGTTACCAACCCAAACAAATCGGCGGTTGATATACAAAGCATCAGTGAAGCTGGCATTTCCACTTGGATTGCCACCTGATACGTGTAAATCACTAAACGCTGCATGCTGGTTTACAAAAGCAGCACCTGTGAAATTGAAACTTACAGGAGTAAATACCGCATTCATTGTGTTTTCAACTTCTTCCATGAAAGTTTCATTCGTTGAATAACATTGACAAGTTATTGCACCTTTGTTTTCAGCACTTGCCGCAGTTAAACTTAAACACTCATTTGAATCGGCGGCTTTTACAATGAATAAAATTGGACCAAAACACTCATGTTGCCAAGTATCCGCATCTTTTGCATCAACTACCACAACAGATGGCGACAATACACGGGTATCGGCGAATTCAGGATTCACACATTCTAATGGACCCAATGCCACATTTAGATTTTCTAACATTTTTAAAACTCGATTTTTGGTAACATCGTTTTGAATTGCACCCAAGGTAAATGGACCCATTTTAGGATTTTCTACCAAACCTTTAATTGCACCGGCAATACCTGAAACAACTTCATCAAAGCTCAAATGTCCATCAGAAGTAGAAATACCCCCTGCCGGAACAAACACGTTTTGAGGAGCCGTACACATCTGACCACTGTACAAACTTGCAGCAAAAGCCAAGTTGCCAAATACCGCTTTCGGATCGTTTACACTTTCCAAAATAACTGAATTCACACCTGCTTTTTCAGTAAAAACAGTTTTGCCATTCAAACTTTCAATATAATCTCCAAAAGCTGAACCACCAGTGTAATCTATCAATTTAACATCTTTGTGCTCAGCCAATTCTTTTGTAATTGGACTTTCAACAGTATCAACCGCCAATTGAACAATAGACGTAGGCAAACCATGTTTACTCAACACTTTTTGCATTTCTGCAACCACAATGGCAATCGGCAAAATGCTTTTTGGATGTGGTTTTACAATACTCACATTGCCAGCAATCAAATTTGCAAACAACCCTGGAACAGTATTCCAAGTTGGGAAAGTACTGCAACCAATTACCAAACCAATTCCCTTAGAAATAGGTTTGAAATTCTTCTTAATGGTTAAGTCAAACTTGCCCATGTTTTTTACCCAATTTACATCGGCATCAAAACGCGACAATTCTTGAAGTCCCATTGCAATTACCTCCAATGCCCTATCATTTGCATGAGGACCACTTGCTTGGAAACTCATTACAAAGCTTTGACCAGTTGTGTGCATAGTGGCATAAGCAATTTCAAAGAAACGCTCTTTTACCGCATCTAACATTTCAACCAAAATTGTTGCTTTTTTCTCAGCAGGAATAGATATCCAAGCAGATTTAGCGGCATTTGCTTTTGAAATTAACGCATCAACTGAAAATTGAGGGTAATGAACACCCAATCCCACTTGCATGTAAGGAGAAACTTCGGTTCCTATCCATCCAATAGAATCGGTTGAATCTAATTCTGTAAAGTGCTCATTTAACTGTTTGCTAAATGCAGTTTTCCCAGCTTCAATGCCATCTTCGGCGTATGCCTTAGGATTTTCAGGGTATGCGCTGAAATATAAACGGTTTTTTAATGCGGCTTGCGCATCATTCAATATCGAATTCATAGCTTGTGCTGTCATATTCTTTTATGCTAATCCTGTTTGTCCACCAAAATTAAGGGGAACATTCTGTCCTCCTTGCATTTCGTCAATTTCTACTTCACCAAAATTGGCTTCGTAACGTGCCAAATTATCTCCCAATGCCATCAACAATCTTTTGGCATGATGGGGAGCCAAAATGATTCTACTTTTCACCTTTCCCTTCGGAACTCCTGGCATCATTCTAATAAAGTCAACAATAAATTCAGATTGACTGTGTGTAATGATTGCAAAATTACTATAAGTACCTTCTGCAACTTCTTCGCTTAACTCAATATCCAAAGATTGAGGAACTTGTTCATCGTGATTGTTTGACATAGTACAAATTTAGCGTATAAAAATAAAAGTGGCGTGATTTTCATCGAGATTTTGTAATTTCGTTATTCATGAAACAGGTAAAATCTATATTCTTAATTGTCTTTTGTTTTTTTGCAACTAAATATGCAAATGCACAAATCCCAACTTGGGCGGATATTTCAAGCATCATTTATAAAAACTGCACCCAATGTCATTCAGACGGAGGGATTGCTCCTTTTTCTTTGATTGGATATAACAATTGCAAAAACATGGCGCGTAGCATTGCCAGTTCAACGCAATCGAAACGGATGCCACCATGGCCAGCCGATCCAAAATATAGAAGATATGCGCATGAAAGGGTTCTGAGTGCCACTGAAATTGAAATGCTTAAAAAATGGGCCGACAATGACGCTCCCTATGGCGATACCACAATAAAAATTGCGGATCCAAACCAAAATAACGGTACACAACTAAAGAATATTTCCCTCATGTTGAAGATGCCAAATTACACGGTAAATACAACAACCGATGAGTATCGATGTTTTGTATTGCCTACCAATTTAACGCAAAATCAATTTGCAACCGCCCTTGAAGTGATGCCTGGTAACCGCAGCATTGTGCACCATGTTTTGGTATTTCAAGATACGAGCTCCATTCCGACCGCCAAAGATTTGGCAGATCCAAAACCAGGTTATTTGGCTTTTGGAGGGACAGGATCTCCCACCTCGCAACTGATTGGCGTTTATGTACCTGGACAAGAACCTTTTGTATTTCCGGCAGGTTTTGGGACGAAAATTCTGAAGAACACCAAAATCATCATTCAAGTTCATTATCCCAAAGGAATTAGCAATCAACTCGATTCTACAAAAGTGGCACTTAAATTAACCACGAGCAATTTACGACAGGTTTTAATTGATCCTATTTTGAATCACAACAACAATAGCATGACGAATGGCCCGCTTTATATTCCGGCAGATCAAACCAAAACGTTTTATACAAAGTATTTTGTTGGAGGAAAAGCAACTGTGTTTGCTTGTGCACCTCACATGCATTTGATTGGACAAAAAATCAAAGCTTATGGCTTAAATGCTACTGGCGACACCACTAAAATTATCAATATTCCAAATTGGGATTTCCATTGGCAGAGAACTTACAGTTTCTATCAGCCTTTGATTATCAATCCAGGATTGACACTTTGGGGTGAAGGATTTTATAACAACACTGCATCAAATACCTTCAATCCAAACTCACCTCCCGTTGCTGTTTCGAAAGGAGAAAGCACCACAGACGAAATGATGTTGGTTTATTTTTGGTATACGGCATACCAAGCCGGCGATGAAAACATTGTCATGGACAGCTTCCCTCTAAAAAATCTTTCGAGTGTTATTCATCAAGTAAAAAACAATGTAAATATTGCTCCTAATCCTGCTAATTTAAGTTTTCAATTTAGCAGCAACGTGGGTATCAATCAAATTACTTTATATTCTCTTGAGGGACAAAAAATGATTGAATACCAAGTAGATAATCAAAAAGAAGGCAGTATTAATTGTCAGTACCAACCTGATGGTATGTACATTTTGGAGTTGAAATCCGAAAATTCAGTATCACGAAAAAAGATACTGATAGTGCATTAAGGTTCTATCCTATTTATTTGGCACAAATCACAGAAATTTCAACGAGTGCATCTTTAGGCAAACGAGAAACTTCAACTGTTTCTCTTGCTGGATAAACACCTGATGAAAATGATTTTGCATATTCTTCATTGACAATAGGAAAGTCGTTCATGCTTTTCAAGAAGATACTTGTTTTCACAATATTGTCGAAAGTAAGTCCTGCTTCGGTAAGCAAAGCTTCAATATTTTTCATTACTTGTTGGGTTTGCAATTTCACATCTGTGTCTGACACAAAATGGCCTGTTGCTGGATCTAGAGCAATTTGTCCAGAAAAATAATAGGTGTTTCCAAAACGGACTCCTTGGCTATAAGGACCAATTGGAGCAGGAGCATTTTTTGTAAAAATAGTTTCTCTCATCATCTTTGTTGTATTTTTGTATGCACATGAAAATAGCAGTATTGGGAACAGGTAAAAAAGCGGAAGCTTGGAAGGCCAAAAATTTAAACGCAAATTCCTACGCATGGGTGCAAGATACAAAATCTCATGCCGATTTTGATGTTTTTATTGATTTAGATTTCGACGAAAATTACACAAATCTCCTTTCGTATTCAACCAATACAAAAACCTTATTTTTAGTAAGTGCTGTTAATATTTCATTGGAAGGCGCATTTGCTGAAAATAAAATAAAACCTACCGGCAATAAAATTATTGGCATCAATGCGTTACCAACTATGGTTGAGCGCACCACTTTAGAATATACAAATCCTTATGATATTGAAATCCCAACAGATTTATTTCAAATATTGGGTTACACCACATCAACAAAAGTTGATAGCAGAGTGGGCATGGTAACACCGCGTATCATTTGCATGATTATCAACGAAGCGTTTTACACGGTTCAAGAAGGAACCGCAAATGCCTAAGTTATTGACACGGCCATGAAATTAGGAACAAACTATCCGAAAGGTCCATTTGAATTCTTAGAACGGATGGGAATTAAAAACGTTTACAATACATTGAATGCGTTATATGATGATACCCACGAAGAGAGGTATAAGGTTTGCCCTCTTCTTAAGAAGGGATTATTAAGAAGGGATTAGACAGATTAGACGGGTTATCCCGATAGCTATCGGGAGGATTAGACAGATTCTTTTAAGGTTAGACGGATTATCCCGATAGCTATCGGGAAGATTGGGATTAAAAGGATTTTAAGGTTTATAATGGCTTATAAAAGTTTATGTGGGTCAAAAAAGTTTAGAAGACCTAGCGGTCGTTTAGAATGTTGTTTCTAATTTCGATGCCCTTTATAACGCATTGCAATGCTTCTAAACCCTAAACGAGCGAAGCTCTTCTAAACGCACGAAGTGCTTCTAAACAAAAAAGGCGGCCAATGGCCGCCTTTTTATATGAAACATTACTTAGGCAATTGAATTGCCAACAACTTTTTATTTCTGAATGTTGATTTTACGGGTTACAACTTGGTTACCATTTGAAATTTGAACCATGTAAACTCCGCTGCTTAAGTTGCTTGCGTCTACGTTGATCAAACCGGTGTTGGTAGTTGATACTGTTTTAATCAATTGTCCTGACATGCTCATCACTGAAATGTTGATGTTTTGTCCGAACGTTTCTGTTAATGCTACATTGAAGTTGCTTACTGCTGGGTTTGGATAAACCGCTACACCAGATGTTTGCAAATCTTTCGCTGCCGCTCTGTTCATCACTACATTTTTAGTTACCGAACATTCGCAAGCTGTTTGTTGCATTTTTGCACGCATAGTTACTTTGTAGGTTCCATCAGCTGGGAAATCATAATTGGTTGATGCTGATGTTCCACTTGTTTTTTGTGTTCCACCACCTTCAAATACCCAAATGTAGTTTACCAACGCTTGGCCACCTACTACTCCACTTCCGTTCATCGGTTCTACTTTCATTCCGTGGAATCCGCTTGCGTAATCTGGAGTTGCAATAAAGTCACATGTTCTTGGTGCTTCATTGATTGTGATTTTTTGAGTTACTGAATCTGCACATCCACCTGCGATGTAAGCATACAATGT